>CAYZFR010000025.1:10088-30087 GCA_964477875.1 uncultured Myxococcales bacterium
CGCGTCTATACGACGCCTTACGCCCGACCACCATCGCTACGAACCCACTCCCTCATCGTCCACGTCGAGAGCGACCCCCAAGAGGGGTGGCTGAAGCGCGTCGGCGACGACCTGTCGGTCGAGGTCCCGGTCCGTCTGTCGGAGGTCGTGCTCGGGGCGCGCTTCAGAGTTCCGACGCTGGAGGGCGTCGAGACGGTCGAGATCGAGCCCGGCTTCGATCCCGCCCGACCGCGCCGGCTGTCCGGGCGCGGCATGCCGAAGCGGGAGGGGGGAAGGGGCGATTTGGTCCTCGAATGGCGCTTGGATCTGACCTCTCCCCCTCCCACTGAACAGCAGGCGTGGGCTCGAGAATTTGCGAAGCTGGAGGGGCCCTCGGCGGAAAGGCAACGCTACGACGCCCGATTGTCACGATGGGGCGATGTTGACGGGTGAGCGCTTCATTGGAATAAGTCGGACATGTCGCCGCACGTCGAGCTTCTGCAGAAGGTCTCCTTGTTCCGAGAGGTGGACACCGAGGAGTTGGAGCGGATCGCGGATCTCCTTCAAGAGAAGAACGTCCCCAAGGACGCCCACATCGTCACCCAATCGGAGCCCGGTGACTCGCTGTTCGTCATCGCTCGGGGCCGGGTGAAGGTCGTGATCTTGGGCGACAACGGAAGAGAGGTCATCTTGACCCTACTCAAGGCGGGAGAGTTCTTCGGCGAGATGTCGCTGCTGGACCACCTGCCGCGCTCGGCCAACGTCATCGCGAGCGAAGACTCCACCGTCCTCGTCCTCAAGCGGGACCAGTTCGAAGAGCACATCCAGAAGAGCCCTCGGACCGCGCTCAACGTGATGGGCGAGCTGTCGCGCCGGCTGCGCCGGGCCGACGAGATCATCGGCAATCTGGCCACCCTCGACGTGTACGGTCGCGTCGCCCACATCATGCACGACCTCGCCAAGAAGGATGGCGAAGAGGTGGAGGAGGGCATCCTGATCCGGGAGCGGCCCACCCAGCAGGACATCGCCTCCATGATCGGGACCAGCCGGGAGACCGTCAGCCGGGTTCTCTCCGAGTTCCAGAAGCGTGGTTTCGTCGAGATGCGGGGGCGGGAGATCCTGCTGTCCCGCCGCTTTGCGCTCCCGTCTCAGGGCCCCGAGTCCGAAGGCGAGAGCCCTGCTGCTTCAGCGTGAGCGTCTTGTTGGCAGCTCCGTGCGCCTGTGCGAGGCTGTTCTGAATGGCGACTAAGAGTCTGACCAGCTACAAGGCCGGCGACGAGGTCGATGCCAAGTGCCTCCCCGCCTGCGGCAAAAACCTCTGTCTGGCCCACACCATCGTCGCGATGGTGGGCGAGAAGATCGAGCGGGTGAAGTGCAACACCTGCCAGAAAGAGCACAAGTATCACCCTCCCGCGAGCCCGTCGGAGGCCACCGCCGCCAAGCGGCGAGCGGAGCGCAAGAAGGTCCAGACCGACGCCGCGCCTCGCCTCGCCTCGCCCGAGGACTACGCGAAGCTCATCAAGCAGGTCGACGTCTCTTCGGCCCAAAAATACTCCATGAAGATGGAGCTCGACCTGAACGACGTGGTCGACCATCCCAAGTTCGGCGTTGGCGTCGTCACCGACCTCCGGGAAGGGAGCAAGGCCAGCATCGCCTTTCCCGACGGTGGCAAGCTCCTGGCCTACGGCAGGGGCTGATGCATCCGTGAGCCCCCAGACCGGCCGGCACCAGGCGCTCCTCGACCACGTGCAGGCCACCATCGGTCCCGTGCACGGGGTCGTGGACTGCGGGCCGGCCTTCGGCGTGCATGTGGAGGTCTTCCACGTCCCGCCGACCGAGGGGAAACCGTTTCACGTCCTCGTCACCGCTGGCGTGAGCGACCGGGCTCAATCGGTCCCCGAAGATGAGGAGAACGCCTGCCCCCGGGTGGAGCTCCTGATCGGCCTCGACGCGGCATGGCCCGCCGACGAGAAGGGCTTCATCACCGAGACCTGGCCCTTGCGCTTGCTGGACGTGGTGGGGCGCTTTCCCCATGAGCAGGGGGCCTGGCTGAGTCTGGGCCACACCATCCCCAACGGCGAGCCCCCCGAGCCCTTCTTCCCCGACGGGCCGGCCGGCGTCCTGGTCCTGCCCCCCGTCGCCTTGATGGCGGAGGTGGAGTGGGCCGAGATCGAGGGCGAGCCGGTGCGCTTCATGGCCCTGGTGCCGGTCTACAAGGACGAGCTCGAGTTCAAGGTCCAAAACGGCGTCGACGCGCTCCTCGGGCGCTTCGATCAGCACGACGTCAACGAGGTCTACGCCAAGACCCGCCCCCGGGTGGCGGGCGGGGTCTTCGACCTCATCTGAGCCGGAAAGGGCTCGGGGAGGGACTCCGTCAGCGCCGGCGAGGGCTGGCGAGCAGCACCACGAAGAGGGGCACGCAGATCAGGTCCAGCCAGCCCGCCAGGTAGGGTCCGGCGATCGGCGCGGGGAGATAGCGGGCTATGAAGACCCCGGGCACCAAAAAGAGCGGCGTCGTGATCACCGCCCAGCGGGGCAGCTCGGTGGGGCGGAACAGGGTGGTGAAGAAGAAGAAGAGCGAGCCGGCGAACAGACCGACGCCGCCCATGGATCGCTGCACGTTCAAGTAGGCGAGGGCTCGGGCGAACATCATGCTGTCGAGAGCCAAAGGCTCGACCCGGAGCAGATGGGCGACCAGGGGCCGCATCCCGTGGTGGACGCCGTAGAGCGCGAGCCAAGCGGCGAGGCTACAGGCGGTGATCCAGGCCAGCGGTGTGCCGGCGGGGCGAAGGGCCCGGAACAGGGGAACGAGCCCGATCATCGCCAGTATGGCGCCGAAGGCGCCCAGCGTCCCGCCGATGAAGGTCGAAACGACCGGAAGTTCGGCCGCTGCCCGCACCCCCTCCTCCCACGCCTCGGGCCCGGCGAGGCCGTGGCTGCCCAGGATCACGGAGTCGACCAGCATCGAGAGGCTGCCTGCGATGCCCACCAGGGCCAGAGGTCGCATCATGGCCGGACGATTTCGCAATCACGCCTTGGCGGCTAGGAACTTCTGCGAGGCCGGCTCGGGGGAAAGTTGTCCGCACCCCTCTCCGACCCGTACAACTTCGTCCATGGCGGCCACCAAGGACAGATACGAGCGCCTGTACCGCATCGGGGTCGAACTGGCGGCGGAGCGGAGTCGCGACCGGCTGGTGGAGCGGATCCTGATGGCGGCCAAGGACTTCTGTCACGCCGATGGTGGGACCATCTATCTCGTCGACGACGACGTGTTGCGCTTCGCCATCGTCCGTACCGACTCTCTCGGTATCGCCTACGGCGGCACCGAGGCCGAGGCCCCGCCGATGCCGGCGGTGCCCCTTTTCGAGGAGGACGGCAGGGCGAACACGCGCAACGTGGTCAGCGCCGCGGTCCACGCCCAGGAGTCGGTCAACATCGCCGACGCCTACGATTCGGCCGGCTTCGATTTCTCGGGCACCAAGGCCTTCGACGCGCGAAACGGCTATCGCTCGACGAGCCTCCTCGCCATTCCAATGCGCAACGCCGAGGGCCGGGTCATCGGCGTCCTGCAGCTCATCAACGCCCGAGAGGGCGGGCGGGACGTCCCGTTCTCCCGGCAGAGCCAGGAGGCGGTCGAGGCCCTCGCGTTTCAGGCCGCCATCGCCCTCGACAACCAGCAGCTGCTCGAGCAGCAAAAGCGCCTCCTCGGCGCCTTCATTCACCTCATCGCGGCCGCCATCGACGCCAAGTCGCCCTACACCGGCGGCCACTGTCGGCGGGTGCCCGAATTGACCGAGATGCTGGTGGAGGCGGCTTGCCGGTCTCGAGACGGCGAGCTCGCCAGCTTCGATCTCGACGATGACGGCTGGTACGAGCTGCACATCGCGGCGTGGCTCCACGACTGCGGCAAGATCACGACCCCCGTCCACGTGATGGACAAGGCGACCAAGTTGGAGACCATCAGCGACCGGATCGAGACCGTCCTCGCCCGGCTCGGCGCCATGCGGGAGGCGGCTCACCGCCAGGCCTCCGAGGCTCTCGTGAGCGGAAACGATCCAAAGCGCATCCAGGACCAGCTGCGGTCTCGCCTCGACGAGGTGGAGGAAGCGGCGGAGTTCCTCCGCCGGGTCAACGTGGGCGGCGAGGTGATGGCGGATGAGGATCTGAACCGGCTTCGGGCCATCGCGCAGTGGCGATGGCCGGATCACGCCGGGGAGTCGAGGGCTCTCTTGACCGACGACGAGCTCGCCAATCTCTCGGTTCGAAAAGGCACGCTCACCCAGCATGAGCGGCTCGTGATCAACGGCCACATGGTGGAGACGATCCGAATGCTGGAGGCCTTGCCCTTTCCCCCTCACCTGGCTCGGGTTCCCGAGTACGCTGGCGGGCACCACGAGAAGATGAACGGATGCGGCTATCCGAAGGGGTTGTTCGCCGGGGATATGTCGATCCCGGCTCGGGCGATGGCGATCGCAGACGTGTTCGAAGCCTTGACGGCACAGGATCGCCCTTACAAGGAGGGAATGCCGCTCAGTCGAGCCATGAACATCATGGGGCGGATGAAGGTGGACAATCACCTCGACCCCACGCTGTTCGATCTCTTCGTGCGAAGTGGAGTCTACCGGCAGTACGCGGAGCATCACGTGGACGCCGCCCAGATCGACGAAGTCGACGAGGCGGCCCTCCTCGCTCTCGAGCCCAAGCCCCTCGAGCTGCCCGCGGCCCCCGAGCGGTCTCGACGATGGCAAGGTTTCTTGCCCGAATACGAGGCCGTGGCGCGGACGGCTTCCTACGCCACGGCCACGGAAGGCGAGTCGACTTGAGACGGGCGCCGAGCGGCGTCCTGATCCTGTGGGGGCTGGCCGCGTGCAGCGACGGCCCGCCGCTCGATCCCGGCGGGTCCGACCTCGGGGTGGCTGAGGACCAAGGTCCCCCCCGGGATTTGGGGCCCGGGCCCGACCTGAGCCTGCCTCCCCTGCCCGACCTGGGACCGCCTCCAGACCCGGGTGACTGGAACGAGCTTCCGCCGGCGCCGGAGGACTCCGGTCGCACGGCGGCCGCCGCTGTCTGGGGCGGCGACCGGGTCTGGATCTGGGGGGGCACGGGCTCGGCCGGAGCCCCCACCCCTGCTGGCCTCAGCTTCGAACCCGGCACCGGGTCCTGGTCCTCTCTCCCGGGAGGCGGCGGCGCCGGCACCCGTTCCCCCTGCGTGGCCTGGATGGGGGACCGGCTCTTCGTCGCCGGCGCCGTCGCCGACGCCCCCCACACGGCCGCCATCTTCGACCCCGACGACCAGAGTTGGACGCCGCTCGGCGGGCCGCCCGCGGACGAGACCCGCTCCAGGCCTGCCTGCGTCTGGACCGGCGAAGAGGTGTTGATGTGGGGCGGCGACGCCGGCGGCACCGGACATGCTTGGAACGTCGAGGCGGCGGCCTGGCGGCCGCTACCGAGCCTCGCCGGCGCGGCCGACGTCTATGCGGTCCACGGTGAGTGGACGGGTGAGGAGGCGGCCTTTCTTTGGGCCGGCAGTCCGCTGTTTCTCTACGACCCGGGTACCGAGACCTGGCGCAGCGCGAGCCTCGAAAACGCCCCCATTCCCGGTCAGAAGGGCCTGGCCTGGACGGGGGATCAGCTCGTCGTGTGGGGCGAGGCCGACACCTTCGTCCCCTTGATGACCGGCGGCCTCTACGATCCAAAAGACGACCGCTGGACCGAGATCGATCCCCAGCATGGCATGGTCCCCCGCACTGGCTTCGACATGGTCTGGACCGGGGACGAGCTGTTGATCTGGGGGGGTGACGAGTTGGAGGGCCAGGGCCGACAATTTCGGAACGGCGCGCTCTACGACCCCCTCGCCGACGACTGGCGACCCATCGCCACCGAGGACGCCCCCGCCGTCCGGTCCTTCGCCGTCGGCGTGTGGACCGGGAGCGCCTTCTTCTATTGGTCCGGCTCCACCTTTGGGCCCCTGGGGGACCTCTACCGAAACGACGGCGGCCGCTACTTCAAGTGAGGCCGGAGCCCGGCCGCTTCAGTACTCGGCGAAGGCTTCTCGGGTGAGGTTGCGGACGGGGCTGCCTCTCTCGTCGGCTTCTTCGGGGTGAAGCACCAGGACGTCATCCTCGATGCGGACGCCGCCGAAGGGTTCGAGGATCCGGATCATGGCTTCGTTGAGGGCGCGGGGGTGCTCGGCCCGGACCTTCTCCAGCAGCGCGGGGACGAAGTAGCACCCGGGCTCGATGGTGAAGACCTGGCCCGGCTCGATGGTTCGGGTGTTCCGGAGAAAGGGATTCCGGTCGCTGGGCTTCCTTCGAAGACAGCCGACGTCGTGGGTGACCACGCCGATGCTGTGGCCCAGGCCGTGGGGGAACAGGGCCCTGGTGATGCCGTTTTCGTTGGCGGCCTCGCCCGAGACGGTGACCAGCTCCAGACGCTGTAGGAGCTGACCGAGCAGCAAGTGGGCGAGGTCGTGCAGCTCTTCGTAGTTCATGCCCACCTTCACGCTGGAGACGAGCTCCTGCTGCAGGTCATCGAGATCCCGGACGAGGCGGGCGAACAGGGCCGCTTCTTCGGTTCCGTCTTCGTGAACGTGGGTTCGGGTGATGTCGGAGCAGTAGCCCACACTCATCGCGCCGGCGTCGATCAGCATCGAGCGGGCGTCGGGCATGGTGCCGTAGCTGATGTGGTGGAGCGTGGCGGCGTGGCGGCCCAGGGCGACGATGTTCTTGTACGGAGTCTCGTGGTCGTCCTGTCCGGTGGCCTTGAGATAGGTGAGGTGGATGCTCAGCTCGGAGCGGTCGCCCTGAAGGAAGTCCTTCGCCGCTGCCCGGTGGCCCATGGCGGCGATGCTGCTCGCCTGCTGCATGGCGAGGATCTCGTGGGGTGTCTTGACCGTTCGCTCGTCCTCGAGCTGGGCGACCAACGCGGCGGGATTGCGCTCCCCGCCCTGAACGTCATCGGCCTCTCCGATGATGGCCCATCGCCCCGAGCCCAGCTTGAACTCGTCGGCGCTGACCTCGATGCCGCTCTCGATCAGCGACCAGTCGGCCGGGGGCGGCGCCTCCCAGAAGGAGTCTTCGGCCCGAGCGTGAAGCACCGGCGCCTCGCCGCTGCGGAGGACCACCGCCGCGCCCGGCCACTCCAGCGGTGCGAACCATCGGAAGAAGGGCAAAGGCTGAAAGGGCCAGTCCTGATCGTCGAAACGGGTCTTGGCGCGCATCCCGCCGCTGG
The DNA here is from genome assembly GCA_964477875.1 of uncultured Myxococcales bacterium. Taxonomy (GTDB): domain Bacteria; phylum Myxococcota; class Kuafuiibacteriia; order Kuafuiibacteriales; family Kuafuiibacteriaceae; genus Kuafuiihalomonas. The sequence continues at coordinate 17,298 of CAYZFR010000025.1, forward strand.
TGAAGACGACGCCGTCCCAGTCCCCTTGGTCCAAGGCCTCTTGAACCCGGGCGGTCACCGTCCGCACGTGGTCCGGATACGTGCTCGCGAACATGAGGGGACAGTAGCAGGCTGCCGGTAAATTCCGAACCGGGTCGAAAGCGGGTCTTTTCGTCGGGCTGGCGGGGCCATCCGCGCTCACGGCAGGGTGGACGTGCTAGACCTCGAGCATGGAGCTGCTGCGCCGCCCCCGGCGAAACCGAAAGAGCCCCGTGGTCCGGGCTTGGGCCCGGGAGACGGATCTTCGTGCGGACCACCTGATCTACCCGGTCTTCATCCGGGAAGAAGAGGGCACGGCCCCCATTCCGTCCATGCCCGGGCAGGCTCGGTTGGGGCCCGAAGCCCTTCTGAAGGCGGCCGAGCAGACCCTCGAAGCCGGCGTCCGCTCGATGGTGCTCTTCCCGGCCGTCGACGAGGGTCTCAAGACCTCCGACGCCCGGGAGTGCTTCAACCCCGGCGGCTTGGTGCCCCGAAGCCTCCGGGCCCTGAAGGGCCGCTTCCCCGAGTTGAACCTCGTGACCGACGTCGCCTTGGATCCCTACTCCTCGGACGGACACGACGGGCTGGTCCGGCAAGGCCGGATCGTCAACGACGAGACGGTCGAGGTGTTGGTCCAACAGGCCCTCAGTCAGGCCGAGGCGGGAGCCGACGTGGTCGCGCCCTCGGACATGATGGATGGCCGGGTAGGCGCGATCCGTCAGGGGCTGGACGAGGCGGGCTTCACCGAGGTGTCGATCATGGCCTACTCGGCCAAGTACGCCTCTGCCTTCTACGGGCCGTTCCGGGACGCGCTGGCGTCGGCCCCCAAGGCTGGCGACAAGAAGACCTACCAGATGGACCCGGCCAACGTTCGCGAGGGGGTGATGGAGGCGCTACTCGACGAGGACGAAGGCGCCGACGTCCTGATGGTGAAGCCGGCGGGCCCCTATCTGGACGTGATCCGGGCGGTGCGGGAGGCCAGTCCGCTGCCGGTGGCGGCCTACCAGGTGAGCGGCGAGTATGCCCAGATCGTGGCCGCGGCCGAGCGGGGCTGGCTGGACCGGGCCCGAGTCATCGAGGAAACCCTCATGAGTATCCGCCGGGCCGGGGCATCGGTCATCCTGAGCTACTTTGCCCTCGAAGCCGGGCCTCGACTGGCCTGATCGCAGGAAGATCTGGACGGGCTGGGGCGCAGCCTGTAGTCCCAGCGCCTCAACGTCGCCATGGCCAAAAAGTCCAAGATCGCGCGCAACCTGCAGCGCCAAGAGATCGTCGCCCGCTACGCCGAAAAGCGTGCCGCGTTGAAGAAGATCATCGCGGACCCGAACCAGCCCGACGAGAAGAGGTTCGACGCGGTCGAGAAGCTCCAAAAACTCCCCCGCGAGAGCAGCCGGACCCGGATCCGAAACCGCTGCCGCGTGACCGGTCGACCTCGGGCCTATTACCGCAAGTTCCAGATGTCCCGGCTGTCCCTGCGCGACTTGGGCAACCGCGGCGAGATCGCGGGCCTCAAGAAAGCCTCCTGGTAGGCCGGCCACTTTCTTTCCCGCGGCGCATGGCGCCCGCTGCCCGTGTTAGCCATGGGGCGTGCGTTCTTGGCCGCTCGCCATCCTTGTCAATATAGCTTGCACGCCGCCGGCTACGGTCGCGCACCGGCAGCCCGAGCGCGAGGCGAACCGGATCCTCCTGGCCCTGGCCCGGGACGGCGTAGAGGCGCGCAAAACGAACGAAGCCGGTGAGCGCTTCGCGGTCACCGTGCCCGCCGCCCGTCGCGACGAGGCGCTCCTCGTCCTGGAGCGCGCCGGGCTGCCCCGACCCCCTCGAACGCGGACCGCCGATCTCCTTCAGAATGCTCCCCTCGTGCCGACGCCCTCCTGGGAGCGGACACAGCGAACGGTAGGGCTCGAGGGGGATCTGGTGGCCGCCTTGCGTAGCTGGCCGGGCGTCGTGGACGCCGAGGCTCTCCTCGGTTTGCCGCCCGACGGCAGTGGTGTGGCCGTGCTGGTCGTCCATGCTCCGGAGCGCCGGCTCGACGTCGATGCGCTGCAGCGTTTCGTGCAGGCCAAGCTTCCCCTCGAGCTCACGCCTCGGATCGAGCTGGTGCCCCAGCCCGAGGCGGCGCCGCTGCCGGCCCCGTCGCCGAACGCCGCCGGGCGCTGGGCGGGGGCTGGCCCGGCGGCCGGTGGACTGATCGCCGTTCTTGCCGGGTTCGGCGCTCTCGCCCTGCGATGGAGGCGACGCCTTGCATCCTGAGTTCGTGGCCGGCTGGCAGGCGGCAGCCCGGGGAGACGCGTGTTCGACCCCCGACGTCCACGCTTGGGCCGAGCAGTGGGCCCGCCGGCCGCCGCCGCTTCCCGCCCCTGGCGAGGAGGACACCGAAGCCGAAGGCCGGCGCGTCCTCGCCGCCGCCTGCGGCGCCATGGGCGAGGCGGCCGAGCCGGTCCGGCGTCTGTTCGGTATCGAGGAGGCGCCGCCTCGCGCCATGACCGAGGCCCGGGCCCGCCGCTTCTTTCGAGAGGGCAACGCCGCCTTTCCAGAGCGCCGCCGGCTCAGCGCCTTCGTTCGCTGGGCGGCCGGTTTTCCGTGGCCGAGGCGGGAGTCAAGCACCTATCGGGCCAAAAATTCATTTAAGCACATATCGGGCCAAGTTTCCCCGACTTTTGATGACGCGCCCGCCAGCGTGCTATCACCATCGAACCTTGCTGGAGCTCAAGCAATCTCTGAACCTAAAGCTGCAGCAACAGCTGGTGATGACGCCCCAGCTGCAGCAGGCGATCAAGCTGCTGCAGCTGTCCCGCATGGAGCTCGTGGGCGCGATTCAGGCTGAGCTCGAGCAGAATCCCGCACTGGAGGAGGAGCTTCGTCCCGAAGACGGGGCGATGGAGCAAGAGGCTCGGATCCAGGGTGAAGACCCTAGCGCCAAAAACGTCAGCGAACCCGACAAGCAGAGCGAGGTCACCGGCGACAAGGACAGCGCCAACGAGATCGACTGGCAGCAGTGGCTCGACTCCTACAACTCCGCGCCTCCGCCCACCGGGCCCCGGACGCCGCCGGCCGAAGACCTCCCAAACCTGGAGCAGACGCTGCAGGCCGACGAGACCCTTCAGGAGCATCTGGAGTGGCAGCTCAACCTCTGCTCGATGGTCGAGGCCGACCAGCGGGTCGGCCTGGAGTTGATCGGCTCCCTCGACGAGCGGGGCTACCTCCCCGGCGAGCGCATCTGCGAGGAGATCGCCATCCGGCTCGACCTGAGCGTGGACCACGTGGAGCGGGTCTTGTCCCGCATCCAGACCTTCGATCCGGTCGGCGTCGCCGCGCGCAACCTTCAAGAGTGTTTGCTCGTTCAGCTGACGGCCCAGGACAACAAGAACAAGCTCGCCGAGCGGATGATCCGATTCCACATGTCCGATCTCGAGAAGCGCAACTTCCAGGCCATCGCCAAGGCGGAGGCGGTCGAGCTGGACGAGGTCGGCGCCGCGCTCGAGGTCATCCAGCGACTAGACCCCCGGCCCGCCCGCAACTTCGGGGGCCAAGATTCGATCTACATCACCCCCGACATCTACGTGCACCGCGTGGGGGACGACTTCGTCATCGTCCAGAACGAGGACGGGCTGCCGATGCTTCGCGTCTCGAAGTACTACCGCTCGGCCTTGGCCGACGGGATGAACAGCGACGCGAAGTCCTACGTTCAGGAGAAGCTCCGCTCGGCTCAATGGCTCATCCGCTCCATCCACCAGCGACAGCGGACGATCTACAGAGTCATGGAGTCGATCCTGAAGTTCCAGCGGGACTTCTTCGAGAAGGGCATCGACCACCTGCGCCCCCTCATCCTCAAGGACGTCGCCGAGGACATCGGGATGCACGAGTCGACCATCTCCCGTGTGACCTCCAACAAGTACGTCCACACGCCTCAGGGCATATTCGAGCTGAAGTACTTCTTCAATTCGTCCATCGGGCGGTCGGACGGGGACGATATGGCCTCCGTGTCCGTGAAGCACCGCATCAAGCAGCTCATCGACGCAGAAGATGCGAGGAAGCCGCTCTCGGACCAGGCGATCGTCCAGGCCCTCGCGAAGGAAAACATCAAAATCGCCCGCCGAACCGTCGCCAAGTACAGAGAGGCGATGGGGATCTTGTCTTCCTCCAAGCGCCGGAAGATCCTGTAGGACCTGATGGAATGCCAAGTCACCTTCCGGCACATGGACTCCAGCGACGCCGTTCGCAAGTACGCCGAGGAGAAAATCGAGAAGATCCAGAAGCTTTTGGACCGACGGGTGGAGGCGCAGGTCACGCTGAGCCTCGAGAGCCATCTGCAGGTCGCCCACATCGAGCTGGTCACCGACGGCTCTCTGAAGATTCGCGGAGAGCACAAGTCGTCCGACATGTACGCCTCGCTGGATGCGGCGGTGGACCACATCACTCGGCAGGTGAAGCGCTATCGCTCCAAGATCCGGAGCCACCGCGAGTCGAGCAACGGCCGAGAACTGCCCTACAAGATCTTTGCGCCGGCCGAGGAAGAGACCAAGACGCCCCAGATCATCAAGCAGGAGACGGTGGTGGCGCGTTACATGAACGTCGACGACGCGGTGATGCAGCTCGATCTCGCGGACTCGGACTTCCTGGTCTTTACCAACACCGAGAGCGACCAAGTGTCGGTGCTGTATCGGCTGCCGGACGGGCAGTACGGCCTCGTCGAGGCCCACCACGCCACATGAGTCGATGACGGCCCCTCCTGGAGCTGTTACCCTGACTCATGCGCTTGGTGGACGTGCTCACTGCGGACCGCGTCGTGTCCGACATGGAGGCTGCGGACCGCACCAGCGCGCTGCGCCGCATGGCTGAGCTCCTTTCCGGCGCCGCTGGGCTGCCCGGAGAGCGTATAACCAGCGCCCTCGAGCAGCGCGAGAGGGCGGGCTCGACTGGCGTGGGCCGCGGGGTGGCCATCCCTCACGCCAAGGTTGGGGGCCTCCAGAACGTCGTCGCCTGTTTTGCTCGGGCGCCAGCGGGGGTGGACTTCGGGGCCATCGACGGTAACCCGGTTGGTCTCTTCCTGTGCCTGCTGGCGCCCGAGGGCCGGGCGAGCGTCCACCTGAAGGCCCTCGCCCGGGCCTCTCGGGTGCTGCAGGACCCCGACTTTCGAAGCCGACTCCTCGAAGCGGAGCCCGGCGAGCTCTTTCCCCTCATCGTGGAGCGCGACCGGAGCTTGTCGGCGTGAGCGGCTCTCGGAACCCCGAAATCACGGTCCGAGATTTCTTCGCCCACGCCGAGCGACCCCTCCGCCTCCGCCTGGAGGCTGGCGACCGAGGTCTCGCCCGCTCCATTTCGACGCCGCGCATCCAAAAGCCGGGCCTCGCTCTGGCCGGCTACACCCACTTCGTCCACCAGGACCGCGTGCAGATCCTGGGAGAGACCGAGCTCTCCTACCTCGCCACCCTCGACTCCGGGGCGCGGGCCCGGTCGCTGGACGGCTTCGTCGAGTGCAGACTGGCTTGCATCATGGTCACCAAGGACCTCGAGCTCGACCCGCTCCTCGTCCGGGCCTGCGACGCCACCGACACCCCGCTGCTCGTCACGCCCCTCCGCTCTTCGGAGTGCATTCGCAAGGCCCTCACCTATCTCGACGATCTCCTCGCGCCCCGGTGCAGCATGCACGGGGTCCTGGTCGACGTGAACGGGGTCGGCGTCCTCATCACCGGCCCCTCCGGCATCGGCAAAAGCGAGTGCGCACTCGATCTGGTGGAGCGGGGCCATCGGCTGGTGGCCGACGACGTAGTGGAGATACGCCGCCGGGGCGAAGACTTGGTGGGCCAGGCGTCCAGCCTCATCCAGCATCTGATCGAGGTCCGGGGCCTGGGCATCCTCAACATCGCCGAGCTCTACGGTGTGGCCGCGACCCGTCTGCACAAGCGCATCGAGCTTCACGTCGAGCTCCAGACTTGGAGCCCCCAGCAGACCTACGATCGCACCGGTCTCCACGAGCACACGGTGGACATCTTGGGCCTCGCCATCCGCTCGACCATCATCCCCGTCTCTTCGGGTCGAAACGTGGCAGGCATCGTCGAGGTGGCGGCTCGCAACCTATTGCTCCTCATGCGAGGCCACCACGCGGCCAAGGACCTCGCGAAGCGGATCCGAGACGCCGACCCTCCCGAAGGGTCTCCGCCTCCCGAGCCCGAGGAGAGCGAGCTCACGCTCGGGGAAGCGGCGGACCGAGGCGGGACCTCGGACCACATCGAGGACGAGGTCGAGTGATCAGTAGAACCAGGGGAAGCGCCCGAAGCCCGGCTTGCGCTTCTCCAGGAAGGCGTCTCGCCCTTCGGCCGCTTCGTCGGTGCCATAGGCGAGTCGGGTCGCTTCGCCCGCGAAGAGCTGCTGTCCGACCAGCCCGTCGTCGGGGAGATTGAAACCGAACTTGAGCATGCGCATGGCGGTGGGGCTCTTGCCGTTGATGAGCTCGCCCCACTCCAGAGCGACCTCCTCCAGCTCGGCGTGGGGGACGACCTTGTTGACCATTCCCATCTCGAAGGCCTCCTGAGCCGAGTAGTCGAGACCGAGGAAGAAGATCTCTCGCGCCCGCTTCTGGCCCACCTGGCGGGCGAGCAGGGCCGAGCCGTAGCCAGAGTCGAAGCTCGCGACGTCGGGATCGGTCTGTTTGAAGATGGCGTGCTCGGCCGAGGCTAGGGTCAGGTCACACACCACGTGGAGGCTGTGTCCACCGCCGACCGCCCAGCCTGGAACGACGGCGATGACGATCTTGGGCATGAAGCGGATCAAGCGCTGCACTTCGAGGATGTGGAGCCGCCCCAAGCGCGCCGGGTCGGGCGCGCCTTTGCCGTCGGCGTACTGATAGCCGGCTTTCCCACGGATCCGCTGGTCGCCGCCTGCGCAGAAGGCCCAGCCGCCGTCCTTGGGAGAAGGTCCGTTTCCGGTGAGAAGGACGCAGCCGACATCGGACCACTGTCGCGCGTGGTCGAGCGCGGCGTATAACTCGTCGACGGTCCGCGGGCGAAACGCGTTCCTGACCTCGGGCCGATCGAAGGCGATGCGCACGGTGCCGCTGGAGCGAGCGCGGTGATAGCTCAGGTCCTCGAACGCGAAGCCCGGCACGGGCTCCCACAGCGCGTCGTCGAAGAGCTCGGACACCATGAGGGGGCGCTACCCGGCCCCATCGGGGCAGTCCACGGATTTCGGCCGAGTGACTCCTACAGGGAGCAGTGATAGCAAAGCGGCGTCATGCGCATCGTGGTCATCACCGGGACCGGCGGGTCGGGGAAGACCAACGCGCTGCGCGCGCTGGAGGACATGGGCTTTTACGCCATCGACAACCTCCCGATCTGGCTCCTCGACGACTTGGTGGAGCTTTTCGGGGGTTCGGGCGGCCAGACCGAGAAGCTCGCCCTGGTCATCGATGCTCGGATGACGATCCTCCACCAAGACGGCGCGCGCAGCATCGATCTGGTTCCGGGGATACTCGAGGCCACCCGAGCTCGGGGCCACGAGGTCGTCCTCGTTCATCTCGACGCCTCCACCGAGATCCTGGAGCGGCGCTACTCCGAGACCCGTCGCCGTCATCCTCTTTCGACGGATGGCACCGTGCTGAGCGGGATCGAGAACGAGCGCCGCCTGCTCGATTCCTTGAGGCAGGCCTGCCAGACCAGCCTCGACACGGGCCAGATGTCGGTTCACGACCTGCGGCGCACCATTCAGCACGCCCTGGCGCCGGCCGAGAGTCAGGCCTCCCGCATCTCGATCGGGGTGATGTCCTTCGGTTTCAAGTATGGGGTCCCGCCGGAGGCCGATCTCGTCTTCGACGTTCGCTTCATCGAGAACCCCTACTTCGTTCCCGAGCTCAGGACCCAGAGCGGCCTCGATGGGCCGGTAGCGGACTACGTGCGCTCGCAGGATAGCTTTCAGCCTTTCCTGGAGCGAGTGCAGGAGCTCTTGGAGTTTCTGCTCCCCGAGTACGAGCGGGAAGGGAAGGCCTATCTCACCATCGCGCTCGGCTGCACGGGAGGCCGCCATCGCTCGGTGGTGGCGGCTCGTGACCTTCAGGCCTGGATGGCGTCGAGAGGCTTCCGTAGCGACGCACGCCACCGCGACGTGGGACGCTGAGCTCCCCGCGGTCGAAGGAGCCCGGGATGGGGATGGACCTCGACGCCGCGAGCCACTATCGTCACCGAACGTGATCGGTGTCGTCCTGCTGAGTCACGGCCGCCTCGCCGAAGCTCTCCTACAAACGGCCACCGAGATCGTCGGGCCGATGGAAGGGGTGACGAGCCTCGCTGTGTCGCGGTCGGATCCGCTCCGTGACGTCGAGCACCGCCTCACGCAGGTCGTGCAGCGCTCCGACCAGGGAGCAGGGGTACTCGTTCTGGCCGACATGTTCGGCGGCACGGCCGCCAACGTGGCCTTGGAGCTGGTCGGCCGCCATCGCGTGGAGGTGGTCACGGGCATGAATCTGCCCATGATCCTCAAGCTCAGTACCTCCCTCGAAGACGCGACCGAGCTCGGAGCGCTGGCTCAGCTCCTGAAGTTCTACGGACAGCGCAACGTGGTGGTGGCATCGGAGCTGCTGAAGGAGCGAGAGCAAGATGCCTGAGATCTACTTCCGGGTGGATCCTCGATTGGTGCACGCCACGGTGATGAACGCCTGGGTGCCCGAGCTCGAGGTGGGGCGTCTGGTCATTGCCGACGCCGGCGTGGTCTGTGACCCCCGCCGTCGCCACATTCTCCACATGTCGGCCATGGACGAGGTGGAGGTGCAGTTCGTAGAACCCGAGAGCTTGCGCTCGGCGCTGAAGGAGGGGCTCGACGCCCTCGTTCTCTTCTCGGACGTCGACGGCGTCATGACGGCGGCCGGCAGCGGCGTGGAGATCGACGAGCTCAACGTGGGCCACCTTCCGGCCACCGATGGACGCTCGGCGCGGCATCCCGCCGTCCACCTCGGCCCCCGGGACATGGGGCAGCTCGAGAAGCTGCAGGCGGGTGGCACCCGAGTCTACCTGCAGCCCCTCCCCAACGATCCCCCTCTCGCGCCCTTTGGCATCCCGCGCCCGGTCGCCGTCAAGCGGCCTCGGCGCCCGACCTCACGCTCGGCCAGTCAGGAAGGCACCTTGCGTCGCCGCCTCCAGATCGTGAATGAGCGAGGCCTCCACCTCCGCGCCGCCCACGTCCTCGCGCACGCGGCTGGAAAGATGAATTGCGAAGTGCGCGTCGGCCGGGAGGGGCGGCTGGTCGACGCGAAGAGCCTGCTCGGGCTGACCACCCTCGGCGCCACCCGGGGGAGCTGGCTCGACGTCGAGGTCGAAGGGTCCGGCGCCGCCGATGGGATGGAAGAGCTGGAGCGACTCTTCGCTCGGGGCTTCGACGAAGGGATGTCGGAGTGAGCATCTCGCTTCAGGGCCACCCGGCCTGTCCGGGCCTGGTCCGGGGCCCCGTGCACCTGGTCGACCGGGCCCATCTCGTGGTCCCTCGACACCGCGTCGGCCCGCGGGAGCGGCAGGCGGAGCTGGATCGCTTCGAGGAGGCGGTCGTCCAGTCCGAGGCGCAGCTGGAGGCCTTGGCTGAAAAGGCCGAGGAGGGCAGGCTGGTGCAGGTCTCTACCCTCCTTCGGGCCCACGCCATGATCCTTCGGGACGACGCCTTCTTCGAGGCCACCCGGCGCCGCATCTCGGAGGAAGGGCAGAACGCGGAGTGGGCGCTCCGCTCAACCGTTCGCGAGGTCCGCCGCCTCTTTCAGCAGATGGAGCAAGACTTCTTTCGAGAGCGTCGCAGCGACGTGGACATCGTCGCCGATCGCGTGCTCCGCAACCTGATCGGAACGGCGGCCGACCCGCTCGCCGACATCCCCGACGGCGCCGTAGTCCTCGCCTACGATCTCTCTCCAGCCGACACCCTCGCCCTGGCCCGGGAGCGGGTGGCGGGCTTCGTCACTGCGACCGGCGGTCGGACATCGCACACCGCCATCCTCGCCCGGGCGCTTCAAGTACCCTGTGTGGTTGGGGTGCACGGACTCCACACCGAGGTCGAAGCCGGACAGACCGTACTCGTCGACGGCGGCAGCGGCAGCGTCATCGTCGATCCGGAGCCGGAAGACGTGCGAAGCTTCGAGGTGCGGCAGCGTCGCCGGGCGGCGGAGGAGCGGGCGCTCCTCGCCGATCGGGACGTGCCGGCCGCGACCCTCGATGGGGAGCGAGTCGAGCTCTTGGGCAACGTCGAGGTCCTGCGCGAGGCCGAGGTCGTAGCCGAAATGGGCGGTGAGGGGGTCGGCCTTCTTCGCACCGAGTTCCTGGGGCTGGAGGGCCTCGACTTCGACGACCCCGACGCCCAGACCGACGCCTATGTCCAGGTCGTCCGGGCCCTCGAGGGGCGGCCGGTCACGATCCGCACCTTCGACACCGGCGGAGATAAGGCCCAAGCCTTCGAATCAACCTCGGTCTGGGCGACCGAGGACCTGAGAGGGCCCAACAGCGGTCCACTCGGCCTGCGGGCGATCCGCGCCAGCCTACGACAGCGGGACGCCTTCAGGGTGCAGCTGGAGAGCGTCCTGCGGGCCGCCGTCCACGGGCCGGTTCGGCTGATGTTTCCCTTCGTCAGCGACCTGGAGGAGGTTCGTCAGGCGAAGGAAGAGGTGGAACGAGCCCGGGCGCGTTTGGGTCGAGCGGGCGTCGAGCCGGGGCCGGTCGCGATCGGCATGATGGTCGAGACGCCGGCCGCCGTCCGCTGTCTCGACCTGTTCGAGAAGGAGGTGGACTTCTTCTCCGTCGGCACCAACGACCTCATCCAGTTCGTGATGGCGGCCGACCGCAACGAAGAGGCGGTGGCCTATTTGGTCCGGCCCTGCCAGCCAGCCGTGCTCCGCACCCTCGCCGAAGTCGGCCGGGGCGCGACCATCCCGACCACCATCTGCGGAGAGGTGGCGGCGGATCCGTTCCTCGCCCCCCTGCTCCTCGGGATGGGCTTTCGCTCCCTCTCCATGGGCCCAGCGGCCATCCCGGTCGTGAAGCGGATGATCCGGCGCCTGGATCAGGGCGCCTGCGCGGCCTTGGCCGACCGCTGCCTGCGCCTCGGCACCGCCGACGCGGTCGAGGCTGAGGTCGCCGAAGCCCTGTCGACCTGGGTTCCTGAGCTCTTCGGCGGCGAACGCCTCAGTCGCTGAACAGCTGGGGCGACGCCCGAAGCTTGGCTCCCGAAGCTGCGATGAGCAGTCGGCCGCTGCCGTCCCTGACCTGCGCGCCCGGCACCCGTCCCTGGCGCTGGAGCAACTGCGCGAAGGCGTCGAAGCGCTCTTTGCGGTCCTTTGGGGTCAGCTCGGCCCAGGCCGTGTCGTCGATGACGCCCTGGAAGGCGCCGCCCTCCAGTCGGGCCTCGCTCAACGGGACGGTGCCCTGATAGGCCGAGGTGGAGAGAGGGCGGTCGGGCCGAAAGACGTAGCCCAAGGTCCCGCTGATGGCGGCCACGCCGATGAGCAGGCCCGCGCGAATGACCCGCCGGCGACGGGGGTTGTCTTCCGCCCGCCCCAGGCCGAGCTCTCCGAGGGTCTTCTTGTCGTCTTCAGCCACCGGCGGACCGGCGGCGGGAGCAGCGCGGCCCTGGTTCGCTTGCGAGCCGTCTCGGGGCTTGGTGATGGACTGGGTTCGGGCTTGGGCCCGGCGCAGCTCCTTGGCCTGCTCGACCAGCTTGGCCTTGGAGGCTTCGTCGAGCTCGAGCGCCGGTTCGGGCGCCTGGATCCCGAGCGGCGTCAAGTTCTCCTGCGTGAAGGCCCATCCGACGTAGATGTCGGCGTCGGAGGCCCCGGCCTGGCGGAGGGCGTCCACGAGCAGGGCGAGCTCGAGGGTCTTCGTCTCCGCCGAGAGCATCTCTTCCAGGTGACCGCCCAGGAAGTAGTTGAGCTGGCCCGGGGGCACGATCGAGGACACGCCGTCGACATCTTTGAAGCCCCGTACGACGGCGTTCACGACGATACGTTGCTTCTCGCTTAGACCTTCAGCCGAAGATTCTTCGGTCTTCGGTGTTTCCGCGGGCGCTTCGGGGCCGGTCGAGGGGCTGGAGCTCGCGCGCTCGCTCGCCGCCTGTAGCAGGAAAGCCCGACGTTCGGGGGAGAGGGCGGCCACCGGAGGGGGCAGGATCATGTGAATGCCGAGCTGCTGGCCCTTTTCTTCGAACTGCAGGAACAGCGTGGCGAGGTCCTCTTCCTCCGCATTGGCGCGCAGGGCCTCGAAGACCGGGCCTAGGTCGATCCCGTTCTCCCGCGCCAAAACCGCGAAGTTCGAGTTCAGCATCATGAAGAAAGACTTGGGATCGACGTCGTTCGCGACCGGACTGCGCTTGAGAACGCCCGTCAGGCCGCGACAGGTCGTTTTCCGGAGGTCTTCTGGGGAGCCTTCCACGCTTTCTTCATCATCCGGCGCCTCGAATCCGGACGCAAGCCGCGCCAGTTGACCCCTTCGCCGAGCACCTGTTAGCGCCAAGCGACTCGGGCGCAAGCCCGGAGTGAAACGCCATGACCCTGAAAAACTTTGTCTTCACATCAGAATCAGTCAACGAGGGCCACCCGGACAAGGTCTCCGACCAAATCTCCGACACGATCCTCGACGCCCTCTTGAAGGGCGATCCCAAGTCACGTGTCGCTTGTGAGACCATGTGCGCGACCGGGCTCGTCGTCGTCGGCGGTGAGGTTACCTCCAAGACCCAGATCGACGTCCAAGAGCTGGTCCGCGGAGCCATCAAGCACATCGGCTACGACGACTCGGCGATGGGCTTCGACTACAAG
>CAYZFR010000026.1:0-29912 GCA_964477875.1 uncultured Myxococcales bacterium
GGCTTGATTCCCGAAGCCGCCGTGCCCGGTCCATGAACGTCAGCCCCCACTCGCCGCGACCGGCGGAACGGAACCCGCAGCAGGAAGCAGGTGAGCAAGTGGGCCTAGGCGGGTGCAACCCGGACGTACTTGCCCGGGCGAGCAGGGTCGGGGGCGTACCAGGCCGGCGTTCCGTCCGGGTCCTTGCCCAAGCGCGCCCCCGGTGAGGGCGGCGTCGATGCGTGGGAGCGGCCCGCTCCCTCCGCCCAGGGGAACACGCCGAGGCGCTGAGTGTCCGCCAGCGCTCGCTCGAAGGCCTGGTGCAGCGTCTGGATCTCCTCATCGCCATGGGCAGTGGTGAGGAAGCACGGACGGCCATCCCAAACATGGACGCCGTGAAGCCGCAGCGCATGGAAAAAGAGCGCACCGAAGGGCGACGGATCGGTCACCGTGATCTTGAACAGGGAGCCGAAGTTCTTCACCTTCACCGGCGCCTGACTCGCCTCGAACATCGAGGCGAGACGCCCGACGAAGGCGTCGGTTCGCTGGTTCAGTTTTTCGTAGAGCGCGGGCCCCTCGCGCTCGATGTGGGTCAGCATGGCCTTGGCTGCCGCCAAGCCCGCCGGGTGCCTGACGAAGGTCCCGGCGAAGTAGGTGACGCCCGCCTCCGGGATGCCGTCGTCGCCAAACTGCCAGAAGCCTCCGTCCAGCGCGTCCATATACTTGGCCCGCCCGGCGATGACGCCGATCGGAAGGCCGCCACCGACGACCTTGCCGTAGGTGCCCAGGTCGGCTTTTACGCCGAAGTGGGCCTGGGCGCCGCCGGAACCGATGCGAAAGCCGGTGATGACCTCGTCGAAGATGATCGGGACATCCGCCTCCTCGGTCATCTCACGGAGCTGCCTCAGGAAGGCCTGGGGCTGGAGGTCGGGGCGCCGAGACTGGACCGGCTCGATCAGCACGCAGGCGAGATCGTCCATTCGCTCGCCGATCTTGGCCAAGCTCTCCTGATCTCCGTAGGGCAGGATGAGGGTGTTCGCGACCGCCTCCCGGGGAACGCCGGCCGCCGCAGGCATGGACTGAAGGGAGGGCGTCCCGCGCACGACCACCTCGTCGTTGATGCCGTGGTAGGCCCCTTCGAACATCACGACGAGACTGTTGCCGGTCACGGTCCGGCAGGTGCGAACGGCCCCCAGGACCGCTTCCGAGCCGGTGTTGCAGAAGGCGACCCGCTCGTGCCCGACCATCTGGACGAGCTTGGCCGCCACTTCGCCGGCCAGAGGATGCTGCGGACCGACCTCGATCCCCTCCTCCAGCTGACGCATGACGGCCTGCTTCACGACGTCGGAGCCGTGCCCCAGGAAGCAAGAGCCGAAACCGCTCGCGAGGTCGATGTACTCGTTGCCGTCGATGTCCCAAAGCCGGGCGCCCTTCGAGCGCTCGACGACGATGGGATAGGTGATCTCTTTGAGCTCGGGACGGAATCCGCTCACCGCTCGGGGATCGGCGAGGTGGGCCCGATGCTGCTGGGTGTAGCTCTTTGACTTGGCGGTCCGCGCGACGTAGCGCGCCATGAACTGCTCCAGGGCCGCCGGATCGAGCTGGGTCGCCTCGGATCGCTCCTTGGTGATCCGAGTCTGGGCCCCGAAGGCCTTCGCCTTTTCGGCGGCCGCGCCGGGCGGCCGAGCAGAAGACCCGTTCGAGGCGGCGCTGGGGCGGGCACCTCTCTCGGCCCCGTTGGCGCCGGAGCTCGAGCTCGGGACGGAGGGCGGAGGCGCGGGCGGGCTCACCTGCGGCGTGGGCGCAGACGCCGTCGCCGGAGGGGCCGGAGCGACGCCTCCCATCAGCTGGAGCTGCCGCGACATGATCTCCAGCTGCTGCTGAATGAGCCCCTGCACACTTTCGTCGGCCGCGACCGGCGCCGCCGGCGAAGAGATGGGCGCCGGGACGAGAGGAGCCGCGACCGGGGATGGGGCCGCGGCCGGGGGTGGAGCTTCGGGAGCGGATGGAGCCTCGGCAGGAGACGGGGCGGCCGGCGCTTCCTCGGGCGGTAGCTCAGCGAGGATCCGGTCCACCACCGCGGCCGGACTCGCCAGATCCTCGTTCAGCTGCCTAAAGGTGATGGCGACGCCGAAGCTCTTCTTCAGGGTCGTCGCCAGCTGGGTGAGGAGCAAGGAATCGAGGCCGAGATCGATGAAGCTGTCGTTCGGCTCCATGTTCTCGAGCTCGAAGCCCGAGGCGTCCTCGATGAGCTCTCGGACTCGGCCGAGGAGTTGAAGCTTCCGTTGGTCATTCGTGGCGTTCACTGTGGACTCCGTGGCGGGCGCGGCCGCCGGCTCTCGAGAGGGGGCGACCGGCGCCGACACCTCGATACAACACCTGCGATCTTCGAAGGGATAGGTCGGCAAGGGTCGGCGGCGGCGCCGCTGGTGGACGTACATGGCTTCGGCGTCCAAGTCGACGCCCGCGCACCACAGGCGCCCGGCCGCCTGAAGGAGCGCTTCGACCTCATGCCCCTTCGCTTTCAGGCTGGCGACGGCGGGGAGCGCGCCGCCGACCGAGGCCTTGATCAGCGCCGGCATCGTTCCCCCCGGACCGCAGCCCAAGGCCAGGATCGAAGAACGCTCGGCGAGGCTTTGGGCGGCAGGAGCAAAGCGGACCGGCACGCGGAGGTGCCGGGACCAATAGCCGAGATCGGTGGCTTCTTCGGCGCGCAGCGGCTGGCCGGTGACGGTGGAGATGATCTCGATGTCGGGGGTGCCGAGCTCCATGCCCTGGAGCAGGTCTCGGAACGGGTCGACTGCGTCTTCCATCATCCGGGTGTGGAAAGCGTGAGAAGTGTGGAGCGGCTTGGCTGGGATCTCCTGGGCCTGCAGGGCAGCCTGCACGCGGGCGACCTCTTTTTCGGGACCGGCGACCACGCACAGCCGCTGGCCGTTGTGGGCCGCCAGCTCGACGTTCTCGTCGAGGTAGGGCTCGACCTCGCTCAGAGGGGCCCGAACCGACAGCATGGCGCCGGGCGGCATGCTCTGCATCAGCCGGCCACGCGCCGCCACGGCCTGCAGCGCGTCTTCGAGCCGAAAGACCCCGGTCAGAGCGGCGGCCACGAACTCGCCCACGCTGTGGCCGACCATGACGGCCGGCCGCAGCCCCCAGCTCTTCCAAAGCTCGGCCAGGGCGTAGGAGACGACGAAGATCGCGGGCTGGGCCCACTCGGTCCGCCGCAGTCGCTCCGCAGCCGCCGGCGCCGACGGATCGACAGGGTGGAGCACCTCGAGCAGCGGCGCGTCCAGATGCGGCCGCAGCAGCTCGGCGCAGCGATCCACCACCGCCCGGAAGGTCGGCTCGGCCTCGTAGAGCTGGCGGCCCATCCCGGGAGTCTGGGTGCCCTGTCCAGGAAAGACGAAGGCGAGCCCGGGCGGACGTCCCGCAGATGCCCCCGTCATCCCGCCTTCTCGCAGCTCACGACCAAGGCCCTCGGCGTCGGGGACCACGGCCGCCCAACGCCGAGACAGCTGCCGTCGCCCGGCGTGGAGAGTGAAAGCGGCGTCGGCCCGCTCGGCCGAGGTCTCGAGTCGCACTTGGCTGAGTCGGCTCCGCTGCTCGGACAAAGCCTCGTCGCTTCGTGCCGACAGGAGGAACAGGTCGAAGCCCCGACCAGGCTCGCTCTCGACCTGCACCGGAGCCTCCTCGATGAGGACGTGGGCGTTCGTTCCGCCGACGCCAAAAGAACTGACCCCCGCCCGGCGAGGCCCCGGCCCCTCGGGCCAAGCCCCGCCTCGCCCTCGCACCTCGAAGCGACCCCCGAGGTCGATGCGTGGATTCAGAGCCGTGAAGCCTCGGGTACCTGGGATCCAGCCCTCGGACACGGCTCTCGACGCCTTGACCAAGCCGGCGAGGCCGGCCGCCGAGGTCATGTGGCCGATGTTGGACTTGATGGATCCGAGCTGGGTTCGCGGCGCGTCGGCCCGTCCATAGGCTCGGACCAGGGCCTCGACCTCGATCGGGTCGCCGAGCGGTGTCGCCGTGCCGTGGGCCTCGACGTAGCCGACTTCGTCGGGCTCCATCTCGGCATCATCGAGGGCGGCCGCCAGCACTCTGGCCTGACCTTCGACGCTGGGCGCGGTGAAACTCGACTTGCCGGCTCCGTCGTTATTGATGGCGCTCCCCTTGACCACGGCCAGGACGCGGTCGCCGTCTCGCAGGGCTTCGTCCAACCTCCGCAAGACCACCATCACACCACCGTCGTTGAAGGTGGTGCCGGTCGCCTGGGCGTCGAAGGGGCTGCAAAGGCCGTCGGCCGAAAGCATGCTGCCCTCGCTGTAGAGGTGGCCGACACGCTGGGGAAAAGAGAGGGAGGCGGCGCCGGCGAGGGCCATGTCGCAGTCGTAGCTGCGCAGCGCCCTCACCGCCTGATGCAAACCGACGAGGCCGGTCGAGCAAGCGGTGAAGATCGAGAGCGCCGGCCCCGTCAGCCCCAGTCGATGGGCGATACGGGTCGCCACGTAGTCTTTGTCGTTGGCGACGAGCGCGTTGAAGGCACCGTAGCTCTCGATCTTCTCCGGCTGGGCGCGAACGTGGTGGAGGTAATAGTCGAAGCTGCGAACCCCACAGTACACGCCGATGTCGCCCCGGAATCGTTCAGGGTCGTGGCCCGCGTCCTCGAGGCTCTCCCAGGCCAGACGCAGGAGCAGGCGCTGCTGCGGATCGACCATCGCCGCCTCCTTCGGGTTCATCCCGAAGAGGGGCGGATCGAAGTCGAAGACCCCGTCGATGAGGCCCCGGGCCGGGACATATCCGGAGTCTGTTCGCAGCTCCTGCGGCACAGAAGGGTCGAGCTCGTCCGGCGAGAGGAAGCGTATGCCGTGGGCGCCCTCCATCAGCATCGCCCAGAGCTCGTCGATGGAGCGGGCTCCTGGGAAGCGACCGGACCAGCCGACGAGGGCAATCTCCGGCCGCTCCTGGCTAGCGACGCGCCGGCGCCGCCGCAGCGGACGCCTGTCCCCGGACTCGATCCAGGCCCGCAGACCGGCCGGCGTGCTCCGCTCGAACAGCTTCACCACCGGAATCTTCACGCCTCGACGGGCCTCGAGCTCGGCCACGAAGCGAACGGCGAGCAGGGAGTTGCCGCCCAGCTCGAAGAAGTCGTCCTCGGCTCCGACCGGATCCACGTCCAGGATCTCGCTCCACAGCCGGCAGACGGCGGTCTCCGTGGGACCCTCGGGCGGCACTAGCGGGTGCCCCAGCTCCGGTCGCGCCCGGGTCGGGGCTGGAAGTGCCCCCCGGTCCACCTTTCCGCTGGGGGTTCGGGGGAGCTCGGGCAGGAACACCCACGCGCCCGGACACATGTAGTCGGGGAGCCGCGCGAGCACGAAGCGGCGCAGCTCTCCCGGCGTCGGACGGGGGCCGTCGTGGGCGACCAGGTAGGCCACCAACTCCAGGGGGGCCTCCTCGGTCTTGCGCCGGGCGGTCACCGCGACCTGGCGCAGCTGGGGGTGCTCGCCCAGGCAGACCTCCAGCTCGGCCAGCTCGACCCGATGGCCCCTCACCTTCACCTGACCGTCGCGCCGGCCGAGGAATCGGATCACCCCGCCTGGGCCTTCGCGAACCAGATCCCCTGTCCGGTACATGCAGGCCTCGGCCTCGGAGGAAAAGGGGTCGGGGAGGAAGCGCTCCGCCGTCAGTTCGGGCCGTTCGATGTAGCCGCGAGCCAAGCAGTGGCCGCCCAAGAAGAGCTCGCCCTCGGCGCCCGGCGCCACCGGATGGCCCTCATCGTCGAGGACGTAGCAGCGGACGTGGGGCAAGGCCTCTCCGATCGGGGGCAGCGAGGGCCAGCTCGATGGAGGCCCTTCGAGCTCGTGGGCGGTGACGACGTGGGTCTCCGAGGGCCCGTACTGATTGATGAGTCGACAGGGAGCTACCCCTTCGAAGAAGCGGACCAGGCTCGGTGTCACCTGCAGCTGCTCGCCCGCGGTGATGACCTCGTTCAGGCGCTCCGGCAGGTGCTCGGAGGCCAAAGCTGCGTCGCAGAGGGACTGAAGGGCGACGAAGGGGAGGAACAGACGCTCGACCTCGAAGCGAATCAGATGCCCCAAGAGGCGAGCCCCATCCCGCCGGACCTGGTCCGAGACCAGGACCAAGGTTCCGCCGGTGGAGAGGGTTCCGAAGATCTCCTGGGCCGAGACGTCGAAGGACAGGGGACTGAATTGGAGCGTTCGGCGGCCGAGGCGCACACCCGACTGCTCGGCCTGCCACTCCAAGAGCTGCTCCAACGGCTCCCGAACCATGGCCACGCCCTTGGGCTCGCCCGTGGAACCCGACGTGAAGATCACATAGAGCAGCGCATCGGAACCGATCGAGTCTTCGATGGGCGTCGAAGGCACGTCTTGTTGCACTTCACTCGGTCGCAGCAGCGCCGAGCCCCGAGCGTCGACATCGCCTTCGGTGATCACGCAGCTGGCGTGGGCCTGCTCGAGCATGAAGCGGATCCGGTCGGGCGGATAAGACAGGTCGAGCGGCAGGTAGCCCACGCCCAGCTTCGCAACCGCCAGGACCGCCTCGACCTGAGGTATCCCTCTCGGGAGCGCGACGGCGATCGGCCGAGCGGGATCGAGGTGAAGCGACCGGATGTGGTGGGCGAGCTGATTCGAGCGGCGCTCGAGTTCGGCGTAGCTCGCAACGCGGCCTTCATCGACGACGGCTTCGACCTCGGGATGTCGAAGGGCCATATCCTCAATGCGTCCAATGAGCCCTCGATTGGACAGTGCCACGCCCCCTTGGATATACCGGATGGAACCTGACCATTCCAAGTTCGCTGGGGCGTGGTCGTCCGAATCGCCAGTTCTACGGGGGAGCTGCGACCCCGTCCTACGTCGCCTCACCACGGGTGGCGCGGGAGCGGCATCCGCTCCACCACGTCGGCCACCCGCCCCATCACCCCGAGATAACTCGAGTAGGCGATACGCCGGCTCAAGCCACGCTCCCGATAGGTCCGAACGTCCTGAACGAAGCGATCCATGTTCGTATGGTCGAGCTGATCGAAGGCAACAGAGAGCGTTTGGCCGAGGGAACGCGCGGTGTGCCAAGTTCCGGCCGGAATGTACAGCGTCTCGCCGGGCCCCATCCGGATCTTCGTGATCTCCACGTTCGCGAAGCGCGGGTGCCGTTCGAGGTCCGGATCGAAGGCGTCGACTTCGGACTGCCAGTTGTCCGGAGGTTTCGGATACATCTGCGCGTCATCGTCGACCGAGAACACCCAGAACTCCTTCTCTCCGTACACCATGTTGATCCAAGCGCTCAGGTGGTAGTAGTCGATGTGCGCGTACGGGAAGTGGCCCTTGGGGCCTCCCAAGAAGATTTCAGTCCGCGAGCCGAAGCGCCCCCCCAAGAACGCCTTGTGGCTCAAGCGATTGGGCGTCGCATGGGCGATGGGTAGGGGCTGGAACATGGGCGCGAGCTCTGGCCACTCCACGTCCAGCAGCGCGCAACAGGGATAGGGCGAGTCGCTCTCCGGGTCGGCGAGAAGGTCGACGAGCTCGGGCACTCTCCATCGCCGTTCGTGTCCGAGCAGCGCGACCTCCTTGTCGGGGAAGGCGCTCCGCAACCAATCGGGCGTGATGACCCGATGCCCCAACCACTGCCTGGTCGCGTCGGTCATCACCACCGGTCGCCGCCGGTCTCGGTACTCGCGCCGGAACTCCTCCGGACTCAGACCCGTCCGCCGGTCGACGATGATCGGCGCTGCCATGACTCCTGCGTAGATCCGAGCGCGGGCGAACACAACGGGACGACACGAGCGCACACACCGCCCTCCCTGAGCGGCTCGACCCCGCAGGGCCTGCGCCGGCGG
This sequence comes from uncultured Myxococcales bacterium, assembly GCA_964477875.1. Taxonomy (GTDB): domain Bacteria; phylum Myxococcota; class Kuafuiibacteriia; order Kuafuiibacteriales; family Kuafuiibacteriaceae; genus Kuafuiihalomonas. Next base: position 7,829 of record CAYZFR010000026.1, read on the forward strand.
CGCTCAGCTCCGGCGGAGCCGCGCGCTCAGGGCGTGCGCGGACAAGCCTTCCATCTGGGCCAATCGCTCGGCGTCGGCAGCGGCTTCGACCGGATCGTCCATCCGTAGCCAGGTCCGACAGGCCATGAAGTCATAGACGCTCAGGCCGCCGCGAAAGCGCCCGGTCTGAGCGGTGGGCAGGGTGTGGTTGGGGCCCACGCCATAGTCCCCCAGGACCTCGGCCGCGTCGGCCCCGACGAACAGACCCCCGTAGGCGTGAAAGAGCTCGGCGTGCTTAGAGGCCTCGGCCACGTGAATGTGCAGGTGCTCGGGGGCGAGGCGGTCGCTGGTTTCGGCCGCCTCCCGAAGCGAGCCGCACACCGCGGCGTAGCCGTTTCGGGCGATCGCCTCCAGGGCGACGCTTCGGGTCTTCAGGGTTTCCAGGAGCTCGGTCAGTGCAGCATCCACCGCCGCCAGCAAGGGCTCGTGGGTCGTCAGCAAGCCGACCCGGGCTTCAACGTCGTGCTCGGCCTGGGCGAGGAGGTCGGCGGCTACGAGCTGCGGATCCGCCGACTCGTCGGCGACTACCAGCAGCTCGCTCGGTCCGGCCAGCATGTCGATGCGCACTCGGTTCGAGACCTGATGCTTCGCGCTCGTCACCCAGCTGTTGCCGGGACCCGCGATGACGTCCACCGCGGGGACGGACTCGGTGCCAAAAGCCAGGGCGCCCACCGCTTGAGCGCCCCCGACGGCGAGAACCCCGTCGGCACCGGCGTAGTAGGCCGCGGCCAGGGTGACCGGCTGGGGATTGGGATTGGCGAGCCATACTTCGCTCACGCCGGCGACCCGGGCCGGAATGACGGTCATGAGCACCGAAGACGGCAGGGGATAGCGGCCGCCGGGAGCGTAGCAGCCGGCCCGCTCCACCGGCATCCAGCGGTGTCCGGCCACCCCGCCCGGCACCTGCACACGCACGTCTCGGCTCGCGTCGAGCTGGGCTTCGGCGAAGCTGCGGATACGGTCCGCGGTCCGACCGAGCAGGGCCCGGTCTTCGGCCGACAAGCGGCGGCAGGCTTCGGCCATGGCCTTGCTGTCGTGAATAAGCGGGTTCTGAGGTCCGAGCCCGTCGAAGCGTTCGCCGAGTCGCCGAAGCGCGGCGTCGCCTCCGGATCGAACCTCGCCGAGGATCTCTCCTACCTTCGCCGCGAAGTCGGGGTCGGCGATCAGAGGCGGGGCAGGGGCCAGCTCGCTTGGGGTTGTGAGGCGAAGATGCTTCATTGATCTTTCCGGTCGCCCGGACGGCGACGAACCCGCCGGCTTCGTCTTCCGAGCTCGCGTTCGACGTCGGCGAGACTCACGCCGGCCTGTGCCGCCCGAACCATCACGAAGTAGAGCACATCTGCGGTCTCGTGCACGACCTGTTCAAAGCCTTCAGCCCCGGCCAGCTCCTTCGCCTCTTCAAGGAGCTTGGCATCCAGCAAACCCGGCTCTTCGAACAGACGTCGCGTGTACGAGGCCGCCGGTGCTTCGTCCCTTCGCGCCCGGATCCGTCGCTCGAGACTGAACAGACCTCGGTCATCTCCCCAGCAGGTGCGGGTGTCGAGATGGCAGAAGCTGCCCGCCTGTTCGACCGTGAAGTGAAGGGCATCCCGGTCGCAGTCGGCCCGTACCCGGAGAAGCCGCTGGGTCGCGCCGGAGGTCCGGCCCTTCACCCACAGCTCGCCGCGAGAGCGGGAGTGGTAGGCCCCCTCCCCCGTCTCCAGCCCGTGGTGCAGGCTCTCGAGGTCGGACCAGGCGAGCCCCAGCGCGACGCCATGTTCATCGCTGACCACGGTCGGCATCCACCCCCGTTCGTTGGGGCGCAAGCAGGCCCACAGCGCGTCGACCAGGCGAAGCCTTCCGGTATAGACCGCCATCCCGAGCTGCGCGTCGGCGCCCAGCTCATCCAAGGCCGCTACCTCGCCGGGTTGGGTGATGCCGCCCGCTACCGTGACCGGCTGGCCGCCGGCCGCTTCCACGACCTCTCGGGCCCGTTCGAGATCCGTGCCCTTCATCTGCCCCTCGCGCTCCACGAAGGTGACCAAAAAGCCCCCGACCATGGGCGCGAGGGCGGCGACCCGCTGGAGGAGCCCGTCGCCGGTGCCTTTGGTCCATCCTTCGACCACGACCTCGTCATGGCGGGCGTCGACGGCGGCCACGACCCGCTCTCGGGGGAGCGCCTGCAGGATATCGGGCCGAGCGGCGGTGCCTAGGATCACCTGGGCCGCGCCGGCATCGAGCATGTCCAGCGCCGCTTCGACCGATCGCAGCCCGCCCCCGACCCGACACTCGTGGCGCCGGCAGAGGTCCTTGATGATCTCCTTGTTGTCTCCTCGCCCGAGAGCGGCGTCGAGATCGATCACTGCGAGGGGACCGGCCCGGGAAAAACGCTCCGCAACGGCTGCTGGGTCGCCGGCGTCGACCTCGAGAGCTTCGGGGTCGCCGCCGCGCAGCTGCACGGCTCGGCCACCGAGAATGTCGATGCTGGGAACGATCATGGATTGGCTCCCCTTCTCATCGAAAGGCCCCGGGCGGCCAGGGCCAACTTGAGCTCGCCGATCGCGACGTCGCGAAAGTGGAAGATCGAGGCGGCCAGCAGCGCGGTGGCGCCGGCCCGAGCGCCAGCCTCGAAGTGCGCCGGTGTGGCGGCGCCGCCCGAGGCGATCACCGGGCAGCGGACCCGCCCGCAGACCGCCTCCAGCAGCGAAACGTCGTAGCCGGCCTTGGTGCCGTCCTGGTCCCAGCTCGTCAGGAGGATCTCGCCGGCGCCGCGCCGCTCTCCTTCCGCCGCCCACGCGACAGCGTCCAGGCCGGTGCGGTCGGCGCCCGACCGGACCACCACCTCCCAGCCCCCTTCCCGGCAACGGGCGTCGACGGCGAGCACCACACACTGGCGTCCGAATTCGCCGGCCAGGGCCTCCAGAAGTTCCGGGGATCGGACGGCGGCCGTGTTGACGCCGACCTTGTCGGCCCCTACCTCCAGCAGGCGGCGAGCGTCGTCCACCGTACGCACGCCCCCGCCGACCGTCAGCGGAATGCTCAGTCGCTCTCGAACCCCGGCCACCACCTCGTAGCCGTGGGCCCGCTCTTTGGGCGTGGCCGAAATGTCCAGGATGACGATCTCGTCGGCGCCCTCGGCTTCGTAGCGCACCGCCGCCTCCACCGGATCACCGGCGTCGCGTATGTCCCCGAAGCGGACGCCCTTGACCACTCGACCGTCGCGCACATCGAGGCAGGGCACGATCCGGGTCTTCAGCATGCCGCCTCCGCGCCGAGTCCGGCTGCGAACAGGGCCTGGCCCCAGGCGCCCGAGAGCTCGGGGTGGAACTGGCAGCCGAGCAGCCGCCCTCTTTGGAGCGCCGCCACGAAGCCCTGCCCGTAGTCGCAGCGGCTGGCTCGCCAGCCCTCGGGGGCCTGGAGGAGGCCGAAGGAGTGGGCGAAGTAGGCCTCACCGACGAGATCGCCGTTTAGCTCGTTCCAGCCGAGGTGCGGGACCCGCTCGCCGGGTGGCAGGCGACGAACCACGCCTTCGTGGAGGCCGAGCCCCGAGACGTCCGGCGCCTCTTCGCTGCCTGCGCCGAGGAGCTGAAAGCCGAGGCAGACCGCCATGCAGCGGGGGCCCTCGCCCTCGGCCGAGGCGGTCAGGCGCGCCCGAAGCGGCGCCTCCAGCCCCCAGCTTCGAAGGCGCGCCATCGCGGGCCCGAAGGCCCCGACGCCGGGCAGGACGAGGGCGTGCAGCCCGTCGAGGTCGGCGGGTGTCCGAACGGGCCGAGGCGACCCGCCGGCGCGACGAACGGCGGCACGAACGGAAGCCAGATTGCAGGTCTCGGTCTCGACGACGCCGACCTTCACAGCGTGCCCTTCGTCGAAGGCACGTCGTCGCCTTCCACCGCTAGAGCACGGCGAAGGCCGACCGCCGTCGCCTTGAAGGCCGACTCCAGCCGATGGTGGTCGTGCTCGCCCCGGAGGACGTCGACGTGTAGGGCGGAGCGGCTGGCGATGGCCAAGGACTGAAAGAAGTGACGCCAGTCGTGTCTCGACACTTCGCCCAGGGCGTCGAGGCGCAGGCCCAGCTCGACTTCGGGCCAAGGGCGTCCGCCTAGGTCCCAGGCCGCTCGGCTCAGGGCCTCGTCCATCGGGACATAGGCGTGGCCGTAGCGCTGGAGGCCGCGTCGATCGCCGAGGGTGGCGTCGAGCGCTGCGCCCAGGGTGAGCGCACAGTCCTCTACCGTGTGGTGCGCGTCGACGTGGAGGTCGCCCTCGGCTCGGAGCTTCAGGTCGAAGCGGCCGTGCCGAGCGAAGGCCTCCAGCATGTGGTCGAGGAATCCGAGGCCGGTCTGGATCTCGCTTCGGCCGCGACCATCGAGGGCCCACTCGACTTCGACCTGGGTCTCTTTGGTCTCGCGCCGGTGCTGAATGAATCGACTCACGGCTGCAGCGCCTCCAGCAGGCGTTCCACGTCGTCTGGCTCCGATGGGCAAGTGATCCTCAGCCCTTTCGCCTCGTGGCGTCGGTCACCGTCGAAGCGTCTTGCCCGTATCCCAGCGTCGAGCAGTCGCCGATGCTGCGCCTCGCCCGCCCCGGGCGCGAAGCAGAAGTTGGCTCGGGAGGGAGGCGACGGGTGGCCGAGGGCCGCGAGGGCGGCCTCGATCCGGGGCCGCGCCTCGCGAACCAGGCCCCAGTAGGCCGCCACCTCGGCCGGCGGCTCCCGGAGCATGCGGGTCGCGACGTGGGCGGACAGGCTGGCGATCGAATAGGGCGAAGCGCCGGCGCCGATGCGGGCCAGCAGCTGTGGGTCGCCCAGGAGGTAGCCGACCCTGAGCCCCGCCAAACCGAAGGACTTGGACAGGCTTCGAACGACGACGAAGTGCGGATGGCGAAGGGCGATGTCGGTGAGCTGGGCGTCGTCGAACTCGGCGTAGACCTGGTCGAGGAGGAAGAACACGTTCTCCGGCAGGGCGTCCTGCATGGCCTCCAACTCGTGCTCCTCCAGGCTCAGGCCGGTCGGATTGTTGGGCGCCACGACGGCGAGCCAGTCGGCTTCGGGAGGGCGCTTCGAAAGCAACCCCTCCCAGTCTCCCCAGTCGACGAAGCTCAGGGGCCGACCGCGGGCCGCGCAGTAGACCGGGAACATGCCGAAGGTCGGCCGAGGCATGTGCAGCCCCCCGGCGGCCTTCACCACCCGGTCGATGCCTTCGTCTCCGCCGGCGGTGACCATGACCCGCTCTTTAGGCAGGTCGTGCCGGGCGGCGATGGCGGCCTGAAGGCCCTCGTAGCGGGGGTAGCGGTGAACCATCGCCTCGGCGAAGGCGGCGTTTAGCCACGCCCGAGGCGGCGCGGGCCCTTCGTTGGCGTCGAGCTCCAACACCGCTCAGCGCACCAGCAGCGTCGGCTTGGTCACGACGATGTCCTCGGCACCGGCCTCTTTGAGGCGCGGGATGAGTTCGGCCAGGGCCTTCTTGGGGACGGCGGAACGGATAGCGAAGCCCTGCCCGCCCTCCAGGGTCGAGACGGTGGGCTGGCGCAGGGCGGGCAGCAGCCCCAGGACCCGGTCCCGCTGGTTTGCCGACACGTTGAGATCGACCATGGTCCGCGTCTCGGCGTCGAGGGCGGCGCGCAACAAGAGGATCAGGGCGTCTACCCGAGCGCGTATGGTCGGGTCGCGCAAAGAAGCGGCGTGACCGAACAATCGCGTCGACGAGCTCAACACCTCGTCGACGATGTATAGGTTGTTGGCCTTTAGGGTGTCGCCGGTAGCGGCGATGTCGACGATGGCGTCGGCGTCCTCGGGCGGGAAGACTTCGGTCGCGCCGTAGGTCCGGAACACTTTGGCTTCCACCCCGTTGCGTTCGATCCATTGCCCGGTGAGCCGAGGGAGCTCGGTGGCGATCACGAGGGGGCCTTTTCGACCTGGGGGCGGTCGCAGCCGGCCGCCCTCGATACAGGCCTCGGGTGCCGCCACCACGACTCGGACTGGGTCGAGCCCCGTGTCGAGCAGCTCTACCAGGTCGGGATCGTCGGCGTAGCCGAGCTCGCTCACCCAGTCGGCCCCCGCGAAGCCGATGTGGCGGCTGCCGGCGTGGACAATTTCGATGATGTTCTGAGGCTTTAGGATCTTGGCGTCCGTGTCGACCAAGGACAGCCAGGGTCGGTAGCCGCGGCTTCCGACCTTGAACTGAATCCCAGCCGTGGCGAGAAGGCGGGTCACGCCGTCGGCCATCCGCCCCTTGGGCAAAGCTATTCGTAGTTCGGGCTCCGGCATGGCGGTCCTCGGATTGACGCGATAGGCCGTGGTTCTTGTCAACGATGGCCTCTTGATCGGGCCGGCTTGCGCTCGAGGCTGGACCCTGGCGAGGCTGAAGCGGTGATCTTCCGCGGCGGACGACGGATCTCGACCCCTCGGAAGGGCCCCCCGAGGGCGCTGATCGCCGAAGCGCGCCGGCACGCGCGGGCGCGAAGCTCGGGCTTTCGGGTGGGAGCAGTGGCGCAGGACGGGGATGGCGGCTGTCACCTCGGCTTCAACATGGAGTTTGGGAGCTTCGGTCTGACGGTTCATGCGGAGCAGTGCGCCGCGGTGGCCGCCATGGAGAGCAGCCCGGCCCCCTTGCGGGAGCTTTGGGTGGACGCGGCGCCCTGCGGCCACTGCCGGCAGTTCCTTCTGGAGTTCGGTGACCCGGTGCTGCACTTCGGGGGCAAGACGCGAAGCTTGGCCGAGCTTCTGCCAGATGCCTTCGGTCCTGTCGCCCTAACCGGCAAGCCGAGCCCACTGACCGAGCGACGACGAGAGCTATCGCCGCCGAGCATGGACCTGGAGACGGTGGCGCGCTGGGCGGCGGCGGCGAGCCACCACCCTTATACCGGCGTGCCCTCGGGCCTCGCGGCCCAGCTCGACGACGGAAGCATCGTCAGCGCGGGGGTGGTGGAATCCGTAGCCTTCAACCCGACCGTGACGCCCCTCGCCTCCCTGTTCATCCAGCTCGTTTCCGAGCCGCAAGGCGTGCGAGCTCTGACGAGGGTCGTCCTCTGCGAGGGCGAAAGCCCCGTCCACGACGCCACCACCCAGCGGCGGGTGCTACGCCGTTTCGCGCCCTCCTGCACCTGGCGCAGCGTGTCGCCCTAACAAAAAAAGTGGCCCCCAACGGCGGGTGCCACCCCATTTCGCGCCCTGTTGCACCTTTTCGCCTCAACGAAAGAGCTTGGCCCCTGGCGTTTCATCGACGATCACCGGCGACATGTATGCCGAGTCGGTTGTCGCTGCGATCCGCGAGAACGGTCCCCTCGTTCACGCCATCACCAACTATGTGGCCATGGATCTGAGCGCCAACGCACTCCTAGCCGTGGGCGCGAGCCCGGCCATGATCCACGCCGAGGAGGAGGCTGCCGAGTTCGCTGGCCTCGCCTCCGCGCTGCTCATCAACATCGGCACCCTTTCGACCCCGTGGGTGCGAGGCATGGAATCCGCAGCCGAAGCCGCCCAAAAAAAAGGAACCCCCGTCATCCTCGACCCCGTAGGCGCGGGTGCCACCCACTTTCGCCGGCGCGTCTGCAACGAGCTCCTCGACCGCTGCAACGTAGTGCGCGGCAACGCCTCCGAGGTGCTGGCCCTGGTGGAAGAGGCGGCATCAGGCAAAGGCGTTGATTCCACCGACTCCGCGGAGGCGGTATTCGAAGCGGCCCGAAGAATGGCCAAAGACCGCGGACTCGTGGTCGCGATGACCGGAGAGGTCGACGTGGTGACCGACGGCCAGCGTTCCGCACGCATTCGGGGGGGCCATCCCTGGCTGACCCAGGTAACCGCCACCGGCTGCGCCCTATCCGCCATCCTCGCGGCCGGCTGCGCCGTCGCTCCGGACCGCTACGAGGCCGCGCTCGCCACCCTCGCTCTGTTCAAGGACGCCGGAGAGCGGGCGGCGGAAGAGGCCAAGGGGCCGGGGAGCTTTCGCGTCGGCCTCCTGGACGCACTCGCCGCCAAGCCAATGGATCTGTCATCCCGCATCGAGCCGCTTTGAATCAAACCAAGCTTCGCCTCTACCTCGTCAGCGACCGGTGCTACCCGCTTTCGCTGAGGGAGCTGGCAGACCTCGCCACCGCCGGGGTCAGCATGGTTCAACTGCGCGACAAGGCGGCCGAGGGGCGAGCGCTACTAGAGACGGCCCGTAACTGGCTGTCCGTCCTGCGGCCCCTAGGCGTACCCTTGATCATCAACGACCGCGTCGATGTCGCAGCCGCGGCTGGGGCGGACGGTGTTCATCTAGGCCAAACGGACCTCCCTGTCGCGGCGGCGCGAAACCTCATGGGTGCCGGGGCGATCATTGGCCTGTCTCTCGAGTCCACCAACGACGACCCCGAAGGCGCCGACTACGTGGCCGCAAGCCCAGTCTTCGCCACCCCGACGAAGACCAACACCTCGATGCCTTTGGGCATCCCGGGCCTCCGCAGTCTCTGCGAACGCCTCGAGGTGCCGGTCGTTGGCATCGGGGGCATGAACCAGCAGACCGCCCCAGCCGTAATGGCCGCTGGCGCAGCCGGCATCGCCGTCGTCTCCGCGATTCTCGCCGCCCCAGATCGTCTCGCAACAACCCAAGCCCTCCGAAAAACCATCGACCTAACCACCCCCTCTTAACAGCTCCACCATTTTTTACAACTCCACTTATCATTGTCCTTGGTCGCTCAACCTCATAAACTCTTCGCCATGAGATTACTTTCGATATTCCACTCGTCCGAGGTGTCAAAGGGCGCCCAAGAAGCTCGCTCTCGGAGCGGCCCGAGACAATCTCGAACCGAAGGGAGTCTGGCTCGTAGGCACAAGCGAACTTGTCAACAGGATTCAGATGCCTCTCTCGGAAGACCATTTAACCTGAAGGCCATGTAGCCGAAACAGAGGACCATGGCCTGAAGCTGAAGTCCGGAAATTGAACATTCCAGTTCCCGGACCGAAAGCGCTGAGATGCAACTCGATAGGCTGCGACGAATAGTCTCCACTCCTGAACATAGTTCCACCATCCTTCAAGACAGCTCGCATGACAGATAGGCATCGGAGATCGCTTGGAACGGCTTGGAGCGTCGAAGGGGTCTAGCGCCCTCACGGCGTCCGCACCGAGAACAGGCCGCCCGTCTCGTGCCTCCGCGCAGTCGTCTAGCCGTCGTTGAATGTCTGCCTCGAGCCATTCGAGGTCCTGCGCAGTCAAGAGGTCCCGAGCGATGGTCAGTTCGTACGAATCGGTTTGATGCTGCATCGAAGTGTGGCACCGCCTGAGAGCGAAGGTCTGGTCCTGCTTTTGGCCTGGCCAGGCGATGAGACCCGGCCAATCCTCCATCCGCTCGACCAAGCCCGCATCGACAGGATTCACGGCGGCATAGGCGATCCTGTCCAGGACCGCTGAGCCATCGATGGCCCTTATGCCTGCAAACCGCCGTTCGAAGACCGGTCCGGTCGTTTCGTCGAGCCCATTGATGTACTTGGCGAGCGGCCCCAAATACAAGCACATGAATTTAGAAAGCTCAGAATCGTCATCCCTCAACACGAGATGGAAATGGTTGGACATCTGGCTAACGCACAGAATCCGGATGCCGGGACAAGCCTTGAGCGCCTTTCCTAGGAAGTAGCCGAAACACTGGGTTCTGTCCTCGTCAGGGCGAAGCCGAAACTGCTTCCGCGCGCAGTTGACGGTGACTTCCCAATAGGCTCCTGGGATGAGCTGCCTCGGTCTCCTCATGGAGAATCACTGCAGCAAACCGCATGCCAAGGGCCCTCCGTAAAGCTCTCAACGCTGAGCTGAGCCAAGCCGTCGAAAATCGGGGCCCAAGGCCGAATTTCGATGCGGGTAGGGCTGCGGAAGCGGTGGCCCTCCCGAAAAGATGCAGGACAGATTGCGAAATCAGGTAACACCCATTAGTGACTGAAGAGCTGGTCGGCCGGTCCTAGGACTTGTTCGGCGCAGCAGCCAGCGGCCAGAAGCGGCAGGTCTTGGCCCGCAGGGGCCATCAGCATGAGGCCAATAGGCCTACCATCGCGGTCGGTGCCGCAGGGAAGAGACAACGCGCACCAACCCAAGGCGTTGGCAATGCTCGTGTTCCTAAGAGCGAGGAGGTTCAACATGCCGTAGGCTTCCACAGATTCGACCTCTTCTCTCCGAGGCGCCGTTTTGGCCGTTGTGGGCGAAACCCATATCGTTCCGTCAAGTGTCCGCTCGACCACGCGGCGGCGGAGGAAATCGATCCGTCGACGGCGGCGGAGATATTCGACTGCCGAGAGCTGTGCGCCGCCTTCGACCCGTGTCTTCACCTTTGACTCGAGGGTGCCGAGCCATTGGCGCAGTTCAGATTGCATAAACGCATGGCACTCGGCGGCGGTGACGGTGCCTTTGTGAAACAGGGCGAGGGCGGCACCTATTTCGGGGACCTTGGCGTCGACAACGGTGGCGCCGGCGGACTCGAGGCGCTGCATCGCGCGGTCGATGGCCTCGACGACATCCGGGTCGGCGTCGTCCTCCACATGGCGGCGGAGTCGTCCCAAGCGGAGGCTCGAAGCCGGGCGACCGGCGCTGCGCGTCGGCAAACCCTCCAAAGCTCGAACAACGAAGTCGGCGTCGTCCACCGAGCGAGTCAGGATCCCGGTCGTATCCAGGGTCGGGCTCAGGGGAACGACCCCGACCGTCGACCAGCGGCCGTTGCTGGGCTTTAAACCCACCACGCCCGAAAAGCTGGCAGGGATCCGGACCGAGCCCGCCGTGTCGGTCCCGAGGGCGAAGGCGGCACTGCCCTCCACCAGCGAGGCCGGCGCCCCGCAGCTCGAACCGCCAGGTACGCAACCTGGCGCCCTCGGATTTTCGGGCGTGCCCCAGTGGCTGTTGCTACCTATTCCCCCGAACGCAAACTCGACGGTATGGGTCTTGCCCATCACCGGCGCGCCTTGACGACGCAGCGCGCCAAGGAGGGGGCCCTCGATCTCGAAGCGCGGCGGCAGTCGGGCCGGACTCCCGGCGAAGGTCTCGAAGCCCGCCACTCCGTACAAATCCTTGACCGAAACCGGCAGGCCCGCGAGCGGCTGATTACGGTACGCCCCCACGTCGACTCGCTGGGCCACCGCCCGCTCGGGCCGAAAGTCACGATAAGCCCCCCAGTCTTTCTGTCGACGTTCCGCGCTTCGATCCAATAGTCGCTCCGCTTCTGCTCTTTTGGACGAGTACGAAAGCCGTTCGGCGAGGGCGCGAAGTCGCATGGCACCCATCGAAGCACGGACGAAAGCCGTTCGGCGAGAGCGCGAAATCGCATGGCACCCATCGAAGCGGCGGCGGCGCAAAATCGCATGGCACCCATCGAGGCGGTGGCGGCGCGAAATGGGGTGGCACCCATCGAAGGAGGTGGGGCGAACGGGGTCGACGGCTGGGGGCCCCCTTGCTAAGCCCTAGCAGATGAGACTGCCGGTTCTCCTCCTCCCGCTCGTGGCCCTTCCGGCCGCCGCCGAGGCCCAAACCGTCCACCAAGGCGACTTTATCCACGGCCGAACCCTGTTCGCTCGCTACTGCGGCGCCGATGCGGCCCGAGCCACCCTGTCCGCGGCCGAGATGACGGCCATCCAGGACCCATCGCTGCACGCCGCCTTCAGCCAAGGCCGATGCGTCGACAGCGCCAAGACCTTCTCCCCCGAGGCGGTCGACTTCCTGTCGGCCTGGGACATGGTCGCCTTCGTCCGGACCCGCCACCTCCGCGTCTCCGACTTCTTCCCTGAGGCCGCCCGCTACCTCCTCGAGGAATACACGGTCGACCAGTTCGGGGAGAAACGCCTCAAGGAAAACCTCGGGCGCCTGCCCGATGGCCGCACCCACCGGGTCTTCACGCTCTACGACTTCGAGGGGGAGAAGGGGCAGCTGAACTTCGTGCCTCAGGACCCCCTCCTGATCGACGAGTTGGAGAAGGACGAGAAGCTCGGCTACCTCGTCTTCTTGCCCATGAACACGCCCCACGGTCGGGCCGAGGTCGGCATCGCCGTCGATGACCAGGGTCGGGTCCGCTCGGCCCGGGTGCACCGCACCGAGGACGAGGCCGAAAAGATCAATGCGGCGCTGGCGAGCTTTGAAGGACAGGGTCGACTCGGCGGACCGGGCCAGTTCGATGCGCCGCCTCGCAGCCCGGCAGGCCGCTACGTCGACGACTTCCGTCAAGCCTACCTATTGGCCATGGAGTCGGTGACCATGTTCATCCGCGAAGAGCGGGAGCGGACCTGGAGCAACTGAACCTGGCTCAAGCGAACAGGCACAGGTGAACGCCGGCGCCACCGATCACGCCCAGGACCGCACCAACGACCACGTCCAGCGGATAGTGGGCACCCAGATAGACCCGCGAGCAGGCCACCGCCGCGGCCACCGCCCCTCCCGCCGCAGCGAGCCCAGCACCCAAACCGGCGACCGCAAAGGCCACCGCGACCGCGGTCGCGGTATGGCCGGAGGGGAAGGAGAACTGGTCCGGATTCATGGCGAGGGCCTCGAAACTCTCGATGGCGGCGCTGGGCCGCGGCCGCCGGCACAGGCGCTTCAAGATCCCCGCCAGCCCGCTCCCGGCGCCGGCGCCGAGGACCAACGGCCACGCGACCTCCGGACGATCCGCTGCCCACAAGAACAAGCCGACCATGAACCACGTGCTGGCATCCCCCATCCGGGTGAAGCCGCGCATCAGCTGAGCGAGGAGGGGCCTCTGCCGAGCTCGGACCCACAGCAGGACGGCTTCGTCGGCGTTCAGCACCCTCTCCAGCATCGCCCACCCAAAATGTCGTGGCTCCATGCCAACAACGTGTCGAGGGCGTGAACTCTGCCTCCAGCGAGGTCCTGTCGCGAAATGCCGCACCTAGCTGGGCAGCGACGCATAATGCCCCATGGTCGAGTCGGCATTTCTTACGTTTTGGGCGAATTCCGGCGCCTAAACTCCCGCATGGACCATGAGTTTTTTCGGCACGAGGATTGCTCACTTCCCCTCCATGACCAGCACAGTTTCCCACAGCGCCACTGCGGCCTTCGATCGAGACCGCCCCGCCAAGATCCTAGTCGTCGACGACGAGCACCTCATTCGCTGGTCCCTGCGCCAACGGCTGGAGGAGGAGGGCTTCGAGGTCGCGGAGGCCGCCGGCGGTCAGGAGGCGATGTCCCAATTCGATCGGGGCTGCGACCTGGTGCTCCTGGACTGGCTTCTGCCCGACGTCAACGGCCATGACGTTCTCCGTCGAATGCGGACCAGCGACCCATCGACGCCCATCATCATGCTCACCGCTCACTCGAGCGTGCAGCACGCGGTGGACATGATGAAGGAAGGCGCCTTTCACTACGCCGGCAAGCCTTTCGACCTCGACGAAGTCGTCGAGACCATCACCCGGGCGCTCGAGACGACTCGACTGCGCCGGGAGCTACGGCGGGTCAACAAGACCGACACCGAGCATCCCTTGGTCGGCGATTCACAGGCCATCCTCGAGATCCGCGGTCTTCTGGACCGCGTAGCCTCCAGCCCCAGCTCGACGGTGCTCATGACCGGCGAGAGCGGCACGGGCAAGGGCCTGGCCGCGAAGTCGGTACACCGAAGCAGCGAGCGCGCCAGCAGCCCCTTCATGGGTCTGGCCTGCTCCGCCCTGCCGCCGCACCTTCTAGAGAGCGAGCTCTTCGGCCACGAGCCGGGTGCCTTCCCCGAGGCTTCGACCCGCAAGCCGGGTCTGCTCGAAAAATGCCAGGGCGGCACCGTCTTCCTCGACGACATCGGAGAAATGGACCAAGGCGTTCAGGCCAAGTTGCTTCGATTCCTGGAGGAGAAGACTTTCCGCCGTTTGGCTGGCCACGAGGACCAGCGCGCCGACGTGCGCATAATCGCCTCCACCAGCCAAGATCTCCGGGCGAAGGTCGAAGCCGGCCGATTTCGTGAGGACCTGTACTATCGGCTCGCCGTTCTCACGGTGCGCCTGCCCCCGCTCCGCGAGCGGACGGGCGACATCCAGCTCCTCACGAAGTACTTCATCGACCACTTCAACGAGGAGTTCGACAAAGAGGTTCGTGGCGTCAGCGAAGAAGCGGCCCGGATCATGGAAGAGCACAATTGGCCCGGCAACGTTCGCGAGCTTCGAAACTGCATCGAGCGGGCCGTCCTTCTGGGCGAGGGCAGCCTCATCGAAGCCAACGCACTCGAGCTCTCGGACGCGCCGGTGGAGTCGGACGGTCAGTACAATCTGCCCGCGAGCGGCATCGACATGCAGGAACTCGAGAGGCGCCTCCTGATCCAGGCCCTGGAGCGGGCCAACGGCAACCGAACCAGAGCTGGCGCCCTCCTCGGGATGAACCGGGACCAGGTGCGCTATCGAATCGAGAAGTTCAGCCTCGAGGACAAGGATCCCAAGCGTCGCGCCGAAGCCTGAAGAAGGGGGCACCTTGAACCCGCTCGTCTCGTCGCTGGCTGAGCTCCGGCTCGAGTGCGCCGTCTTTCGGGACGGCAAGCTCAGCTGGATGAGCAAACGCGCGGGTGAACGCCTCCAGGAATTCACCCTTGGAGCGCCCGTCCCGTCGCGCTGGCCCCTGCTTCGGGAGGCGGTTCGCGCGACCGCGACCGATGGGCGGCCCCGCGAGCTCCATGATCCCGCAGCTCGCGTCGCATTGCTCGGCGACGAGGTCATCGTCCTCTTCACCACCCAGTCGACCGCGGAGCTGGAGACCTTGTCGGCCGTCTCTCGGCTCGCCCACGACCTGCGAAACCCGCTCGCCGGCGTAATGTCGGCCCTGACTGTCCTCGGCGGCCGCATCGGCCCGGAAGAGCAGGTGGTCGCGGGGCACATGAAGCGGAGCCTGGAGCGGCTGGCTTGGCTCGTCGACCAGCTCGTCTTCTTCGCCCGGCCCGTCGTCCCAACTCTTCGTCCGGCGGAAATCGACGGTGTGGTGCGGGCTGCCTTCGGAGACGTGTCCCGCGAGTATCCTCGCCTGCGACTGGAGGCGGAACCCCTGGAGATCACCGTCCCCTGCGATCCCCGATTGCTGCGTCACTGCTTTCGCAATCTGATCGCCAACGCCGCGCAGATGATGCCCGAAGGCGGCGCGGTCTGGGTCGAGGGCGAGCGATCGCTCCAGTCGGTGAGGGTCGGCGTCGAGGACGAGGGCCCAGGCGTCGACCCCGCTGCCCTACATCGAATCTTCGAGCCCTTCTACTCGACCCACGGGTCGGGCCATGGGCTCGGCCTGACGGTGGCGGCCCGGATCGCCGAAGCTCATGGTGGACGACTCGCCGCGTCCGCCGGACGGCGCGGCGCCCGATTCACCGTCGAGCTCCCAGCTGGTGGCTGACCCGCCACCCTCGAGCCGCCGCTTCCAGCTGGGTCAGCGAAGACGACAGACCAGCCGGCCCAGGCGGCGCTGCCTCCGATTCCGCCGCCCCCTCGGGAACAAAGCGATGGACCTCGGCGGCTCCGGCCTCCGCACCAACGAAGATCTGCCGGTGGGCGCCGGACAACCCCACCGGCCATGCGAGCGACTCGGGCTCTTCGACCTCCTCCAAGAGCACCGCATCCAACCCCTCTTGCACGATGACCAAGGCCGCCAGGAGAGTCCATTCTCTCCATCGAGCCGGACCCGCGACCAGCACCCTGACGGGGCCGGCGGCGGGAGCGGGACCAAAGAGCAGCCCCCTCAAGTGCTGAAGGAAAAGGGACCGAACGAAGGGCGCAGGTCCGTCGCCGTCTCTCGACCAGCGCCGCTGAACCGCCCCCAGCAGCGGGCCCAGAAAGGAGGAGCACAAGGGCTGGAAGAGCTGCCGGGCCAAGAAGAGGAGCCGCCGTCCTTCGTCGACGTCCAGCCGAGCGAGGCTGCTCAGGTAGGCGTCGGTGAGGGCGGCGCCTCGACGCTGGTCGCGCCAGGAAGAAAGCGCCTCCAAGGCGTCCTGATCTTCACGAAGCAGCTGGCGGAGCGTCTCCGAGTCGAGCCGCGCGATCCCCCCGATGGCGTGGCCGCGTCGGGTGGCCTCTCGAAGCAGAAGCAGCCGCCGGACATCCTCGGGTCCGTAGCGACGGATGTTGCCTCGGCCCCGGACCGGCTTGATCGCGCCATAACGACGCTCCCAGGCCCGAATGGTGTCGGCCCCCAGCCCGGTCCAACGCTTTACGGCGCCGATCGGGTGGCCTTCGTCAGCCATGACGCCCGAAGACCCACGTCCCCACCTCGTCCGTGGCCTCGAAGATGGGGAGGTGACCCGCGCCCTCGATCACCACGTCTCGCAAATCAGGCCATACGCCCCTCCACTTCGGGACCCCGGCTGCCACTGCGCCAAAGGTCCGGCGCCCACGGAGGATGTCGACCGGACCGGAATAGGCCGCGAAGCGTCGAAAGTCGGTCCGCGCGCTGCGAACCAGCAGGCGCAAGTAGGCGAGGTTGGCGGCGTGACGCACGCCTCGAAAGCCCTCGACGAGGTCGGTACCAGCAGACCGATGGCGTCGCACGCCCTGGTTGGTCAGCCAGCGGCCGACGGGATTCATGAAGGTCAGTCCGTAGAACAGCCGTCCAAAAATCGGGGTGCCGAAGATGCCGAAATACCAGGGGGCGTAGGCGAAGGGATCGATCATCACCAGGCGCTCCACGCGCTCCGGTCGGCGGATGGCCAAAAACAGCGCGACAATGGCCCCCCCACAGGCGCCGACGAGCGTCGAACGGCCGGGGGGGAGCGCTTCGTCCACCGGGTCCAAGAAAGAGTCCATCTCCCAGCCGAGCGGATCTGGCGAGGCGCCGAAGCCCGGCAGGTCGACGGCGTGAAAGCGGGCGTCGCCGGGAAGGTGAGGCATGAGGGGCTCGAAAGAGCGATGGCTCCCGCTCCACCCGTGGATCCCGACGAAGGAGCGAGGACCGGAGCCGTATTGGACGACGTTGAGGCGGGCGCGCACGAGCAAAGGAGGCCTCAGGCCCGGGTCGGGAGCCGCCGAAGCTCCGGCGTGACGCTGGTGGTGCCTGGGAAGCCCGCCAGCCCCCGGTGAAGAGCGGAGACGTGACGGGGCGCCGGCCATAGCCCGAACAGCTTCGGATGAAGGCCGCGCAGCACCGCCCCCGAGGCCACCGCGAGCTTGCCGAGGGGGGAGACGATGGTGCGCCCTCGCCATGGGTCCGAGCCTCTCCTTCGAAGCTTCACGCCGATGGCTCGGTACACCCGAGAGGCGACCAGGATGGCGAAACGCGCCCGCCACGGAATGAAGCGCATCCCGGCTTCGGCGCTGGCGTAGTAGCCGTCGGCCATCCGGAGGAGATCGTCGACGACGAGCCGCAGGCCCTCCCGGTCCGGACGGCCGCCGAGGAGAGCGTCCGCGTCGAGTCCAAGCGCGGTGAGGCGCTCTAGGGGCAGATAGACCCGCCCTCGCTCGGCGTCCTCCCTCACGTCGCGGCAGATGTTGGTCAGCTGCATCGCGATCCCGAGATCGACGGCGAAGGGTGAGGCGGCCCGGGCGCGGACGCCCAGCACCCCGCACATCAACAGCCCCACCGTGCCCGCGACGCGGTAGCAGTAGCGAAGCAGGGCTTCGTCGTCGGCCACCCGCACCGTGTCGAGGTCCGAGAGGACACCGTCGATCAGGTGGACCGCAGGCTCGGGCGAAAAGTCTCGCCGCTTCGCCACCTCCAACAGCATGGCGGCCAGCGGGCGAGCTGTCGCTTCGCCGGTGAGCTCGCCCCGCAGAGCGCGGAGGGCAGATCGGGCCTCTGCCGGCGAGACCCCCTCGTCGGCGATGTCGTCGACGGTCCGGCAGAAGGTGTATATGACCGCCGCATCGTCCCTGCGATCGACGGGCAGGAATCTAGAGGCGAGGTCGAAAGACTTCGAGCCTTCGGCCAGGACCGCGCGGCACTGGGCCGAGCTCGGCGTCATCCCGCGGCCCTTTCCTCCACGGCGGCCGGGACGGCGACCATTCCTTCCCCTTCAGGTCGGGGGACCAGCTTTTCCATCACCTTGGCGGTGGACAGCACGCCGGGCACACCGGCTCCGGGATGGGTCGAGGCGCCCACGAAGTACAGCCCGCCCACATCCTCGGAGCGGTTGTGGTAGCGAAACCATGCCGACTGGGTCAGCACCGGCTCGAGCCCGAAAGCGGCGCCGTCGATGGAGCGCAGCTCGTCCCGAAAGTAGTGAGGCGTCACGAAGGAGTGGGTGACGAGCTCGTCCCGCAGGCCCGGCACGCCCCGCCGCTCCAGTTCGGTGAACACGCGCTCCAGATAGGCCTCGCCGATCTCGTCCCAGTCGAGGCCGCTCTTTTGATTCGGTACCGGCGAGAGGACGTAGAAATTCTCGTGCCCCGGCGGAGCGAGCGAGGGGTCGGTCCGGGTCGGCGCGTGCAGATAGAGCGAGAAGTCCTCGGCCAGGTGCTTCTTGGTGAAGATGTCGTCGAGCAAGCCCTTGTAGCGCGGACCGAGCACGATCGTATGGTGAGCCAGATCTTCGTAGGTTCGCTTCGTCCCGAAGTAGGCCACGAACAGCGACATGCTCTGATGCTTGCGGGCGACGGCAGCGTCCGTGTGCTTGCGCCGGTGCTCGCGGCCGATGAGCCGCGTGTAGACGAAGGAGGGGTCGGCGTTCGACACGACGAAGCGGCAGGGGATGCGCTCCCCCGACGCGATACGGACGGCGCTCGCCTGGCCGTTCTCGACCTCGATCTCCTCCACCGGCGCGCTGTATCTCATCTCGCCGCCGATGTCTTCGAACAGCTTAACCAGGCCATGAACGAGAGCCGTCGTCCCGCCCTTCGCAAAGTACACGCCCCATGTCCGCTCCAGCCAGTGGATCAAGGTGTAGATCGAGGTGACGCGGAAAGGGCTGCCGCCGACGAGGAGGGGCTGAAAGGTGAAGACCTGTCGGAGCCGCTCGTCCTCGATGTAGGACGCCACCATCGAGTAGACGGACTTGTAGCTTCCCAGCTTTACGAGATCTGGCACGACCTTGAGCATGTCCCAGAGCCTGTCGAAGGGGACGTCGCTGAGCTCCAAGTAGCCGATGTCGAAGATCTTCCGGATGTGCTTCACCAGCCGCTGGTAGTTGTCGACGTCCCGGGGGTTGAAGGCGCGAATCGCTTCGACGAGCCGCTCCTCGTCCCCGACGTAGTCGAACTTGGACCCGTCGTGAAAGTCGATCCGGTAGAAGGGGTCCACGGGCAGAAGCTCGACGTAGTCCTTTCGGTCTCGGCCGACGGCGGTGAAGAGCTCGTCGATCAAGTAGGGCGCGGTTATCACGGTCGGACCGGCGTCGAAGACAAAGCCGTTGCTCTTGAAGACGCCGGCGCGTCCGCCGGGCTGGTCTCGAGCCTCGAGGAGGGTGACGGGGTGACCCATCGCTCGCAGCCGGATGGCGGCGGCGAGGCCGCCGAAGCCAGAGCCTATCACGATGGCGGGCTTCATCAGAGGGTCTTCTCCATGAGATGACGGACCGGGGCAAGGGAGCGCTCGATGAGCGCACCGGCGACCCTTCGCAGCTCGGGCTCCCCGGCCAGGACCTCCGCATCTCGGATCGAATGGGCGATGCCGGTGATGCGATCGAGGACGGCGGCCAAGGCGCCCCCTTCTTCGATGCGGTCGGCCATGGCCTCGATCGCGTCGTGGCTGGTCTGATCTCGGGGTGTCTCCAGCAGGTCGACGGTCCGCCGGGTCTCGGTCGGATGCAGGCGAAGGTGCTCGGCCACCAGGGCGCTCACCCGCCCCTCGCGCAGGTCTCCGCCCCGCTCACCACGCCCCTTGTCTCCGAACAGATCCACCACGTCGTCCTGGATCTGAAACAACAGGCCGAGGTCGCAGAAGGGCTCGGAGAGGCGCTCGGCTTCTTCGGGTGCACGCCCGACCAGGAGCGCCGCCCCGTGGACGGGCAGCGCCATCAACGCGCTCGTCTTGCCCCGGGCGGCAGCGGCGTAGGACTCCCAGTCGAGCATGCCCGAGGACAGGAGGGTCATCTCCAGCGACTGCCCGCGAACCGTCTGCTCCGCCCGGCGAGCGATGGCCCGAGCGAGATGCCAGCGGGTCTGATCGTCGGCGTCGAGCTCCTCCACCGCGAGGAAGGGAAGCATGAGCATGAGATCGCCGGCGTTGATGGCCTGGGCGTGCCCGTGCCGCATCCAGACCGTGAAGTGGCCCCGCCGCATCGGATCTGCGTCCTGAAGGTCATCGTGGACGAGGGTCGCGTTGTGAAGAAGCTCACAGGCAGCGGCCCAGGAGATCGTATCGTCCGCGCTCCCGCCCAGGGCGACCGCACTCTCGAGCGCGAGCCGAGCCCGCAGGCGCTTGCCGCCGGTGAACAGATGCTCCTGCACGATGGCCCCGAGTCTCTCGAAGCGAGCACCGGCTGCGATTTGGAGCATCATGGCCTTCACCTTCTCCAGCGTCTCGTCGTCTCGCGCGTGCGTCTGCCGGGGCTGAAGTGTGCCCTCCACGGACAGAATGCCTGAGGGCGTTCCCGTCATCGTCATCGTCTTCCTTCTTTTTTTCGCGGCGTCCATCGACAAGGCCTGTTCATGCAATGTCCAAGGACCGAAGAGCAACCTAACCCACGAAAAAAACCTTTCATTTTGCGCTTCGCGGCATTTCCAGCGCTCTCAGCCGCGTTCCGGGTCACCATCTACAAAACCTGTTCACCGGCTGCGGGCTGATCGAGTGACTTGGGGCCCCTCAGGAAGCCGGCCCCGACCCAATTCCGCTCTCGCGCCGGCAGCCGGCCGAAAGTCGAGGCCATACCCCGCAGCACGCCGAAGAGGCTAGGGTCGCCGCGCATATAACCCGCCCAGGCGGAGGTCGGGCACCGAAAAAAAGCCTCGAAAAAGCCCCCCACGCGGGCCTGGTCCATCCTCAGCACCAGCTCCAAGCCTGCCACCTGCAGTCCCCGCGAAAGCCCCGTCGTTCGGGGCCACAGCGAACCCGACAACACTTCGACCCGACGCTCCACTTTGGATGCACGAAGCGCCCGCGCGAGGCCTCGACGCAGGCGGGGCCGAACCCGCAAGAGGGTAGCGAACAAGTATCCCGTCGCTGGATGCACCATCCCCGCCGCGGCGCCGTAGGCGGCCACTGGGCCCTGCAGACCAGCCCGGGGCCCCCCCATGGCGATGTGCACCCGTTCGATCTCGCGGACCGGGAGGCTCTGCAGGCCGTACATCTCCTTGCGACGGGCCTGCAGCCCTCGAAGCTCCTCGACCGGGACGGCGGGACGGGCCGCGAGCACCGTCTCTTCGACCAGCACACTTCCGTCGGGGAGCGGCAATAGGTAGCCGAAGCTTGGGGGATGCATGGCCGGCCCCTCCAGCGGGCGGAAATCCATCAGGACCGGCCGGGTTGGGCCCTGCCCCTCCAGGAACTCGCCGTAGGCCGTTTGGAGGGCGGCCGGCGGCTTGCCCGCTTCGACCTCGGCGAAGGCCCCAACCCGGCCCGCACAATCGATGAGCAGGTCGGCCTGCAGGACGCCTCCGTCGGTCTCGACCTCCAGGCCGTGCCCCCGGCGCGCGAGCGACTGCACCGAGGCCTCGATCCGTTCCACGCCTTCGGCTTCCCGCTCCAAGCGAGCCCGAGCCCGAGCCCCATCGACCCATGCGTAGGCCCGGGGGAGCGTCCGTACGCCGCTCGCCGCCCACATGTCGACTTCGGGCCAGACGCAGGCGACCTCCTCCCTCCAGTCGGGCGGAAGGTCGTCGAGCCATGCGCAGTAGGTCGGCGCGAAGGGCCCGAAGGACGGGGAGACGATGGCGGTAGACCATCCCTCGGCCGCACAAGCGCCCGCTGCAATCCATCCGGCAGGACCGGAGCCGATGACGATCGCGCGCATGTCGAAGCGGTCCCTCCCGCGAGCCCTACGACGATTTGATGCCGTTTGTCCGGCGCCGCTTCACCCCCGTCTTCGGCGGGACATTTGTCGCAGCCTCGGCGGGGGATGCCGTCCCCCTTGTCATGCCGACCGCGCCTGAAGGCAGGCTCCCCTCGTGAGCTGGTGGCCCGCCATTTTGCCGTGTTTGGTCCTGCTCGTCGGGTGCGTCAACCTGCTGAGCTGGCCCGCCGGCCGGCGACGGCGCAGCCATTCCGCTCCTCGGAGCTTCCCTGGCGTGAGC
>CAYZFR010000027.1:0-14607 GCA_964477875.1 uncultured Myxococcales bacterium
GAGGGCAACGCCCGGGAGGGCAAGCAGGCCCTGGAGCTCCTCTGCCATCGGGACGATTCCTTGAAGGCCGCGACCATGGTGTCGAAGAAGGGCGAGAAGATCGTCCTCGGCCGCCGACGACAAAACCAGGTCATCCCGGCCGGCGGGCACAAAGGCATGCCCCTGGCGCGAATGCTGGACACCGGAAAGGCCGAGGTCCGGGTCCCCGCCAGCGCGGAGGGCTTCGTTCTTCAACACGGGACGCGGGTGCCCCTCGACCAGCTCAAGACGCCCGAGCGGGCGGTCAACAAGAAGGCCAACTCGTACCGCGTGCCCCTGGCCGCCGGGGCGCAGATGCACTTGGACCTGGGCGACACCAGCTACTTTCTCCGCTTCGTCGATCCGCCGGCGGTGAAGCAGGAGCCTTTCCGCTTCGTCGTCGAGAAGGTCATCCAGTACGCGGTCGGCGGAGCGGTGGGCATGCACCTGGTCGCCTTTCTCGTCATCGGGCTCATGTCCTCCGGCGAGCGCTTCAGCGAGCTCGCCACCGAGCAATGGGCGGAGCCGGAGTTGGAGGAGATCCGGGACGTCGAGATCGAACCCGAGCCGGAGCCCGAACCCGTGGTCGAGGAAGAGCCCGAGCCCGAGCCGGACCCCGAGCCGCCTCCGCCCAAGCCCCGCTCGAAACCCGAACCCAAACCCAAACCGCGCAAGTCGGCCCCCAAGGCGAAGCAGCCGACCGGCCCCCCGAAAGGTGCGCCAGCCAAGGAGGTCAAGAAGGCCGGCGTCCTGGGCGCGATGGGCAAGCTCAACCTAGCCGCGCCCGGAAAGAAGGCGATGGTCCAGGCGGTATCGAACGTGGACGCGGTGAAGACCCCTGGCGGCAGCAACTACCGCGTTGGCGCCTTGGTGGGAAAGACGCCCAGCTCCAAGCTCAGCGTGGGCGGCGGCGGCGGCGGCAAGCTCCTCACCCGCGGGAGCGCCTCCCTGCTCAAAGGGGGCAGCGGCCTGGCCAAGATCGGAAAGAAGGGCGGCTCGGTCCGAGGCAAGGTGGCCCGGGCCAGCAGCCGGCGCCTTCAATCTCAGGGATCGATCGATCGAAACGCGGTGCTGAAGGTCATCAACAGCCACATCAACGAGGTCCAGTACTGCTACGAAAAGAATCTACTCAAGGACCCGAGCCTCAAGGGAAAGGTGTCGGTGGAGTGGACCATTGGTGGGAGCGGTTCTGTGACCCGAGTACGGCAAAAGACATCCACCCTTCGCAGCCCTCAGGTCTCGAGCTGCATCATCCAGGCGATCAAGCGGTGGCGCTTCCCGAAGCCCACCGGCGGCAACGTCACCATCTCCTTCCCCTTCGTCTTCTCTCAATCTCAGTTCTGACTTAACCTTCCCTTCGTCATGCGCGCCCTTCTCTGCACAGTGCTCTTGGCCGGAGCGGCGTCGTCGGCTCAGGCCCAGGGCCTGAAGTCCTACGACGAGGTCGCCGTCCAAAAGCGAAAGTACCAGCTCGCGAATGAGATTCGCCTGTCGCTCGGTGCGTTGCCCATCGATCCCTATCGCAAGGGCTTCGCGGGCAGCCTCAGCTACACCCGGCACTTCAATCAGTTCCTGGCTTGGGAGGTGGTTCACGCCTCTTTCAGTCTCCTCACCCGCACCGACCTCGCCGACGAGTTGATCAACGTCTTCAGCGCAAATCCAGAGTCGAACCGCTTTGCCGCCCCGCGCATGATCCTGACCACCGGCGTCGAGATGACGCCGCTCTACGGAAAGTGGGCTCTTCTCAACGACGGCCAGATCCACCACGCCTTCATCGTGGGCGGCTACGGCGGCGTCATCTTCGGCAACCGGGTCGAAGAGCGCAGCCGCGCCATCTCCGGCTTCGACTTCAGCCGTACCCTCAGCGACGTGCGACCCAGCTTCGGCCCCGGCCTCGGCTACCGCGTGTACCTCAACAACAGCTTCTCCTTCCGAGTCGACACCCGGCTGCTCTTCTCCTTCCGGCCCGACTACGGTCTGGACCCGACCATCGTCGCCGACCCCGACACCGGCGAGGTGCCCAATCAGTTCGGCGTGGACTCGGTCCTGCTCATCAACCTGGGCCTGGCCTGGAACTTCGGAGCCGACATATGAATCGCTCGGGTTGGGCCATCGCCGCCGCCCTCTTCACCACCTCCAGCCCCGCCCTCGCAGGCATCGAAGACCAGCTGAACAGCGGTCGCATCATCGCCGTCGACGAGCGTCCGTACCGTATGGTCCACGAGTTCTCCGTCAGCGGAGGCGTCATCCCGACCGACGCCTACTACATCGGCGTCTCCCTCGGCGGCGCCTACACTTTGCACCTCTCGGACATCTGGGCTTGGGAGGCGCTCAACTTTCAGTACAGCGCCAACGTGAGCACAGACCTCGAGTCGGAGCTGCTCGACGCCTTCGAAGTGACGCCGGAGCGCGACCCGAGACTTCAGTATTTGCTCACGTCCTCGGCCGTGGTGACGCCCCTGTTCGGCAAACAGGCCGTCCTCAACAGCGGTATCGTCTTTCAGGGAGTTCACTTCGCCCTCGGCGGCGGGGTCGCCAACTTCGCGGGCGACGAGGTGGACTCCTTCCGCCCCCAGGCCAGCTTCGGGCCCGGAATACGCTTCTTCTTGGGCCAAGCCGTCTCGACCCGCCTCGACCTCCGAGGCATCACCACCTTCAGCACCGTGGCCGACGGCGTGGAGCTCGACTTCCTGTTCCACAGCTACCTGTCTTTCTCCTTCAACTTCGGAGAGAAGCGGGCGACCGAGCTCGGCGATGACGAAGTGGTCGACACTTCCACCGGCTACGAGAAGCTGGACGAGCTCTATCCCGGCAGCGATCCCGACGTGGTGGTCCTGCGCGAGGGCGACGAGGAGGGCGAGGATGAAGACTGAGCTCGTGCTCGCCGCGCTTCTTCTCGGCGCCGCCGTCTCCCTTCCCGTGTCCGCGGCTCCTCAGGAAGAGGAGAGCTTCGACGCCGAGACCGACTTCGACGAAGCCGAGGGCGAAGCTCCGGCCGAGGACGGCGCCCTCGACCAGGTGACGGGCGGCGCCGCCGTCGAGGCCGACGGGGAGGATACCGAAGGCCCCAGCGAACGAGGCGCTGCTCCGCCGGAGCGATTCGAGGACGGACTGAAGGCATTCTACTCCGACGATTTCCGCAACGCTTCGGCTTTCATGTACGACTACGTGGCGACCAACGAGGCCACGGTAGAGAACTACGAGTGGGCCGAGTACTTCCTCGGCGTGTCCTTGGCCCGAATGGGCTACCGGCACGCCGCCGCCGAGTACCTCTTCAACGTGGCCAAGAACCGTACCCGTCCCGAGATACTCCCCGAGGCCCTCATCGAGATCGAGCGCCTGTTCCAGCAGCCCCACGACGAGAGCCTGCTCGTCGAGAGGCTCATCGTAGACAGCGACTTTGGCTTCTTGCCCGACTACATCGCGGCCTTCGTTCGCTACCACAAGGGACTGTCCGATCTGAGGGCCGGACGCCTCGTGTGGGCGAGGCGTCTCTTCGACCAGATCCCCGACGACGATCCCTACTATCCCAAGACCGTCTACGCGCTCGCGGTCCAGAAGTGGAAGGTGAACAAGACGGCGGAGGCGGTCCGCATGTTCCGCATCGCCCTCGCCCACCCCCAAGCCAAGCGGGAGCTCCGCAACGAATGCCGGCTGGCCTTGGCCCGGGTGCTCTACGAAGAGGGGGAGTACGAAGACGCCCTCAAGATCTACGAGTCGGTCGAGGTGCCGGAGCTCTCGGTCTCGGAGGCGTCCTTGTACCTGGAGAAGGCCTGGACCAGCTACTGGCTGCGCGACTTCCGCCAGACGATGGGCATTCTCTACGCCTTGGAGGCGCCGAGCTACAAAGACTTCTACGCCCCAGAGAAATATCTGCTCCGCTCCTTGGTCTACATGAACCTGTGTCACTACATCCCCGCCAAGCGGGAGATCCGGCGCTTCCGCTTCCGCTTCTCCGAGCCCTTGGAGTCCATCCGCCAGCGCATCGATCTCCGCGAAGACTCGGTCCTCCGCCGGGCTGCTCTGCAGGACGGCCGCATCGGGCGATTGGCCGACTTCCGCCGAATGCTGGCCCGGGAGGCAGACGCCATAGACTTCGCCGGCGGCCCCTGGATCGAGACCGGTCTCGACGACCATCTCCGCGAGATCTATGGCCTCGCCATCGAAAAGGCCGACCTCCGGCTCGGGGCCGCACTCCAGGATGAGGCCCGCCAGCGGGCTGAAGAGCTCGTAGAGTTCGAAGAACAGATGTACCTGCTCGACTACGAGGTCGGCTTGGCGATCTACCGGCGCCTGCGCAAGGAAGACGCCCGGCGCCAGACCGAGGAGGACGACCTGAGCATTCCCGCCGCCGGTGACGAAACCTACTTCGCCTTCCAGGACGAGTTCTGGAACGACGAGCTCGACAGCTACGACTTCTTCATCGACAACCGCTGCTTCGACGCTGGAGGCACCGAGTGAAGTTCTTCTTCCCCAGTCTGACCCTGGCTTTCGTCCTCGTCTGCGCCTCGGCATCGGCCCAGGTGCCGGGCACTGAGGGCTTCCAAACTCAGAACGAACAGCGGGAGGAGCTGATCGCGAAGCTCCGCCGAGACATCTCCAAGGTCGCCCACTCGGTCGAAGTGACCCAGGAGTTGATTTCGCGATCCCGAGGCGCACCCTTTCTGCCCGACATCTACCTCCGTCTGGCCGAACTCTACGTCGAGCAGGCGCGCTACGAGTTCTATCTCGTCCACGAGGAGCGCGGCGAGTCCACGAAGGGCTCGGCCGTCGCCCCTACCGCGCGCCTCTTGAAGGAGAAGGCGGTCGAGACCTACCAGCGCATCCTCCTCGACTTTCCGGACTACGAGCAGAACGACCAGGTGCTGTTCTTCATGGCTCACGAATACCGAGAGCTCGGGCGCTACGATGAAATGATCGACACCTACGAGCGATTGGTGTCCAAGCACCCGAACAGCCCTCTGGTGATGGACGCCTATCTGGTCCTGGGAGACTACAGATTCGACAAGCAGGACCTCCGGGGCGCGGCCGGGTACTACCAGCGGATCATCGACGCACCCCGGAACGGCACCCAGCCGATGGCTCACTTCAAGATGGGCTGGGTCCACCTCAACGAGCTCGACTACCGAAAGGCCTTCTCCAACTTCGAGAAGGCGGTCGTGATCGACAACGAGCTGGAAGCCGACGTCGGCGATGGCGACACCAAGACCGACGGCGTGGACGTCAAGCGGGAGGCCCTGACCGACCTCGCCTATGCCTACACCGAGGTCCGAAAGCCGAAGCGCGCGCTGCGCTACTTCCGGAAGCTCGCCACCTCTCGGAACATGTATCTGCTCGCGCTCCAGAAGCTCGGCAAGCGCTACTTCATCAAGCAGCAGTTCGACGCGGCGGCGAACGTGTACCGGGAGATTACTCGCCTGTCGCACGACGCCGAGGTCAACTTGGACTTCACCTCTCGGATTTACGAGTCGGCCAAGCGCACCCAGAACTACGTCGAGGTGGACTCCGACGTCGATGGAATGCTGGACGCTCTCGACGACTACCGCTTCGACTGGCGGATCGACGCGCCCCAGCGCAAGGCGGCGGCCGAAGACTTCGAGGTCTACACCCGAGACCTCTCGACCAAAGCCCAGGACGCGCTGCTGGCCAAGAACGCCAACCGCTACGGTCCTCGGGTCGCGGCGGCCTATCAGCGCTATCTCCAGTCCTTCCCCGACGACGAGAACTATCCGGACATCGTTCAGAACCTGGCCGACACCCTCTTCGAAGCCAAAGCCTACATCGACGCCGGGGACCGCTTCGCAGAGTCGGCTCAGCTGGTGGCCGACGACCAGAAGGCCTTCGAGCAGAACCTCTACAACGCCTGCGCCGCTTTCCACGAGGCGCTGCAGGAGCAGCAACGGCTGCCTCGATTCGACCGAATCTGGGCCCAGCAAGGCTTGATCCGAAACGGCATCCTGTATGTCGAGAGCTTCCCCGAGTCGCGTCGGGTTCCGACTATCAACCTGAACATTGGAAAGAGCTACTTCTCGGGAGGTGAGTTCGAGAAGGCGATCGGGGTGTTCGAGGAGTTCGTCGCCAACTATCCGACCCACCCCGACGCGACCTCTGCCGCCGAGCTGATCTTGGACGCCTACGTCCAGATGAATGACTTCGCCGGGATGTCGGAGGCGGCCAAGAAGCTGGCCCAGAACAGCCGTCTGGGCGACGAGTCCTTCCGCCGGCGCATGCTGAACACCGCCCAGTCTGCGGAGGAGCGCCAGATCGGCGAAGTGATCCTGACCGCCTCCATCGACAAGAACGCGGGCGGCGACGCGGGCGAAAAGCTCAAATCCTTCTGGGAGAACAATCGGGACTCGCCGGTGGCCGAGAAGACCCTCTACACCGCCTTCGTGCAGTACAAAGAGGCTCGAGACTTCGACAAGACCTTCGAGACGGGGAACCAGTTCATCGGCGCCTACCCGAACTCGACCTACCTCGGCGACGTCTTTGGGACCCTGGCCAGCTTCACGACCCAAACCGGCGACTACGAGGAGGCGGCCGTATACCTGGAGGAGTTCTACAAGCGCTTCCCCAGCGACGGCTCGGCCCAGCGGATGCTGGCCCAGGCGGGCACCATCAAGCAGCTGATCGGCGACCACCGGGGCGCCATCGCCGCCTACCAAGAGCTGCTCGGCAAGACCCGCAACCCGAGCCAGCGCTCCGAGTACGCCTCGGCCATGCTGGAGTCCTACGAGGCCCTCGGTGACTGGCAGGGCATGCAGGCGGCGGCCCGGGACGTTCTGAGCCAGAACCGGCAGAGCGTGAAGGCCCACATGATGCTGGGTCTGGCCTCTCAGCAGACCGGCGATCTGAACGGCGCCGTTCAGTCCTATCAGAACGCGGTCCAGCTCGCGGGCCGCTCCTCTTCGGAAGAGGACCGAGACTCGGCGGCTCGGGCCGCCTTCCTCCTCGGCGACGTCGTGTTCCGGCAGTACCAGGACATCGGCGTGGACGGCGACGTCCAGGCCGCGGTGCAGGCCAAGGCAGAGCTCCTCGCTCGGCTCGAGAGCGTG
Organism: uncultured Myxococcales bacterium; assembly: GCA_964477875.1. GTDB lineage: Bacteria > Myxococcota > Kuafuiibacteriia > Kuafuiibacteriales > Kuafuiibacteriaceae > Kuafuiihalomonas. Next base: position 7,074 of record CAYZFR010000027.1, read on the forward strand.
ATGGTCGACGCGGTGGGCTTCAACCAGGGCGAGTGGGCGGTGGCGGCGCTGCACCGGGTCGCCCTCGCCTATCAGCAGTTCTCCCGCTTTCTGGAGAGCAGCCCCGTCCCGCAAGAGCTCGGCCCGGCCGAGGTCGAGGAGTATCGCTCGCTGGTGTCCCAGCAGGCGCAGGCCATCGCCGACAAGAGCGAGGAGTACTTCGAGACCTGCGTGACCAAGGCGCGGCAGCTCAAGGTGTTCACGGGCGCGGTCCTCGGCTGCGTGCAGCGGGGCCCCGAGGCCCGTGTAGCCGGTATCTCTCCGGGCGCGAGCACGCCGGCCGCTCAGCAGAAGGATCAACTGCAGGCCTCCCTGACCGAGAACCCCAAGGACATCGAAGCCATCGCTCAGCTCGCCGACTACTTCTTGGCCGCGAACCAGCCGGCCAAAGCGAAGCTGATGGCGAACCGCGGCCTGGAGCTGGATGAGCGAAATCCCAAGCTCCATAACCAGGTCGGGATGGCGGACCTCTTGATGGGCAAACCCCAGGAAGCCTACTTCGGCTTTCAGAAGGCGGCCGATCTCGGCCACGCCTACGCCTCGGCCAACCTGATCGCGCTGATGGTGGACTTCGGAGACTACGACAGCGCGGCCCAGCTGGCCGAGAGGACGGACCGAAGCGAGGTGCCCTCGTCCGCCCCCGACCTCCACCCCGAGGCGCCCCAGGCCCTCACCCAGGTGCAGTAATGAACAAGACCCTACGACCGGCCACTCTCGTCCTCTCGACCCTCGTCCTCTGCTGCGGGAGCGAAGACGAGCCTACGGCCCCCACGCGCCGCGACGCGGGAAGCGGCGCCGGCACGGCCGATATGGGCGGAAACGGTGGCGGCGACCCCCTGGTGTTCGGCGTCCCCGAAGTCGTGGACGGCCTGAACACCAGCGACGCCGCCGGCGACTTTGCCGTCGCTCGGGTCGGACCAAACGGCGTCATCGGGGTGGCTTTCGGCGTGGACCTCCTGGACGGGACCCAAGTGCTTCGGGTGGCGGAGCGAAACGGCCCTGCAAACTGGACGATCGAGGACGCAGCCAGGCCTGCCGCCGAGACCCCGAGCGCGCCTGGAAGCCGCACCGACGCCCTCGGCTTCGACTACGTGGACGGCAGCCCAGCGGTGGTTTTTTGGGGCGGAGACATGGTGCAGCTGCCGCCCGAGATTTCGCCCTACGAGGGCCTAACCGACCTTCAAATCGCCGAGCGTCGAGGCGGCAACTGGGCGACGCGAACCCTGGTTCAAAACTCGGCCGAAGCGGCCGGCACGTGCAAAGACAACCAGCAGTATTGCGACCGAGGGGTCGTGGTCGGCAGCCAGCCCACCATGGTCGCCCGACCCGAAGGAGGCTTCGCGGCCATCTATCGCGACATCCACTTCGGCTTCGGCGCGGAGGACTTCCGGCGCAGCGACGCCGAAATCTTCGTCGAAGGAGCGGGTAGCTATCACCGAATCGCCGACGCCGAGCGTTCCGGTCCCCTGAACCCGGGAATCACCACCTTCGACGACGGTCGCGTCGTCGCGGCCTACTTCGTCGATAATCCCGATCGAGCCTCGGAACGAGGCGTCTGGGTCGCGGTCGAAAACGGCGATGGCTTCGTGCTCTCTCAGGTCGACGACGCTGCCACCAGCCAGCGCATCAGCGTCACCACCGGCGGCGAGACCATCTGGGTAGCCTTCTATGACGTCGACGATACCGACCTCATCGTCGCGAGCAGCGATGACGAAGGAGAGACGTGGGACGTGGAGCGCGTCGACGACCGCGGCATCACCGGCCAGTACCCGAGCATGGGCATCGACGCCGAGGGCCGACCGATCGTCGCCTACGGTTTTTGCGCATCGGTCAGCGCGGGCTGCGGCTCCAACAACCCCAACGCCGAGGTGCGGGTGGCCCGGCTAGAAGACGGTGATTGGGAGCAGTACCTCGTCGACGACGGCCAGGGGCTCGGAAACGTGGGCGCCTTCAACAGCCTCGTAGTCATGCCCGATGGCCGCCTTGCGGTGGCTTTCCAAGACACCCGCAACAACGACCTGCTCTTTGCCATGGAAGAGGAATGACCATCATGCACCTACGACTCAGAATCTCCCTCCTCGGGATCGGCCTCCTTTCCCTGAACGCCTGCGGTGAAAGCGGCGACTGCGGAAGCGCCGGCGACGGGAACTTCCTGGACGGCAGCTTCTGCGAGTTCGCGGACGGACTCGACTTCGATGCCACCGAGGCTCAGCTCTTCGAGAGTGCCAACACCCTGAGCATTCAGTACGGCGTCCGCGACGGAGACGACGTCAGCGCCCGCCTCGACATCCAGATCATCGCCGGCGATCTGCAGCTCGAGAGCGGCACTGCCTGGTCCGTCGACAGCGGCACGCTCTTCGTCCGGCGGCGCACTGGCGCCTCCCAGACCTTCCAGACCGTCACCCTCGTCGGTGGCGCCGGCGTGACCCTCGACGAGTTCTCCGGCATCGGCGGCCGCTGCCGCGGCGACGTCGACTTTCTGATCCGCTCCCAGGGCTCGGGCGGCACACGAGAAACCACCCTCACCGGCGAATTCAACGTCGCCTCCGTCGTTGACGGCGAAGCCGGCCTCGGCGGCTGAAGGCTCGGCCCTACGAGCTCAGCGTCCCCCGCCGCGCTCGACCTCCGCCTTGATCAAGGCCTCGGCGATCGAATCCGAAGTCACCCGCACCAGGTGCTCCCCCTCGAAGAAGACCTGCTGCTGAACCCGAAGGGTCCGGTCGTTGCCGGCCAGGTCGAAGATGTCGTTGCGTGGCGGAAGCCACTCGTAGACCTCGAAGCAGCCCGGCTCGTTGAAGAGGATCTGGGTATCGAAGCCTACTGACCGAGCCTCGCGGAAGAAGATGGAGATCTCGATCTCGCCCTCCGCCGGCGCCGGGACGATGAAGTCCACCGTACCCGGGAAGGTGGTTTCGATGTAGGTGTCGCCGCCGAGCCGGCAGCCGGCGGTCGTGGAGCAGACGGGGATGGTGTCGAAGCACAGGTCGAGCTCCCGTCCGTCGATGAAGCTGCCTTCGGTTCCGAAGCCACAGCCAAGCAGCCCGAGCAGGGCTCCAGTAACGAGTCTCTTCATTCGTTCTCCTGAATTCCAAACACGACCTCGGATAGAACCTCGAGCTCGACCTCGACCCCTTGCGCGATCTCGATTCGCGCCCCCCGCACCCGGCGGATGGTCGCATTGTAGGCCTCGACCTGGGCCTGGCGCAGGAAGTTGACGTGGTTGGCATCGAGGCCGAAGCAGCCGGTGTCGGCGAGGGTGCAGACCAGCTGGCCGCCCGTGCCCTCGTCTCCCCGGCGTCGGATCGGGGCCACGGTGAGCTGGACGAAGTCGGAGCTCTCGTCCGGATTCCAACGCATGCGGAAGCCGGTGGATGGGAGGGTGAAGCTGCCGTCGATGGGCGGCGCCGAGACCCGCATGGGCCGCACCGTCTCCGCCGAGATGGTGAACGGGGGAAAGCTTCCGTTCCCGCCGCCGGACACGGTCGAACTACCGGCCACGGGCAGGACGGAGACGCCGACCAGGTTCGAGAAATAGCGTGGATTGGTGTCGGGATCGGTGGCGACCAAGGTCAGGTCCTCGTCCGGAAAGGAGAAGGTCAATGGACCGATGTCCTCCGGGGTGTCTTCGTCCTGTTCGGGCAGGCCGATGACGCCTATACAGCTTCCAAGGACCAGGCCATCGGGCTCGGCACCGGTGGAGGTGATGGTTCGAAAGATGCCAGTGAGCTGGCTCCCCGAGAAGCCCGGCGTGCGGGCGCCGAAGGCGTCGATGGGCCGGCGATCGAGGTCACGGACCTTCACCGTGCCCAGGGCGCCGGCCTCGGACTCGTTGGGGAGTCGTACCTCACCCGCGGTCGGACACTGCCCGCCGCCATTCGTCCCGCCATCTCCGCCCGCTTCTTCGCCACAGGCGATGAGGGCAGCGAGGAACGCCGAGAAAAGCTGGGGATTCGGCGGACCCCACCCGTGCACTGACATCGGACCGATGATAGCTTCGCAACGGCATGTTCGGAAGTGTCCGGTCCGCTCCCAGGTGGTTGCTTGTGGGTGTTTTGGCGAGCCTCTGCGCTTGCGCGTCGGGACCTCGCAAGCGGGTCGACGGCAAGGTGCTGGAGAAGCTCACGATCGAGAATCGGCTGCTCCTCTTCGACGCCGAGAACGAGCTCAACATCGCCATCGACGCGCGCTATCAGGTCCTAGACGAGATCGAAGCGATCAAAAACGACATCGAACGCGCCAAGCGCAAGCTGGAGACGGCCCGTCGCGACGTCTCGACCTTCGAGGAAAAAAAGAAGGCCGAGCAGGTCCGTATCGCGAAGCTGCGAGAGCAGACCCAGAAGACCCGCATCAAGTACCTGGAGTCACGACTGGACTGGGCGCGAGAGCGGTTGAAGGTCGAGGACAAGCGCCTCGTCGTCGCCCAGGCCGAGTTCGAGCTCGCCAAGGCGCGCCTGGTGAAGAAGAACAACGTCCCTGGCGCGTCGAAGATCACCCTGAAGAACTTCGAGGATCAGGTTGCCAAGTACGAGGCCAAGGTCGAGGACGCCGCCCGCAACGTCGACAAAGCCCTCGCCAAGCTGACCGAACGCGAAGAAGCCTGGATTCAAACGTCCCGTGCCCTGCAAGAGGCCAGCGGTGGCGCCCTCGGCTCCCGCTGGCTGGACGACTGAGGCGCCCATGACGCGTTCACTCTCCTTCGTCTTCGTCCTCGCCCTCGTGCTCCTGGCGCCTTGGCCCGTCCGCGCCCAGGACGAGGCCTCCGGCCCCACCAGCTTCGACGAGGACTATCGCGAAGAGCTCGATCCCGAAGCGCTCGCGCAAGAGAAGGCAGAGCTCCAGAAGCAGCTGGCCGAGGACCCGCAGGACTCCGAAGCCAAGAAGCGCTTGGCCGCGGTCTTCTTCCACCAGGGCGAGCCGCAGCAGGCGCTCACGCTGCTGTCCCAGCTCTCGTCCGGTGTCACCAAGGACGCCGACACCCTGCAGATGCTGGGCGCGCTTCAGGAGCTGCTCGGGAAGATCGACCTCGCCATCGATGCCTACGAGCAGGCGGTGGCGAAGGACCCGGACGACCCCATCCTGCTGATGGATCTCGGCCTGGCCTATCGTAAGGCGGGCCGCTACAGCGCCGCCATCGAGACCTACAGCCGCGCCATCGAGCGCGCGCCGGACTTCGGCGTTGCCTACTTCAATCGAGGCGAGGCCCGGGAGCGAAACGACCAGGAAGACAAGGCGATCGAGGACTACCTGCAGGCGACCAAGGTGAGCCCCGACTACGCGCGGCCCTACGTCGCCCTCGGGAAGCTGTACGCCAACGCCGGCTACACCGACAAGGCGCTCCAGAGCCTGTCCACCGCCATCCGCCTCGACCCTGCCGAGCCCGACGCTCACTACAACATGGGCATCTTGTTCTTCCGGCAGCGCCGCTACCGAGACGCAGTGGCCGAGTATCGCTCCGCCATCGAGACCCGACCCAATCACGCCAAGGCACACAACAACCTTGGCGTGGCCCTGGACCGAATCGGCGACCGGGAGCAAGCCATCGACGCGTTCTCCCAGGCCATCGATCTTCGGCCCGACTACGTGGACGCGATCTTCAACCTCGGCCTGGCCTACTTTCGGCTCGGTCGACTGGAGGACGCGGGGGCGCAGTTCGAGCGGGTTCTCTCTTTGCAGCCCGACCTGCCCGAAGCCCAGTTCCACCTGGGAGAGGTCTATTACCAGCGGGGTCGGACCGGGCGAGCGCTCGATCTGTACAAGAAGGCGCTCTACACCCGACCGCAGGACGCCAAGACCTACCGCCGGATGGCCCGGGCCTATCTCGACCAAGGCCAACCGGAGCAGGCGATCACGTACCTGCTGAAGCTCGAGCGCCTCGCCCCCGCCGACGCTCGAGCACGGGCGCAACTGGGTCTAGCCTACTCGGCCCTCGGCACCCTCGACGGCTACCGGCAGGCGGTCGAAAAGCTGGAGCAGGCCCACCAGCTCGACCCCGAGTCGCCCCAGATCTTGGTGTCCCTGGCCTCGGTCCACGCCGAGCGCAAGAAGGGCAACAAGGCCAAGGAGGCGTTGAACGACGCCCTGAAGCTGGAGCCAGGGCACAAACAGGCCACCCTCGACTTGGGCGCCATCATGGAGGCCGAGGGCGACTACGCCGGCGCCAAGTCGCTCTACCAGGAGAGCCTGGAACGCAATCCGACTTTCGCGGAAGCCCACTACCGCCTCGCTCGAGTGGCCAAGCACGACCAGGACGCGGTCAGCGAAGAGGACCACTACCGCAAGGCGATCGCCCTCGACCCGAGTCACGCCGAGGCCAGGGCCGAGTTGGGTGGCCTGCTCTACCAGCAGGGCGAGTACGAGGCCGCCCTCGCCCAGCTGGAGACCGCCATCGAGGCCGACGAGACCCTGGGACGGGCCCGGATCTACCAGGCGGGCGCGTTGGCCAAGCTGGACCGCATGGACGAGGCTCGGTCGGCGGCCCTAGCTGCTACCCGGGTCGCGCCGGCTTCGGCCGAAGCCTTCAGCCTTCTCGGAAGCATCGAGCGGGTGCTGGAGAATCTGGAGGGCGCCAAGGCCGCCTACCGGAAGGCGTTGACCCTCGACCCCCAGAACAGTGAGCTCGCCTTCAAGGTCCAGGACCTGGACGAGGCGCTCGCGACCGATGGCACCCACTGAGGCCGAAGAAGTCCGCCGCAACCTCTCCGCCGCCGCCGGCAGCGCCCGGCGTGTGTTGGAGGTGCTCCAGCAGGTCCAGGCTTTCGCCCGAGAGGCCCCCGAAGACCGAAAGCCCCAGCTGGTGGCCGAGCTCATCGTGCTGCAGGAGTCGCTTCAAAACGGCCTCAATCACGCCGGCTTGATGATCGCCTACGCCCAGGGCCCCGCCGCTCGGACCGCCTTCTTTGACCGGACAAAGGACACCCTGAGCGCCGCCATGGGCTGGAAGCTGGAGGATCTGGTCCCGATCATGGTGGCCACGGCGAGCATGGTCGCCGACTCCCTGGACGAGGTCGCGGCTCTGGACCCCTTCGGCCCGGTCGAGGGCGCCCCGACCCAGCCAGGTCCCATCCAGACCGCCCGCTATGCCCGGGCCCACTTGGACAGCCTCCTGGTGAACCTGACGGAGCGGGCCAATCGGGCCTTTCAGCGGAAGATCAGCACGAAGCGGAAGCCCTCCTGAGCTACTCGCCGTCGTCTTCTTCGCAGAAGCTTCGACCCCGAACCTCGTAGAGCTCCAGCAGAAGCTGGTCGCACTCCTCGCAGGTGTCGGCCTCGTCCCACTCGGGCTCGGTGCACGGATCCTGAATCCCGAACACGCTCCTCAGTTCGCCCCGAGACGCCTCACAGCTCGCCCGACAATCTACGCCGCTGCACCCTCCCAGGCTCACACCGCTCGCGATGATGGCCCCCCACACCAAGGTACGCATGATGACGAACTAGCCTCTCTCCGGCCCCAACCGCAAGCCCCGATGGCGTGGGCTTCGCCCACCCCGGGACCCTA
>CAYZFR010000027.1:14707-29693 GCA_964477875.1 uncultured Myxococcales bacterium
CTAAGGCTCCACGAACACGAAGTCGTCGTCTTGGAGGTCGAGGATGACGGTGTCGGGGTCCCGGAAGGGCTCCCCGTCCGGGCCCTCCTCCAGATACTGGACGCGGATGGTGGCTGCCTTGAACAGAGCGAAGCCTTCGAGATCGGTCTGGGGAACCTGACCGAAGTAGACGTCGATGTTGTTGAAGCCTGGGCCGGCGCCGGTGTCTCGGGTCTCGACCAAGGTGATGTTGGAGATCCGAACGTTGTAGCACTGGCGCTGGTCCTGAGGCCCGAGATCGCTGATCCGGTAGCGATACTCGAGGCGAGCGCGGGTGCGGCCGTCGTTCGAGAGCGGATCCGAATTGGCCAGGAGCTCTTGGCCGTTGCGGGCACCGTCCAGGTCCACGTCGTCCAATCCGTCGTTGAACAGCGGGTTGGTGCCCGACCGGAATTCGATCTGATCCGGGAAGCCGTCGGCGTCGGTGTCGAACAGGGTCGGATCGGTGGAGATCAGATCCTCTTCGCAGTCCCGAAGGCCATCGCCATCGCTGTCCAGGACCGGATCGTCACAGGTCGGCTGGGTGTCGACCATCAAGGGGTCGAAGCCCAGAGGCTGGAAGAGAACCTCGAGCTGATCGCCAAAGAAGTCGCCGTCGGTGTCCCCGAACAAGGGGTCCAGACCCAGACGATCCTCTTCCCCGTCGCCGAGGCCGTCCCCGTCCGAGTCGACGATCAGTCCTTCCTCCGACGGGATGACGTTCCGGTTGCGCACGATGAACTCCTTCACCAGGAAACGCTCCTGGGTGGACCGAAAGTCGATGCGGGAGAGATTGACCTGATCCGAAGTCTCGAAAGCGTCGAAGCGCCCACCGGTCGCCAAAGACAGCCGGACGCCGATCTCGTCGAGCCGACACGCGCTTCGACAGGACAGCTCGCAGCCGTTGCCATCGCAGTTGTACGGGTAGTTCGGATCAGCGCAGTCCACGTCGCCGTCGCCGTCGTTGTCGACCCCGTCGAAGCACGCCAGCTCGTCGCGGGCGCAGTAGCTGAGCGAGGTCCCGGCGCCGTCGGGCAGCGTGAGGGTGTTGCAAGAGGGTCGGTTCGGATCGGTGACGCACTGGGGTGCGGCGGGATCGCACGGCTCTACGCAGCGCCCGGAGAGGACGGTGCTCCCGGTCTGGACGCAGGTTTGACCAGCCGGGCAGTTGCCGGCCGCCATCGGGTCACAGGGCGCGCCTTCCACCGCCGCCGGCTCCACGAAGACGGTGTGGAAATTGAACTCGGCCGCCCCCAGGTCGAGCACCGAGTCGCGGATCTCCCGGACCAGATCGTCGAGGAGCGCCACCTCGCAGTTGGGGGGCGGCTGGTCGAAGCGGTCGTTGCAGCGGCTGGATGGAATCACCGGGTCTGGCGAGCCCGCCGTGACGTGGACCATGACGTACTTGGTCCGGGACAGCGGCCCCCGTTCGGCTTGGAAGGCATCGCCGGTGATCACGCTGCGGGCGAGGCTGAAGGCGTTCGCCGTCTCGCGGAGGCCGGCACCTTGCCGGAGCTGCGCGAGGGCGGCCTCGATCAGCGCGTCATCCCGGGTGAAGCCAGAGCTGCCGAGGTCCTGCGGGACCTGAATCAGCGAGACCGGCCCGTCGTCGTAGCGGATGAAGCCGAACTCGACGTTGGGGATCGGGAGGTTGTTGTTCACGATGTCCTGGATGGCGAGGACGTGCTCGCCGCCGGGCGCCGCCTCCCGCATGATCCCGGAGCCGTCGACGACGAACAGGATCTTCACGGGGAAGCGCCGGTCGGCTGGGTTGTCGGTGCACAGCACCCCGTCGAGAGTGAGCTTGTTCGGGATGAAGGGCTGACTGTCCTCGCTGTAGAGGTTGCGGTCGGTGCAGCCCAAAGCGAGCAAAGTCAGGGCGCCGATGGCCGAGCCGAGTCGCACGGCAAGAGCCTACTCGACCCAGGGCCTCGATGACAGTCGGAGCAGGAGGAGGGTCGAGTAGGGCCTTCGCGCACATGTCGCCCCCATCCCCCAGTTTCAGGCGCGGCGAGGGTCGACTATGCTCGGGTGCATGAGGCGATCGGCCCTCGGTCTTCCGCTGTTGCTCGTGGCCGCCTGCGGAGGCTCCAGCGACCCCCTCGAGCCCGGCGTCGCCCGGACGCCGGACGGCGAAGTCCAGGTCTGGTTTCAGGACGAGGTTCCGACCGACGCCGAGTTCCTGGCCGTGTGGGGCCGGTCGCGGGACGACGTGTGGGCGGTGGGCTGGGACGGCACCATCGCCCACTACGACGGGATGGCGTGGCGGCTAGAAACCACCACCGCCACCGTCCCCCTGACCGGCATCAGCGGCGCCCCCTATCCGAACGACTTCGACCCCGACGATCCGATGGACGTGGCGGAGCTCGGCCCCGTCTTCGCGGTCGGCTGGGGCGGCACCATCCTCCAGCGCCAGCCGAACGGCGTCTGGGTCGACGCCCCCCGAGCCGCTGGAACCGCGACCATCACCACCAACCTCTTCGACATCCATGTCCACGACGAGGAGCGCGCTCTCGCCGTCGGCGACGGCGGCACCGTCTTCGCTTGGGATGGAACCGAGTGGAGCAACCCCGCTTTCGAGGTCCCGGGCGACTTCTCGGGTGAGCTCATTCAGCCGCGGGTGGCCCTTCAGGGCGTCTGGACTCCCAACGGCGACGACTTCACCATCGTCGGCTCCAGCGGCGCATCCTACCGGTCGAGCGGCGTGGCCAACGCCTTCAGCTCCCTCGACACCCGAATCGCCGAGCCTCTGCGGGGCGTGTGGGGCACCGGCAACGGCAACGTCTACGCGGTGGGCCTCGACAGCATCATTCTTCGGTTTCGGGACGGGCAGTGGCAGCGGCAGCGCGACGACGGCATCGCCGAGCTTCCGACCACCTTCTTGTTCGGGATCGACGGCCGCGGAAACAACGACTTCCTGATCGTGGGTTGGCGGGGCGTCGCCATCCGCCGCGCCGGGGGCCGGTATGTCCGAGAAGAGACCTCGGTCGACGTCGACCTCCGAGACGTCTGGGTAGCGCCCATCGAGCGCATCGAGCCCTACCCCGAGGAGCTCCCCGAGGTAGAGGTGGCAGTCGACGTCGCTTTCGCGGCCGGCACCAACGGCACCATCCTTCGACGGCAACCGCCCTTGCCCACCCTAGAAGAGCTCCAGCAAGCCAATCCCTGAGCGGCCGGGGAAGACCGCTCGATTCACAGCTCGTACTTCTTTACCAGCTTGTGGAGGTACTTGCGGTCCATCCGGGCCGCGCGGGCGGCGCCGCTGACGTTGCCACCGTGGCTCTCCAGGAGCCAAGCCACATAGCGCCGCTCTCGGTCTTCGAGCCAGCGCTCCTTCTCTTCCTGGAAGGAAGCGGAGGGGTCGAAAGCCGAGGAGCGCCCCCCGCTTCGGAGTCGAGCACCGCTCTCGATCCCGTCCACCTGAAGGGTGTCTCCAGGCCGGACCGCCGATAGGTAAAGAGCCCGCTCGACGGTATTCTTGAGCTCCCGGACGTTGCCCGGCCAGTCGTGGCTGGTGAGTCGATCCAGGGTGCGCGAGTCCAAGGATGGCGCCCGTACGTTGCGCTGCCGGGCCGCCTCCTGAAGGAAATGCTCGGCCAGGAGCGGAACGTCTTCGAGCCGGTCCCGCAGGGGGGGGATACGGACCGTGACCACCGACAGCCGAAAGAAGAGGTCCTCGCGGAAGACGCCGCGCTCCACCTCCCGCTGGAGGTCCCGGCGGCTGGCCGCGATCACCCGGATGTCGACCGGCGTCGATTGCTGGGCCCCCACCCGGCGGACCTCCCGGGCGTCCAGCACCCGGAGAAGCCGGGGCTGAAGCTCCAGGTCGAGCTCGCCCAGCTCGTCGATGAAGACGGTCCCCCGGTCGGCGTGCTCGAAGGCGCCCCGGCGCTGCACGTAGGCCCCCGAGAAGGCCCCCTTCTCGTGACCAAACAGCTCGGACTCGATCAGGCTCCGCTGCACCGAGCCGCAGTCCACCACCACGAAGCCCCGTTCGGCCCGACGAGAGGCCTCGTGGATGGCCCGCGCCACCTGGCCTTTGCCGGTCCCAGTCTCGCCCTCCAGAAGAACGGTGGCGTCGGTCTCGGCGATCCGGGCCAGCAGGCCGAACATCAGCCGCATCGGCTTGCTGCGTCCGATCAGGTCTCCGAAGCGGTCCTCGGGCCAGGCTTCGACCTCGACCTCTTCCCGCTGGGGCACGAACGCGATCTCGACCTGCCCCGCCTCGAAAAGGGCCCCTGCCTGGATCTCCGCCTCACGAATCCGCGCCCCGCTGACCTTGGTCCCGTTGGTCGAGCCGAGGTCGACGATCCGCCAGCTGCCGTCGGCCTGGCGGGCGATGCGGAGGTGGCGGCGGGAGACCGTCGGGTCGCTCAGGACGAGGTCGCAGTCTCCCATCTTGCCGACCGTGACGATGTCGCGATCGACGATGCAGGTTTTCCCTGCGTCCGCGCCGGAGCGGACCTCCAGCTGAAGCCGCCAGAGTGAGGGCGCCCCATCCGTCACCCTCCCCGTCCTATGCCATGCGCCGCCCCGCGTCGACGGGCGGCGGGCTCATCGGTGGCAGCAACGGCTTGACTCACCGAATTAGGCGTTTAGAAGGCGGCGGGGAGCGTCGTGTTCCAGGACACGCCCCTCCACGCCGGAGGAACACCGTTGAGCATCATCGAGGTCGAAGAACTCGGAAAAAACTACGGCAACGTTCGCGCTCTCAGCGGCGTCAGCTTCAAGGTCGAAAAAGGCGAGATCATCGGTCTGCTGGGGCCCAATGGGGCGGGCAAGACGACGACGATGAAGATCCTCTCGGGCTACCTGCAGCCTTCGGAGGGCACGGCCAAGGTCGCCGGCTTCGACGTGGTCGAGCAGCCTCTCGAGGTCCAAAAGCGCCTCGGCTATCTGCCCGAGAACGCGCCCCTGTACCTGGACATGGCGGTCCAAGAGTACCTGGGCATGATGGCCGAGCTGCGGGGGATTGCTGCCGAGCAGCGGGGGGCCCTGCTCTCGGAGGCGGTGCTGTCCACCGGTCTCGAAAAACAGCTGACCCGGCCCATTGGCAACCTGTCGAAGGGCTTCCGGCAGCGGGTGGGCCTGGCCCAGGCCATCCTCCACAAGCCCGAGGTGCTGATCCTGGACGAGCCGACCAACGGCCTCGATCCCTACCAGATCCTCGAGATCCGAAGCCTCATCAAGCGTCTGGCCGAGGACGCCACCGTCATCGTGTCCACCCACATCCTGAGCGAGGTCGAGGCGACCTGCCACCGGGCCATCATCGTGATGGACGGTCTGCTTCGCTCCGACGCTCGGCTGTCCGAGCTTCAGGCGACGAGCAGCGCGCTGGTCGGCGTCGACGCCGAGACGACGGGGGTCGACCAAGCCCTCTCCGCTCTGAGCGGTGTCCGACAGGTGGAGCGCATGCCGCCCCAGAACGGCGGCGCCGTCGCCCACTACCGGGTGGTGGCCGACCAGACCGAGGGGCTGTGTCCCCAGATCTTCGACCTCGCCAAGTCTCAGGACTGGCGCCTGCACGAGCTTCGGCTCGACTCCCGCAACCTCGAGACGGTCTTCCGTGACCTCGCCCAAGGAGGCTCTCTGTGAATCACGTCTTCGCCGTGGCCCGAAAGGAACTCCGGGCCTACTTCCTGTCCCCCATCGCCCTCATCTTCCTGGGCACCTTCTTGATGGTGACCATCTCGGCCTTCTTTTGGGTGGAGTCCTTCTTCGCCCGCAACATCGCCGACATACGGCCCCTGTTTTCTTGGCTGCCCATCCTGCTGATCTTCTTGTGCTCCGCCCTCACCATGCGGCTGTGGACCGAGGAGCAGCGGGCCGGCACCCTCGAGGTCCTCCTCACCCTCCCCGTGAAGACTCGGGAACTGGTGCTCGGGAAGTTCTTGGCCTCCCTGGCCCTGGTCGGGGTGGCCTTGGCCATGACCCTCGGGGTGCCGATCACCGTCTCCATGCTCGGTGACTTGGACTGGGGGCCGGTCGTGGGTGGCTATCTGGCGGCGGTGCTGCTGGCCGGGGCCTACCTCGCCATCGGGCTGTGGGTCTCGGCCCAGACCGAGAGCCAGATCGTGGCCCTCATCCTCAGCTCGGTGATCTGTGGCGCCTTCTATCTGGTGGGCTCGGACCTGCTGGTCGACGCGGTCCCCAACCGAACGGCCGAGATTCTCTCCCAGATCGGCACCGGGAGCCGCTTCGAGAGCATCCGGCGGGGCGTCGTCGACGTCCGGGACCTCGTCTACTACGCGAGCATCATCGTCGTCTTCTTGGCGCTGAACGTCTTGAGCCTGCAGGCGAAGGGCTTCAGCGACGGCGCTCGGATGGCCGCCAAGCGACGCAACGCCGTCCTCGTGCCCGTCCTGCTGGCGGCGAACCTCGTCGTGTTCAACGTCTGGACGGCCGGCTTCGGCTTCCTGCGGGCCGACCTGACCGAGCGGGGCGAATACAGCATCAGCCGGGTCACCCAGGACCTCCTGCGGGGCCTGGACGAGCCCCTGCTCATCCGTGGCTACTTCTCGGACAAGACCCACCCGCTCCTCGCGCCACTGGTGCCCCGGATCCGAGACATCATCGAAGAGTACGGCGAGATTGGCGGAGCGAGGGTCCAGACCGAGTACGTCGACCCCAGGGAAGACGAGGAGCTGGAGAAAGAGGCTCGGCAGCTCTACGACATCGAAAGCTTCCCTTTCCAGATCGAGAGCCGCCTCGACGTCGAAGTCGTCAACTCGTACTTCAGCATCCTCATCAAGTACGGCGACCAGTTCGAGGTCCTGAGCTTTCAGGACCTGATCGACGTGTCCGCCACCGGCTACGACGACGTCGACGTCCGCCTGCGCAATCCGGAGTACGACCTGACCCGAGCCATCAAGAAGGTCTCGACCGGCTTTCAGACCCTGGACGTGGTCTTCGCGAGCCTGGAGGAGCCGGCCAAGCTTCAGGCCTTCATCACCCCCGACACTCTCCCCTCGAACTTCGCCGACACTCCCGAGGTGGTCGAGAAGGTGGCCGAGAAGCTGAAGGAGGAGTCGGCCGGCAAGTTCGAGTACGAAATCGTCGATCCCACCAAGCCGAACGCGGCGGAGACGACGGAGAGCTTGCGGACCAAGTACGGTTTTCGTCCCTACGCCGCTTCGCTGCTCGGCGGTGAAACCTTCTATCTCCACCTGCTCCTGAACGTGGGCGACCGCTACGAGCGGGTCAGCCCCGCCGCCGACGGCCTGACCCAAGCCGACTTGGAGAAAGCGCTGACCGAGTCTCTGGAGCGGGCCGCCCCTGGCTTCCTGAAGACGGTCGGCCTGGTGAAGCCCGAGGTCCCGCCCCCGAACCCGCAGATGCCGCCCCAGCTGCAGCAGCAGAATCAGGACCGAACTCGGGCCATCCAGCAGACCTTGTCCGAAAACTACAAAGTCGAGGAGGTGGACCTGTCCGAGGGTCGAGTGCCGAGCAACGTGGACGTCCTGGTGGTCGTGGCGCCCGAGGACTTCGACGCCAACCAGCGCTTCGCCGTCGACCAATTCCTGATGCGGGGCGGCACCGCCATCGTCTTCGACTCGCCCTATCGCCTGAGCCCCAGCTTCAACGGCTCGCTGGGCGTGAAGAAGGTCGAGTCGGGCCTCGAGGAGCTCTATTCGTCCTACGGCCTGGTCGTGAAGGACGAGCTGGTCATGGACCCCCAAAACGAGGGGATCCAAGTGCCGGTCGAGCGCGACCTGGGCGGCTTCACGGTCCGGGAGATAAAATCCGTCAGCTATCCCTTCTTCGCCAACATTCAGTCCAGCGGCATGGCGCCGGTTCCCGCCATCGGCGGGGTGCCGTCGGTGACGGTGCCCTTCGGCTCACCCATTCTGGTGACCCAGGACGAGGAAGAAGACGCACCCGAGATCATCTCGCTGCTGGAGAGCTCACCGAAGTCCTGGACCACCACCGACACCGACGTGCAGCCCGACTTCTCGCAATACCCTGAAGACGGCTTTTCCACCGGAGACGAGCGCTCGGCCCACACGCTGGCCGTCCTCGTGACCGGCAGCCTGAACAGCGCCTTCGAGGGCGAGGACTCGCCGACCGGAGAGCCGGTCATCGAGGCCTCGTCCGATACGACCCGCTTCGCCCTCGTGGCGAGTACGGCCATGGTCAACGACCTCACCACCCAGCTCTCCCGCCAGGCCCGCAGCAACATGCAGCTGGCCCAAAACCTCGTGGACTGGGGCGTCCAGGACACCGACCTGCTCCAGATACGCTCCCGGAGCGCCTTCGCCCGGACCCTCGTCCCGATGGATGAGGACGAGCGTTGGACCTGGGTGCTCATCAACTACGGCATCGTCGTCCTGCTCCTGGCCCTCGTCATCGGGCTCACCGCCGGCCGGCGACGAAGCATGCAGGCCATGAACCTGCACCGCCCCTCTTCGCCCCCTCGTGACCTCGCGGAGGCTTCCTGATGAGTACGCTGAACAAGACCCTGATCGCGATCTTTGCCCTCCAACTCGTCCTGCTGGCGTTGACCCAGTTCGGCGGCCAGGACGAGCTGGCCGTCCAGCGGGTCGAGCTGTTCCCCGATCTGAAGCCGGAGAAGGTCTCCCGCATCGAGATCTCGGGTCCGGCGGGCAAGGCCGAAGAGCGGGTCGTACTCGCCCGCGACGGCGAAGACTGGACGGTGGCGTCGGCCGACGACTACCCGGCCAAGGCGACGGAAGTTGAAGACCTGCTCGAAAAGCTCGGCAAGCTCGTGAGCCGGAACGTGGTGCTGGAGTCCGCGCGGTACCACGAAAAGCTCGAGGTCAGCGGCGAATCGCACCAGCGAAAGGTCGTCTTCACCGTGGACGGCGAGCCCCGAACTTTCTTCCTCGGTACCTCTCCCAAGTTCAAGAACACCCACCTTCGCTTCGATGGGGAAGACCGAGTGTACTTGGCGGCGGTGTCGACCTCGGACTTGGGCAACCGCGCCTGGAACTGGGTCGAACGAAACTACGTCGACATCCCCAAGAAAGACGTTTGGCGGGTCGAGCTCACGAACGGCGAGGGTCGGACGGTGTTGGAGCGGGATCCGGCTACCGGCGCATGGAGCTCGCCCGAGGTCGCTGCGGTGCAGAAGAGCAAAGTCGACGAGCTGTTGGGCAAAGCCACCACCGTGCGCCTCGAAGAACCGGTCGGAAAGACGGCCGAGCCGGCCTTCGGGCTCGGTGAGCCCGCCGCCACCGTGGCCCTGACCGTGGGCACCTCCACCAGCGCCGGTCTCCCGCCGCCCGAGACCAGGGTGCGGACCCTCCGGATCGGCGCCAAGGCCGAGGGCAAGGCCCAGCGCTTCGTGAAGTACGACGGCGAAGCGTTTGTCGTCCGGGTCAGTGAGTCCAACCTGAAGCCCATCTTGGAGACGGGGCCCGAAGACTTCAGTGCAGAGAACAGCGAACCGTAGCCTCCCCGAAGCGCAGACCTCCCGGAACGGCCGAGCGGAGACGCTCCCGCAGAGGTCGTCACTGCGTGAACGACGGCGCCCGCCCCTCAGGCGAGGATGGGCAAGGCGCCCTTACAGAGATCCGGATCGCCAAAGCTGTCGCCTTCGACGCCCATGGCGTTCATCAAGGTGACGAGCAGGTCGTTGTGGTAGCGACCCGAGAAGGCGTTGAATTCACCGGCTCGGAGAGCGCCGCCGAGGCTGCCCGCCAATACGTAGGGCATGTTGCTGTGGGAGTGGGTGTTTCCGACCGAGATCTCCGACAGCCACAGGATGGCGGTGTTGTCGAAGACGGTGCCGTCACCTTCGGGAATGGCTTCGAGGGCCTCGATCAGCCGGGCGAGGAGCTCGGCCTGATAGGTCGCGATGTCGGTCCAGGCCTTCTGGGAA
Source organism: uncultured Myxococcales bacterium (assembly GCA_964477875.1). GTDB lineage: Bacteria > Myxococcota > Kuafuiibacteriia > Kuafuiibacteriales > Kuafuiibacteriaceae > Kuafuiihalomonas. The sequence goes on from CAYZFR010000027.1 coordinate 24,567, forward strand.
ATCTGATCGCTGAGCCCCGTGTGCGAGATGTCGTGGTTGGTCGCGGGGCGGCCGACCCACGGGTAGCTCACCCGGGCCCAGGCGTTGGAGAACTGGAAGGTCGCCACCCGGGTCAGGTCGCAGGCCAAGGCGCTGGCGAGGATGTCGATCTGCAGCTCCGCCACCCGGCGCATGGTGGCGTCGTTGTCGGGGTCAGGCTGCTCGTCGCCGTTGACGTCGGCGACCATGGGCTTGGCCGGTGCGGTGCAGCTCCCGCTGCCTCCGCCGCTCTGCTGGGCGATCCGAGACTGCAGCTCCATGACACGAGCCTGGTGGGCGTCGAGCACGTCCCGCTCCTCGGCCGGGACCCGAGCCCGGAGCGCCGAGAACTGGGCCCTGACCGCGTCCAGGGCCCGGAGCTGGAGAGCCTCGTCCTCGGGCCGGACGCTCGCCCCCGGGAACAAGCTCTGCCACACCGTGGCTGGATCCGAGATCGGGCTCAGCGGCTGGCCGGGGCCAGCATAGGAAAGCCGGCTCATGTTGGTAGAGCGGTAGTTGTCCCCCCGCACGCCGAGCTGAAGGCTCGGAAAGGGCGTGTCGGGTTGGAGCCGCTGGACCAGATACTGATCCAATGAGATCCCGTTCGCCCAGCCAGCCAGCTGACCGTTGTTGCTAGGCATGGTGCCCGACCGGAGCTCGACGCCGGTCAGCGCCGTTCCCATGCCGCGAGCGTGGGGTCCGCCGGGGCCGAGGGCGGCCATGTCGAGTCCGCCCACAAAGCTGAGCTTCTCACGGAAACGCTCCAGGGACGCGTGGACCGTATTGAGCGTGAAGTCCCGAGGCGTGGCCCCTGGCGTTGGCCACCAGGTCTGAACGGGTACCCCGTTGGGCGCGTACATGAAGACCAGACGCTTCGGAGGGCCGCTCTCGGCTCGGGCCCTCAGGGAGGGCAGCATCGGGAGCGCGACGGCGGCGCCGCCGACGCCCCGGAGAAAGTTCCGGCGGGTTATCATGGCTCACCTCCGGAGAAGCGGGTCGTAAAGCTGGTCGATGTCACCAAGCTCACCAGCATCTCCTCGAAGCGGTCGCTCTCGAGGAGGGATTCGGTCATCGCGTCGATGGTTTCGAAGTCGGCCCGGGTCTCGAAGCGGCCCATCGCATAGCGGAACCATTGGGTCGCCATGCAGCGCCCGACCTCCTCGGCGCCAGCCAAGCGCTCGGCGAGCGCGTTGGCGCCGGTGAGCGGCCCCTGGATGTTCGGGTCTTTGGTCCGGGGCAGGGCCCCGCTGGCGTCGACCGGGAAACCGTTCTCTTCGTCCCGCCAGGACCCCATGCCGTCGAAGTTCTCGAAGAGGAAGCCCACCGGGTCGATGTACTGGTGGCAGCTCGCGCAGTTTGGGTCCTCGGTGTGCTGCTCGAAGCGCTCTCGGGTGGTCCGATCGAAGACCGGCTCCGGCGGGACGATCGGAGTCCCGGGGGGCGGCGACTGCAAGGTCTGGCAGAGCAGGCGCTCCAGAACGAAGACGCCCCGGGCGATGGGGCCAGATCGATCGGGCTTGGCGAGCAGAGCCAGCAGCGCAGGCTGGGTCAGAAGGCCGCCCGACCGCTCCGCGCCGGCAGGCACGGGATCCATGACCCCGCCCGGCGGGGTCGGCAGGCCGTAGATCTCGGCCATCTGCGGCGTCGCCCAGACCTTGTCGCCCTGGAACAGCGAGCTCCAGCCGCCCTCCTGCTCGAGGAGCACGTGGTCCATGAAGGCGTGCAGCGACGCCCGAAGCTCGAGCGCCATCTCCGGCGAAAAGCGCGGGTAGATGTTCGGGGCCTTCGTCATGCTGTCGAAGTTCTTCGTCTCGAGGAGCTGGGCGTAGAAATTCTCCATGCCCGCCCGAGCCCTAGGGTCCTGCAGCATGGTCCGAGCCTGGGCGACCAGGGCCGCCTCGTCCGAGAGCGCGCCCGCCTCGGCCTGGTCGAGGAGGGGCTCATCGGGGGGCTCGTTCCACAGAAGGTACGCGAGCCGAGTCGCCAGAGCCGGGCCATCGAGGAGCACCGGCGCCTGGTCGGCCGGCTCGGGTCCGGTCTCGACGCGATACAAGAACTGGGGCGACTGGAGCACGGCTTGGACCACACCGGTCAGGCCCGCCCGGTGCCCCTGGCTGGACGCCAGTTCATCGTAGACGCTCCGTAGAAGGTCTTGCTCCGACGGACCGAGGGTTCGCCGAAAGGCTCGGCGCCCGAAGCGATCGATGAAGTCGTAGGCGCAGCTGGCGCTCTCGTCGCAGCCGGTCAGCTCGCCGGCGTCCTCGGTGACCTGTTCGGCGATCCGGACGGCGGCCCGCTGGTAGGCCTCGACATGGGTCGCGGTGGCCGCGTTGGCCGACGCGAAGTTGTCGAAGCCGACCACCTGATTCTCGCTCGGCAGGCCCTGATCCGCCTGCGCGACGCCCAGGATCGCCTGCACGGTCTGGGCGTACTCGGCCCGGGTCAGCAGGCGGAGAGGCGAAGGACGCGCAGAAATGTCCCCGTTGGGCGCCGGGGCTGGGCTGGGCTCGGGCGCCGAATCCGATCCGCCGATCGGAGGTCCGAGGCTTTCCGGGGCGCACGCTGCCAGGCAGGCGAGCATTCCTATGAGGACACGCAGTCTCACACTTATACGTCCTACAATGTCTTCAACCACGCGGTCAGGTCATCGACCAGACGGTCCGTGTTTTCCGGCGAGAGAATTTGCCCCGCCAGCACATGGGGATCCGAGGCGCCGCTGAGCTCGAGGCGCTTTTTAGGGTCAGCCCCGAGCCGTTCGTAGGCGTTCCGGACTGCCTCGGGATCGATGACCTCGTCGTCACTCGAGTGCACGACCAAGGTCGGCGCCTCCAAGGACGCGAGGGGCCCCTGCCGCGCCGCTTGGACGAGGGCCTGCATGGGAAAGAGGGCCTCGATCGGATAGCTCGTCGTCCAGTAGCGCCCCTGAGCTTCATTCACCGGCTCCCAGCTCCGCACTTCACCCGCAACCCACGGCACCCATGTGCGGGCCCAGGGCCAGAGCAGCAGCTCGGCCGACGCATCCTTGGGCCCGAAGTTGGGCGAGACCCAGAGGTGGGCCGAGGGCTTCTCCACGCCGTACATGCTCACGTAGGCGTCCAGAGTCGCACCGGTCGAGACCCCGAGGACCGCCACCCGCTCGCCCAGCCGCCATCCGATCCGAACCGCCTCTCGATAGTCTCGGATCCAGGCGTCGGCGGTGGCCTTCGCGAGCGCCTCCCCGTCGAGACCGTGGCCGGTGAGCCGGGTCTCGAAGAGGTTGGCCCCCAGCGCCTCCGCCACCCGCTCCGGCACTGGCGCCAGCTCCTGGCGACTGGACGAGAAGCCGTGCACATAGACCAGACTCCACGGCGTCCGGCGCCGAGCGCCCCCGCTCGCCCAGACGATCCGCTTCTCCGTGCCCGGAGTAGGATCTTGCTTCGCCTCCGACGCTGCCAGCCACGCGTCGAGCTCGTCCAACCTCGGCACCCTCGGTGGCTGGAGGTTCGGCGGCGGCATTACCTCCCTTGGCCCGACCCAAACGCCGAGGACCGCGCCTGCACCGACCAAACCTGCCACCACGCCCCATCTTGCCATGCTCTCCTCCCTTCCCGAGGCCTCAGGCCCCAAGCTCCCAGGTGGGGAGCGGAATCGCGAAGCCGAGCGTCGCTCAGCGGAAGATGTCGAAGCCGGCGTAGGAGGCGGCCGGCCCCAGCTCTTCCTCGATCCGCAGCAGCTGGTTGTACTTGGCCATGCGGTCGGAGCGAGACGCAGAGCCCGTCTTGATCTGGGAGGCGCTCGTCCCCACCGCCAGGTCGGCGATCGTGTTGTCCTCGGTCTCGCCGCTGCGATGGCTGACGACCATGGCGTAGCCGTGGGCACCACCAAGGGCCATACAGTCCAGGGTCTCGGTCAGGGTGCCGATCTGGTTCACCTTCACCAGGACGGCGTTGGCGCAGCCCTCGGAGATGCCGCGCTCCAGTCGAGACGAGTTGGTCACGAAGAGGTCGTCTCCCACCAGCTGGCAGCGATCGCCGAGCCGCCGGGTGAGCTCGGCCCAGGTCGACCAGTCGTCCTCGGCCAGCCCGTCTTCGATCGACAAGATCGGAAACTCCTCGGCCAGCTCGGCCAGGTAGTCGACCATCTCGGCCGGCGAGAGATCCTTGTTCTCGGAGTCGAGGCGGTAGCCCGCGTCGCCCTGAAGCTCGTTCGCCGCCACGTCCAAGGCCAGTCCGACGTCCTTGCCAGGCTCCAGGCCCGCGGCCTGGATGGCCTCCATCAGGAGCTCCAAAGCGGCGCGGTTGGAGGGGAGATCGGGGGCGAAGCCGCCCTCGTCGCCCACGGCGGTGGAGAGCTTTCGGCTCTTCAGGATCTTCTTGAGGTTGTGGAAGGTCTCGACGCCCCAACGCAGCGCTTCCGAAAAGCTCTCGGCTCCTCGCGGCACGAGCATGAACTCCTGAATGTCGAGGGCGTTGTCGGCGTGGGCGCCCCCGTTGATGACGTTCATCAGCGGCACGGGCAGGCGCCGGGCATTCACGCCGCCTAGGTAACGGTAGAGCGGCATCCCGAGGGCGTCGGCCGCGGCGTGGGCGCAGGCCAAGCTGACGCCGAGCAAGGCATTGGCACCGAGGCGGCTCTTGTTCTCGGTGCCGTCCAAGGACAGAAGGGTCGCGTCGACGTCGTAGGGGTCCGAAGCGTCGTAGCCCAGCAAGGCGGGGGCGATCTCTTCGTTGACCGCGTTGACCGCCTTCTGGACCCCCTTGCCCAGATAGCGCGTTTCGTCACCGTCTCGAAGCTCGAGCGCTTCATGCACGCCGGTCGAAGCGCCCGACGGCACCGCCGCGCGCCCCTGGGCGCCCGACGACAAGCGCACCTCGACCTCGACGGTCGGGTTGCCTCGGCTGTCCAAGATCTCGCGAGCGTGGATGTGCGTGATGTCGAGCATGCCTGCGCTTAGCAGGCCAACTGCCGGAGGTCGATGCGAATGACCGCATCGAAGGGGACTCGGAGGTTCGGCTCAGAGGAGCCCGAAGTTCGGCCGTTGGTCGAAGCGGTGATGGGCCTCGATGAAGCGAACTGTCCGCGTACGGCTGCGCATCACGCAGGAGTAGGTCAGCGCCCCGCCCCGGCGAA
>CAYZFR010000028.1:0-28717 GCA_964477875.1 uncultured Myxococcales bacterium
TGGCGCGCCTCCCCGAGCAGGTGGAGGTCGCGACTGATCATTCGGACTGGTTCCGTCGGGCCAGCGACGGCTGGGGCGCTCGGCTCCGAAAAGCCTGGGTGCGTTTCGGCCACCGCTGGCTGGGGCGGGCTTTTCCGCCCCGCAGCATCCGACTCCGGGAGCCGGCTTCCCTCGTCCTGCGGCAGTTCGTCGAGCGGGAGCTCGGCGAAGTGGTGCAGCAAGCGGCGGAGCGCCGGCGCTCGGCGCTGCTGCGGGTGCGCCGGATCATCGAGCAGGTGCAGCGATTCTTCGACCTGCTCCTGGCCGAGCTGGACCAGGGCCAGGACTCGGAGGTCGACGTGGAGTCCTTCTCCCGGGTGGTGAGCAAGCAGCTCCAGGGCCTGGAGGACGTCGTCACCACCCAGAAGAACAAGTGGAGCGAGAGCCGAGACGAGCCCCGCCTGCTGCTGAAGGAGCGCTTGCAGAGCGCGGCGGGGCGGCTCGGCGCCTACTTCGACGGGGCCAGCCTCGACCGGCGGCGGGAAGCGGTGAAGACCCCCGACTTCGCCCGAGCCGCCGAGCGAACGCGGACGATGCTGGAGGCGATCCGGCTCGACCTTCAGCTGGAGGGCTGCGCCTCCGAAGCTCGACGAGCCCTCGCCACCCTGGCCGAGCGGGTGCGCAGGGAGGTGCAGCAGGGCCCCTTGGCGTCCATCGGTCGGGCTCGGGACGTCATGCACCGGTTGGTGGAACTCCGGGAGGGGTACGAGAGCCGGGAGCCAGGAGAAGAGGCGGACTGGCGCGGCGCCTTCCTCAGCGCCGCTGACGAGCTTCGGGCCGCCTATGACAGCATCTACAAGCCCGACCTTCAGGACATGACCGACGGCTTGGTGGGTCAGCTCGGGCGCGGCGTGGACCGGCTTTCCGCCCAAGTGACGGTGCCGCCGATCGGGGACGAAGACGCGGGCAGCGAGCGCAGCGTGGCCGCCCGCCGCCTCGCCCAGAGCTTCTTCGAGGCCCGGATCGCGTCGCCGGCTCGAAAGAGCCTGGACGGTCTTCAGGCCGTGGTTGGACGAAGCGAGCAGACCCTGGTCGACGCGGTTCGGCTGGTGGCCTTCGAGCTCGAGCAAGCGGCGGCCATCGACCCCGAGCGAGGCGACACCGAGGTCGAGGAGGCCGGTACCCTCGCTCTCGGCGGGACGCTCGAAGATCGGATCCGGCGCCTGGAGGAGGCCTCGACCGAGCTCTCCAAGTTCGTGGCCGAGGAGGAGGCCTTTCTCCTGGAGGAGTCGGCCCGAGCCTTGGACGAGCTGCACGCGAACGTCTTGGGTCGAGCGACGAGCCCCACGCGGGCCGGCGGTCGACCGGTCCTGGAGGTGCTCCGCCGCTACTCGGATCGGGTGCGCTCGGCGGGCCGAGACGCGGCGGAGCGGGCCTGGGCCCTCACCGGCGACGGGTCGGCGGCGGCGCCCTCGGCCACCACCCTGGTCGACGAGCTGCTGCTCCTTCGCGAGCGCCTTCTCCCCGACCCCGAAGTGCAAGCTAAGTTGCCTCTCATCTACCGGCGCATGTTCGGCCGGGCGGCTCTGGAGACGCCGGACTTGGTGGTAGGGCGAGACCCCGAGCTCGCCCAACTCGCGGAGCTCGCGCGACGCTGGAGTCATGGGCGGGGCGGGCCGATCGGGCTCGTCGGCGAGCTCCGTTCGGGGCGTACGACGCTGGTCAACACCTGGCTCCGCGGGCAGGACCGGCCGGTTTTCCGGGTGACGGCGCCGCCGAACGGCGGTCATGAGCTGGAGGGCCTGAGGGTCGCGGTCGAAAAGGCGACCGGGGCTCGGGAGGGTCAGTCGGCCGAGGGGGCCCTGCGCAGCCTCGCCCCGGGCGCGGTGGTGGTGGTCGACGAGCTCGGGGCCTGGCTCGAGCGAAGCCCCGAAGGCTGGGCCGGGCTCAAGGCCTGGTTTCGGCTGTTCCGGCGCCTCGGCGAGCGCCACTTGTTCATCGTGACCGGCAACCCGATGGCTTTCCGCCTCGCCGAGCTGGGGCTCGGGGTCTCGGAGCTGTTCCTCGGTACGGTGCGAACCGGGCCTCTGACGCGGGAGGCTCTGGAGGCGATGCTGCTGCTGCGACAGCGGACCTCGGACTTCGAGATCGAGTTCGCGGGCCGGCGTCGCTTCGGCGGCGAGCGGCCGGCGAGCCACTTCGATCGCCTGCACGCCCGGTCCTACGGCAACCCCGGTGAAGCCGTCGACCTCTGGCGTCGCTCGGTGGTCGAGGTCACCGAGCAGAAGGTCCGCATCGACGTGGCGCCGGACCCCGACTTCTCGGTTCTAGCTCGGCTGCCTAGTCAGTGGTCTGCGGCCCTGGCGACCATCAATCTCCATCGAAGCGTGGGCGCGGCGCGCTTAGGCCGCACCCTGCGTATCTCGAGGGAAGAGGCCCAGAGTCTGCTCGGCGACCTGGGACGGGCGGGGCTGGCGCGCTCGGAGAAGGGCGCCAGCTGGGACATGGATCCCTTGTTTCAGGGTCCGGTGAATCGGGCGCTGCGTGCGAAGGGCCATCTGCCATGAGCGTGGTGGTCTTCGTGGTGCTTTGCATCGCCCAGGTCCCCAGCGTCGACGGAGCGACCCTGTCGACGGCCCCCACCCGAACCGCGACCGAGGCGGTCTCGCGGACCGCCACCGCGGCCACCGACGAGATCGGGGCCGAACCGAGCAAGGAAGCCTTTTCGCCCCGGGACCTGCTGGAGCTCTTCGACTTCGGGGCGCCGCCGTCCCTGCCGACCCCGACTTCGGAGGCAGCCGGCGCGGTCGAGGAGCCTGCGCCGTCTCCCCGTCGACCCTCCGTCTTCTGGCCCGCGCTGGCGTGGGCCGCGGTCCTGTTCGGGATGGGTCGCTGGCTGCGGACGCGAGACATGAGGGCCAGCCTTCGCCGGGCGCTGCCGCTGATGGAGCTCGCCGCGTGGTTGGCTTGGCTGGGGATCTTCTCGGCCGTCGCGCTCGCTCGCGAACAGACCCTGGCGCTCGGTGTCCTGTGGATATCGGCCGCGCCGCCGCTGCTCGCCGTCGGCCGCAAGGCGGCCGGCGGACTCCTATTCTGGCTGGGGACTCGGCTGCCCGAGGGCGCTCCGGTGGAGGTGGACGGACGACTGGGGCGCGTGAGGCGGACCTTCGCTTTCGAGCTCGAGGTCGAAACCGAGGGGGGGTGGTTGGTCCGAGTGCCCTACCGGAGCTTCTCCGAGCGGGTCCGGGTTCGGAGCCGATCTCGGTTGCGACGGATCCGCTTCGACGTGCCGCTCCACGAGCATCAGGAGCTGCGTTCGGCCCAGGCCCGCATGACCGAGCTCGTCCTCGCTTCCCCGTGGAGTCGGCTCGAGCGCCCGGTCGTCGAGCTGGAGGGAGAGCGGACGCTGCGGGTCGACGCGGCGGTGGTCGACGACGAAGCGAAGTCCTTGCTCGTGTCCGACGTCCGAAGGGCGTGGGCGGAGCTCAAGCCGCCAGCGCTTCGAGCTTCTTCCGTCCCTCGAGGACCTTCTGCTGCTTCTTCGTGAGCGGCCACACCGCCATCTTCTTTTCGGCGATGTCGAGCCGCATCTCGAAGTGCCGCATTCTCTCCTCCGCTTCGATGGGGTCGACGTCCACGACCTCCCGGATCTCCTCCAGCAGCTCCTGGATGCGCTCCGCCGTCAGCTGAGCGGCCGTCCGCATGTTGGCGTCGGTCGACTGCTGGCCGACGTTCTCGATGACCGCCGACACCCGGTGGGCGCGACGCTGAAGCTCTTCGTAGTACTCGCGATCGATGGCTGGCTGGTTCATGGCGTCCTCTCCGCTCTGCATCGGTCGCTCGGGACCGAATTACAGGGCTCGATGAGAAGACGCATGGGCTCCGGCTTTTGTTTCGTTCGGCATCGCCAAACTTTCCCGAGCCCCGAGCCCCGAGCTGAGAGCGTGAGCTGTGCCACGGCTTTCTTTGGCAGACGCAGTCGGTCGAAGCTCGAAAAAGGCCGCAGAGGCAGGGCCGGTCTCGGCGGGGGCCAAAACCAGGCTCTCCGAGATGCCTCGCATGGGCGCGAGGGCGAGCTGCATGCGAGGAGCGCATACCCCGGCTCCAGGGCGCGAGAGGCTTTCTTGACCTCGGTCAGGTTCCTCCTACACTCCGGTCCCATGCGCGCTTGGCTCGCTCCGCTCCTGCTCGGGATGCCCTGGGCGTGCGCCCACCAAAACGAGGGGATGGAGCAGGAGCTTTCGCGGCTTCGTCGCGAGGTGCACGCGCTCCGGCGCTCGCTGGAAGACACGAAGGTCGACGTGGGACGGGTCGAGCAGCAGGTCGACATGCTGAAGGCCCGGGCGAACACGGAACCCGACGCCGGAGCGAGGCCCGAGCTCACCCGAGGGAAGGTCCGGGGCACGCCCGCCCTCCCGGTGGTGCGACTGTCGCCGGACGGCCAGGCCCTCGACCTCGACGCGGGCGCGGTGGACGACGGAAGCCCGCCGATCTTGATCAAAATGGGGCCCGATCCGAGCCCGAAGATCCCGGTCAACGACAAGGTCCTCCGGCGTCCGGATCCGGTGCTCGACGCCTCCACCAGGCCGAAGGATCCGAAAGGACAATACGAAGAGGCGCTGGCCACGCTGCGCGAGCGCGGCGAGGCGGCTCGCGCCCTCGCGCTCTTTCAGGCCTTCGAGCGGAGCCACCCCGACACCAGCTACGCGGACAACGCGGCCTACTGGTCCGGCGAAGCGCGGATGCAGCTGGAAGACTGGACGGGCGCAACGGAATCGTTCCGCCGCGTGTTGAGCGACTATCCGCGATCGTCGAAGCGACCCTACGCTTTGCTGCGTCTCGGCCAGTGTCTACGCGCTCGGGGTGAGCGGGCCGAGGGCGACCGACGGCTCCGAGAGGTCGTCGACGGCTACCCAGGCTCCGAACTGGCTGAAGAGGCTCGCGCCCTGCTGAACGGCGCCGAAGAGAGGAATCTATGAAGCACGGACACGCGCTGCTCGTCCTTGGGCTGTTGGCTTGGGGTCAGGCTCACGCCCAGGAGGAGGATTTCGACGAGGAGGTCTTCGGCGGGGATGAGTTCGGGGGCGAGCCGTCCGCCGACACCGGCGTGGCCGATCCCACGACCGGTGAGATCCACCGAGTGGAGCGGGGCGACACCCTCTGGGACCTCAGCAGCCGCTTTCTGAACAATCCGTGGTATTGGCCCAAGGTTTGGAGCTACAACCCGCAGCTCACCAACCCGAACTGGATCTTTCCCGGTAACCGGCTGCAGTTCTATCCGGGCGACGAGGAGCTCCCCACTGCGGTCGACGTCGCGGCGGAGGGCTTCAGCGAAGAGGACCTCGAGATCCCGGGTCAGATCGACGACGAAGATCTGGTCCGAACCGCGGGCACGATCGTCACCTCCGACACCTTCGGAAACTCCGCCTGGACGGCCTACAAAGGATTCATGGCCCCCGGTGACCGCTTCTTCTCGGGACAGATCGAAGCCGCCTTCGAAGAGCAAGAGCTGCTCACCGAATACGATCGGCTCTATGTCCGCATGGATGAGCCGAGTCGGGTGGGCGAAACGCTCGGCGTCTATCACCGCAAACGCAAGCTCCGCCATCCGGTGACGGGCGAGTTCGCCGGCTACGGCGTGGAGCTGGTCGGCCAGATCGAGGTGGTCGAGAGCTCGCCCCAGGTGAGCGTGGCCTCGATCCGAGAGACCTATAGACCGATCGTCCGCGGAGACTTCGTAGGGCCCCTCCCGGAGAGCTGGTCGGCCCGGATCGAGCCGCAGCCCAATCGAAGCGAGGCCACCGGCTACATCATCGAGGTCGTGGCCGAAGTCCTCGACCTGGTCGGCGAGCACCACTACGTCTACATGGACCTCGGCCGCCGAGACGGCTTGCGGCCTGGCAACACCCTCGCCGTCCTTCAGCGCGGCGACGGTTTCACCGGCCGAACCCAAGGCCTCCCCTTCGAGCAGATCGGCACCGTGATGGTCACCGATGTGACCGAGACCGGCGCCACCGGCCTCGTCGTCACCTCGCTCCGCGACCTCGTACCTGGCGACCGCCTCGCGATGAGCGCGGACTGACTCCTCGAGCTCTCCGGCACCCTAGGGGGGTGCTGAAGAACGGATTTATTCGTCTGGGTAGGCAGGCTTTTCGTGGAACGCTTCGGCGAAGAGGGCGCTGATTGGGCATCAGCAACCGATGAGAGGCGGAGCCGTCCGGAGCGTTCCACGGAAAGACCGCCAGTCAGACGGGTGAAGCCGTTTTTCAGCACCCCCCTAGGTCCGCTGCCAGGTGCTGCTCACACCAGCGCCAGTCGGCCTCGAGGGGTGCGGCGGAGGCGGCCGGCCAGCTCTTCGCGACTGGACCATCGGAATACTTCGGCCGGGGTCAAGCCGAAAGCGAGAGCCAAGTCTTCGGGGAAGGCTTCGCCCCGCTCATGGAGCCAGGCTCGGCGAGGGCAGGCCTCGGCGACCGGCTTCGGGGGCGTAAGCCCCATCGGGGCCGTGAGATCGTCGGGTCGAGTGAGGACCTGAGCGCCCTCTCGCACGAGCTCCAGACAGCCCGCGAACTCCGACTGCCACGGGGCGCCAGGGACGACCCACAGCGGGCGTTGCAGTCGGAGCGCGTGCCGTCCGGTCTCGAGGCTCCCGGAGCGGGTCGCAGCGGCCACGACGAGGACGTGGTCGGCGAGGGCGGCGACGTACAGGTTGCGCTGGACGAAGGCGGCCCGGCATCGGGCCAAATCGGCGGGGGCGACGAGGCTGCCGCCTTCGGCCAGCATGCGTCGAAAGAGGGCCCGATGACGCCCTGGAGACGGGGATGCGAGCGGACCGACGAGGACGGCCGCCGTTTGCCCTCCGGCGTCGAGGGCCCCTTCGTGGGCGGCGCCGTCGATGCCGATTGCGCCGCCAGAAAGGACCAGCGCGCCGCTCTTCGCCGCCCAGCCCGCGAGCTGGCGGGCGAAGCGCAGGGCCTCGGGCGGGGCCCGGCGGCTGCCGACGATGGCGAGGACGGGCGCGTCGAGATCCGGGCCCATCCACTCCAGAGCTGGCGGTTTGGCGAGCAACCGCAGCCGCGGTGGGTAGCTCGGGTCGGAAGGGGCGAGGGTCCGAGCGTTCATCCCCTCAGGCTCGGTCCGGACCGGCGACGGGGCAAGCCTGCCGGCCCAAGGGAAGGATTTGGGCAGAGCCGAGCCGGAAGGACGCAGGGTCCTTGCCGAGCTCGATGGCCTGCCGCAGGCTTCGGTGGATGAGCGTCAGCATCATCGGCGCAGGGCTGGCCGGCTCGGAGCTCGCCCTGCAGCTCGCCAAGCGGGGCGTGCCGGTCCGCATCTTCGAAAAGAAGCGTCGCGCCCCGACCCCCGCCCAGGTGAGCAAAGACTTCGCCGAGCTCGTCTGTTCGAACTCCTTTCGAGCCGCGTCTTTGGACAACGCGGTCGGGGCGATCAAGGAGGAGATGCGGGTCCTCGGCTCCGAGATCATGGAGGTCGCCGACGCCTGCGCCGTCCCCGCGGGGGGCGCCCTGGCCGTGGATCGGGAGCGCTTCGCCGCCGAGATCACCCGGCGCCTGCACTTCCAGCCGAACATCGAGATCGTGGAGGAAGAGGTCACTTCCCTGCCCGAGAGCGGCGAGACCGTGGTCGCCACCGGGCCCTTGACCGGCGAGGCGCTGTCCCGAGCCATCGCTCGGGCCACCGGCGCCGAGAAGATGTACTTCTACGACGCCATCGCGCCCATCATCGCCGCCGACAGCGTGGACCGGGACCTCGTCTTCGAGGCGAGCCGCTGGGGCAAAGGGACAGCCGACTATCTCAACTGTCCAATGGACGAGGCCGCCTACCAAGGCTTCCTCGAGGCCGTACGCGCGGCGGAGAAGGTGACACCCCGAGACTTCGAAGAGGAGCGCTTCTTCGAGGGCTGTCTGCCCATCGAGGTGATGGCCGCCCGCGGGCCCGAAACCCTCCGCTATGGCTGCATGAAGCCGGTGGGTCTGGACGATCCTCGGACGGGCCGATGGCCCCACGCGGTGGTGCAGCTACGGGCAGAGAACGCCGAAGAGACCGCGTACAACATGGTCGGCTTTCAGACCCGGATGAAGTGGGGTGCGCAAAAGGAGGTCTTCCGCCAGATCCCTGGCCTACACAGCGCCGAGTTTCTGCGCTTTGGCTCCATTCACCGCAACACCTACATCGACTCACCGAGTCTGCTCGATGAGGGGCTCCGACTGAAGAGCGCACCTCACCTCCGCTTCGCAGGTCAGATCACGGGTGTGGAGGGCTACGTCGAGTCGACGGCCTGCGGGCTCAACCTGGCCATGATCATGCTCGGAGAGCGGGCGGGGCTGCCGTCCTCGCTGCCGCCGCCCGAGAGCGCCCTGGGAGCGCTGCATCGCCACGTCCTGGGCGCGGACCGGATCGACGATCGGCACGTGCCCAGCAATGTGCACTGGGGGATGGTCCCGCGCCTGAAGGTTCGCGCGAAGAAGGCGGAGCGGAAGCGGATGATGGGCGAGCGGGCCATCGCCGCCTGCCGGGCCTGGTGGACGGCCCGAGGGCCTCTCCTGGCGCCCGGCACCGGACGCCAATGTGACAAGGCGGCCGCGGCGCTGTAGATTGAGACGGTGCAAGCCGTCCTGCTTCGCTTCCTCGCCCACCTCGAGCACGAGCGCCGGCTCTCGCCGAACACGCTTCGGGCCTACGCGGGCGATCTGCGGCCGATCCTGAGCCGGCTCACGGAGGCGAAGCGATGGGACGAGGTCGACCCCGAGGACCTGCGCGATGTCCTGGACGATCTCGGCGAGGACTGGAGCGCCCGGACCCGAGCCCGGAAGCTGTCCGCGCTTCGGTCCTTCGGGCGCTGGTGCGTACGCCGAGAAGGCTGCGAAAGAGATCCGAGCCTGGAGCTGAGTCGGCCGAAGGTCACGGCGGGGCTGCCGCGAAACCTCACCCCCGACGAGGCGGTCGGGCTGCTCGACGTGGCCTGGGGTGATACGGCGATCGCGCGGCGTGATCTGGCCATCTTGGAGCTCGCCTACGGCGCCGGTCTGCGCGCCATGGAGCTGGTCGGGTTGAACGTCGAGGATCTGGATCTGGCCCGAGGGGAGGTCCGGGTGCGCGGCAAGGGAGGCAAGGAGCGCCTCGTTCCTTTCGGGCGAAAGGCCAAGATGGCGCTGCAGAACTGGCTCTCGAGAGGGGGACCGAGTCGAGGACCGCTGTTCACCAGTCGCCCCGGCCAGCGGATGTCGGACAGAACCCTCCGGCGGCGGCTCCATCGCCGGGTGCTCGAGATCGGCCTCGGCCGGCGGGTCACCCCCCACATGCTCCGCCACAGCTTCGCCACCCACCTCCTGGAGGGCGGGGCGGATCTTCGCGCCATTCAGGAGATGCTCGGCCACGCCTCCTCCAGCACCACCCAGCGCTATGTGGCGGTGTCCGTCGACCATCTGCGCGCGGCCTACGACCAGGCTCATCCCTTCGGCGCGGGTACGGGTCGATGACCAATACTTGACGCTCCGCCTCGCCTACCCGAGGAACGAGGGATGGAGCTCCACGGGACGACCATCGTCTGCGTGCGATCCGGCCGCAAGGTGGCGATGGGCGGAGACGGCCAGGTCAGCTTCGGCCAGACGGTCATGAAGTCCAACGCCCGAAAGGTGCGGCGCATGCACGAGGGCAGCGTCCTGGCCGGCTTCGCGGGCTCGACGGCCGACGCCTTCACGCTGTTCGAGCGCTTCGAGCAAAAACTCTCCGGCTACAACGGCCAGCTGATGCGCTCGGCGGTCGAGCTGGCCAAGGACTGGCGGACCGACCGCTACCTGAGGCGGCTAGAGGCCATGCTCGCGGTGGCCGATGCGGACTTGACCCTCATCCTGTCCGGCACCGGCGACATCGTCGAGCCCGAGGACGGGGTTTGCGCCATCGGCAGCGGGGGCCCCATGGCCCTCGCCGCCGCCCGGGCCCTGGTCCAAGAGAGTCAGCTCTCGCCGGCCGAGGTGGTCCAACGCTCCCTCGAGATCGCGGCCGACATCTGCATCTACACCAACCGGAACGTCACGGTGGAGAGCCTGGAGTCATGAACGAATCCTGGCGGCGATCCTTCACCCCTCGCGAGACGGTCGGGGAACTCGATCGCTACATCGTGGGGCAGGACCGGGCGAAGCGTGCGGTCGCGGTCGCCCTGCGCAACCGCTGGCGGCGGCGCATGGTGCCGGAAGAGATGCGGGACGAGATCGTCCCCAAGAACATCTTGATGGTCGGTCCGACCGGGGTGGGGAAGACGGAGATCGCCCGGCGCCTCGCTCGGCTCATCAAGGCGCC
Source organism: uncultured Myxococcales bacterium (assembly GCA_964477875.1). Taxonomy (GTDB): domain Bacteria; phylum Myxococcota; class Kuafuiibacteriia; order Kuafuiibacteriales; family Kuafuiibacteriaceae; genus Kuafuiihalomonas. The sequence goes on from CAYZFR010000028.1 coordinate 10,297, forward strand.
TTTCGTGAAGGTCGAGGCCTCGAAATTCACCGAGGTCGGCTACGTGGGCCGGGACGTGGAGTCGATGATCCGCGACTTGGTCGAGACCGCGGTCAACCTGACCCGAGAGGAGGCCCAAGCCCACGTCCGCGCGCCGGCGGAGTCGGCGGCCGAGGAACGGCTCCTCGATCTGCTGCTGCCCGAGACCTCGGGTGGAAAGGGCTTCGAGGCCAAGGTCGGAGAGGCCGAGAGCCACTCAAAGACTCGTGAGACCTTTCGGCGCATGCTCCGGGAAGGAAAGCTCGAAGACCGAACGGTCGAGGTCGAGGTCAGCGCACGCTCCCCGATGTCCACCGTTCAGAATTTCAGCGCCGAAGGCGTGCAGGACATGGTCTTTCAGCTCCAGGACCTGATGGGGGGCGGCCAGAAGGGCGGCCCCAAGAAGCGGCGCAAGACCACCGTCGCCGAGGCCCGGGAGATCCTGATCGACGAAGAGGTCGACAAGCGAATCGACATGGATCAGGTCCAGCGAGATGCGCTGCAGCTCGCCGAGCAAAGCGGCATCGTCTTCATCGACGAGATCGACAAGGTCGCTACCTCCGCCGCCGGAGGGGGCAAGGGGGGGCCCGACGTCTCCCGCGAGGGCGTTCAACGAGACCTGCTCCCGATCGTCGAGGGGAGCACCATCACCACCAAGTACGGGCGGGTCTCGACCGACCACGTCTTGTTCATCGCCGCGGGCGCATTCCACACCGCCAAGGTCTCGGATCTGATCCCGGAGCTGCAGGGACGCTTTCCGATCCGAGTGGAGCTCGCTGGTCTGAAGGAGGCGGACTTCATTCGGATCCTCACCGAGCCCAAGAACTCCCTGGTGAAGCAGTACGCCGCTCTGATGAAGACCGAGGGCGTGGACCTTCACTTCGAGGAGAGCGCTGTGAACGCCATCGCCGAGGTGGCGGCCCGCGCCAATCAAACGCTCGAGAACATCGGTGCGCGTCGCCTCCACACCGTCCTGGAGACGCTGCTGGAGGAGATCTCCTTCGACGCCCCCGAGCGCGGCGGTACGACGGTGAACGTCGACGAGGCCATGGTCCGGTCGCGCCTCGCACCAGCCCTGGAAAGCGAAGACCTGTCCCGCTTCGTCTTGTAGCCTCGCCCCATGGATCCGCTGATCGAACGGGGCCAGGCCGTGATGACGCCCAACTATCGGCCGGCGCCGATCGTCCTCGACCGAGGGGAGGGCGTTTGGGTCTGGGACAGCGAGGGACGCCGGTACCTGGACATGGTGTCCGGGATCGCGGTCAGCGCTCTCGGACACAATCATCCCGCGCTGGTGGAGGCCGTGCGAGTTCAGGCCGGCAAGCTTCTGCACGCCAGCAACCTGTATTGGAATCGTCCGAGCATCGAGCTGGCGGAGGCCCTGGTCGAGCTCAGCTTCGGCGACAAGGTGTTCTTCTGCAGCTCGGGCGCAGAGGCGAACGAAGCTTGCATCAAGCTCGCCCGGCGCCATCAGTGGCTTAAGGATCCGGAGCGGAACGAGATCGTCAGCTTCACCAACTCCTTTCACGGGCGGACCATGGGGGCCCTCACCGCCACCGCCCAGCCCAAGTACCATGAGGGCTTTGGACCGCTGCCTGAGGGTTTCGTATATGGCCGGATCGGCCAGGATCCAGCGGAGCTCGTCGGCCCCCGAACGGCGGCCGTCCTGGTCGAGCCGATCCAGGGAGAGGGCGGCGTCCGACCGGTCCCCGTCGACTACCTGCAGGCTCTGCGTAGACGCTGTGACGACGCCGGCGCGCTGCTGATCGCTGACGAAGTCCAGGCCGGGGTCGGGCGGACGGGTGAGATGTTCGCGTACATGGCGTCGGGGATCCGTCCCGACCTGATGGCGCTGGCCAAGGGCGTCGGGGGCGGGCTGCCGCTCGGGGCCTTGGTGGCCCGGGCCGAGTTAGCCGAGGCCCTTCAGCCCGGGACCCACGGCACCACCTACGGAGGCAGTCCCCTCGCTTGCGCGGGGGCGCTGGTCGTTCTGGAGGCCGTCCGCGGAGGCCTGATGGAGAACGCAAGGGCCCGAGGAGTGGAGCTGTTGTCTGGGCTGCAGGCCCTGAACGCGCGTCGAGGCTGCTTCGCCGAGGTGCGGGGCAGAGGCCTGATGCTGGGGGCCGAGCTTCGGGATGAGCTGCCCTTCGACGCCAAGGCGGTCGTGAAGGAGGCCCGCGAGCGGGGCGTCCTCGTGCACGTGGCGGGTCCTAAGACCCTGCGCATGCTGCCCCCGCTGATCTTGGAGGCCAGCCACGTCGAGCAGGCCTTGGGGGCGGTCGAAGAGAGCCTGCAGGCGCTTTTCGAGCGGTGATGGTGGGCCGTCTGTCGGGAGATGTGGGTCCGCCGACCGGAAGGCCAGCGGCTTGACCTCCCGTCATGAGCGTGGAAACTCTGATCGATGATTCTCGCGGGCTCGGCGGCGCCCATGAAAGACACAGGGCACCGATATAGGCTCGTGCAGGGTGTGAAGCTGGATCGGGTCGACTTGACCATGGAAGAGGGCCGGGTCGCGGTCAGCATTCAGGATACCGCGCTTTCGGTCTCGGACATCGCGACGATCACCAGTCTTCCCGCCAGGCAAGTGCAGCCCATCCTCAGCTCTCTGGTGGCCCGAGGGCTGGTCGAGCGCTTGGGTGAAGGTCCCAAGCAGAGCACGGACGCCGACTACGGCGACTTTCTCTTCCCGGCCCACCTCATGAACGCCGAGTGCGATCTCGACGTGGCGCAGCGCAAGCGGATCATCTACACCCACACCAAGCTGGGCTCTCTGACCCACTACGAGCTGCTGCGGGTCCGACGTCGCGACGACAAGGCCAAGATCACGGAGGCGTTCCGGCAGCGCTCCATGGAGTGGCACCCGGACCGCTTCAAAGGCAACAAGGGGCCCTTCGGTCGCTTGCTGCAGGACATCTTCAAGGCGCTCCAGGAGTCGAGGCGCGTGCTCGGGAACGAGAAGCTGAAAGCGGAGTACGACCAGCAGCACGGGCACCTGGTGGTCGACCCCGAGGACCTGGCGGAGATGCGGGCCCGCAAGCGCAAAGAGGCCCGGGAGGCGAAGAGGGAGAAGGAGGCGGTCGAGCGCCGGCGCCGCCGCAACCCGATCCGGAAGAAGCTCGAGAGGGCCGATGAGCTGCGGAGCCTGTCCCAAGACCTGGAGTCGGGGGGAGACTTGTCGGCGGCGCTGGAGAAGGCTCGCCTGGCTCTGGCCTACGATCCCAACAACGAGACCTTGAAGGGCAAGGTGTCGAATCTTGAAGCCTCCACCGCCAAGCAGCGCAGCGAGCCCTGGATCAAACGGGGTCAGAGCGCGATGACCCAACTCAAGTGGGATCAGGCGATCGAGTGTTTCGGACGGGCGCTGGACGTGGACCCAGACAACTGCGCCGCGCTGCGAGGGCGGGCCTACTGTCTATGCTACGGCGGAGATGGGGAGGGAGACCTGGCGGAGGCATCTCGACTGGCGGCCAGGGCAGTGGCGGTCTGTCCGAGGGATCCCGAGAGCCACTTCAGCCTGGGCCTGTGCTACGCGAAGAAGGGCATGAAGAAGAAGGCGGTCGAGTGGCTCGAGAAGAGTTTGGAGCTCAAGCCCAACCACGCTGAGGCCAAGAAGCTGCTCAAAAAGCTTCGCTGGCCCTTCTGAAGCGCATCGGAGTCTACTCTTGCCCAGCGAACCCATCATCGGCATCGATCTCGGAACGACCAACTCCTGCGTGGCGGTGGTGGAGGAGGGCGTCCCCAAGGTCGTCCCGAATCGCGCCGGCTACCGCACCACGCCGTCCATCGTGGCGGTGGCCGAGAGTGGACGTCGCCTCATCGGCCACATCGCGAAGCGGCAGGCCATCACCAACCCCGAGGGCACGGTGTACGCTTCCAAACGCCTCATCGGCCGGAAATGGAACTCGCCGGCCGTAGCCGCAGCTCTCGAGACTTGCTCTTACCAGCTGATCGAGGGCCCCCACCACGACGTTCGGATCTCGCTTCGGGACACCGTCTACAGCCTTCCCGAGGTCAGCTCCATGATCCTGGGCGAGATGAAGCTCATCGCCGAGCAGTACTTGGAGGCCGATGTCGTCAAGTGCGTGGTCACGGTGCCGGCCTACTTCAACGACGGCCAGCGTCAGGCGACCAAGGATGCGGGACGGATCGCGGGGCTCGAAGTGGTCCGGATCATCAACGAGCCCACCGCCGCTGCCCTCGCCTACGGATACGGCAAGAACATCGAGCGAACAGTCGCCGTCTTCGACCTTGGGGGCGGCACATTCGACATCTCGATCCTGGAGATCGGCTCCGGTGTCTTCGAGGTCATGGCCACCGCCGGCGACACCTATCTGGGCGGCGAAGACTTCGACAATCGCATCATCGAGTGGTTGGTGTTCGGCTTTTTGAAAGAGCACAAGATCGACCTCCGCAAGGATCGGATGGCGCTCCAGCGGATTCGGGACGCGGCGGAGAAGGCGAAGATAGAGCTCTCGAACGCACCACAGACCGAGATCAATCTGCCTTTCATCATTTCGACCGGCAAGAACGACGCCCTCCACCTTCAGAAGACGCTGAACCGAGAGAAGTTCGAAGACCTCGTCATCGATCTCAGCGAGCGGTGCATCCAGATCTGCGAAAAGACGCTCAAAGACGCCGGCATCGACAAGAAGGACCTGGACGACGTACTCCTGGTCGGCGGCCAGACCCGGACCCCGAAGCTGCAGGAGATGGTCCGGGGGTTCTTCGGGCTCGCGCCGAGCCGCTCGGTCAACCCGGACGAAGTGGTCGCCCTCGGTGCGGCGGTCCAAGGCGCCTCGCTCCTCGACGACCGAAGCAGCGTGCTGCTCCTGGACGTCACGCCCCACAACCTGGGCATCATGATCGTAGGGGGCTACTTCCAGACCATCATCGAGCGAAACACCACCGTTCCCACCAGCGCCAGCCACGTCTTCACCACCGTTCGCGACAATCAGACCTCGGTCCGGATCATGGTCTTTCAGGGTGAAAGCCAGCGGGCGGAGGACAACGAGCTTCTGGGCGAGTTCATCCTCTCGGGCCTTCGGGAGGCACCGCGGGGTGTGGTGGAGGTGGAGGTCACGTTCGAGATCTCGGCCGACGGCATCGTTTCGGTGTCGGCCAAGGATCTCGACACGGGGCTGCAGCAGAGCATCACCGTCACCGCTACCTCGGGCCTCACCGAGGAGGAGATCCGCCGCATGGCCGAGGAGGCGCAGGAATACGCCGTCGCGACACGGGAAGACGACGCCTCCGCCAAGATGCGGGCCAACGTCAGCGGAATGCTTCGAGACATCGACAAGGTTCTGCCCGAGGTCCGGGACTTCATGAGCGGCTCCGATTTCGGCAAGGAGGCGTTGGCCAAGGCCGACGCGAAGATCAAGGCAGCTCGGGACTTCGTCGAAGGGAAGGGCTCGTTCAGGAAAGACGACGAGGACGCCCTCTCTCGCACCCTCAAGATGCTCCGGGGGGTGCGTGAAAAGATGGACGAAGACCCGCCCGAGGAGGACTGAGGACGGTGTCCGAAGACCAGCCCACTCTCGAGCAGTGCATCGAGAACGGGATGTACTGGTTCGGCCGCAGCGACCTCGAAGCGGCCCGGGCGTGGTGGGACCGGGGGTTGGAGCTGGACCCCGGCAACGAGCGGATCGTCCAGTGTCTGCGACTGCTGGAGGAGAGCACCTCCACGGGCTACAAGGGCTCGTCTTGGGCGGCTCCGTCGGCCCCGTCGCCTTTCGGGGCTCCCGAGCCCTCGTCACCGGCGTCGCCGGAGCGCTCCCGGGGGCTGGACCCCACGCTTCCGAACCTGGCTCAGGTCGATGAGCTGCCCGATGAGCCGGTCCTCCCCGACGCGGCCAGCGATCTGCCCGACGAGCCCGGCTTCGACCCGGGGCTCCCGCGAGGACAGACCGGCTCCTGGCGCAGCATCTCCTGGATGGTGGACGACGCCACCAACCCCAACGCTCAAGACCCGCTCGATTTCGCCACCGACGCACCCTCCGGTGACGTGGAGACGATGGGACGGCCGCAGGACGAGCCCAACCCCTGGGATGCGGGCCCTGCCGTCACCAGGCCCCTCACGGTGAGCGACGAGGGCGCCTTCGACGCGGTAGCCGACCCCACTCCGCTCCCCGAGTTGGACCGGGAGGCCTACTTCGATCGCTACCCCGAGACGCCGAGCGAGATCGTCGACTTCCTCAAGGCCACCGGCGATCTGGAGTTCGAGTCCGAGGTCGACGCGCTTCAGCTGGCCCGGGACAAAGCTCAGCTTCACGATTTTCAAGGTGTACTGAACCTCCTGGAGGACAACCAGGAGGCGATGAAGGAGGAGGAGGCGCGTCGCATGGTGGCGGAGGCTCGCTCTCAGCTCATGCGGATGTTCGAGTCCAAGATCGGCGACTTCGATCGCGTCCCCAAGGTCAACGTCAGCGAGGAAGAGATCATCTGGCTCAACCTCAACCATCGGGCCGGCTTCATCTTGTCCCAAATCGACGGCAGCGTGACCTTCGAGGACCTCGTCGCCCTGTCCGGCATGCCCCGCCTGGACACGGTGCGGATCCTCTCGGAGCTGCTCCAGCAGCGGGTGATCGAGTAGTCCTGCAATAGCTGACTAGGATTCGTCTTGGTCTTCGCCCTCGTCGGCGGCGGGGGTTCGGGGCCAGATCGAGGTGCCCACCAGGGCGTCGGGCAGATAGGTTTCGCCCTCGGCGAGCCCGCCCACATCGTGGGGGTATTTGTACCCTTTCCCGTGACCGAGCATCCGGGACAAACCCGAGGTCGCGTTCCTGAGCTTGTCTGGGACCGGCTCCGCGCCCCGCTCCCTGACCAGACGGCGGGCAGCGCCGTAGGCCTTCAAGACGGCGTTGCTCTTCGGCGCCGAAGCCAAATGGGCGGCGGCCTGAGTCATGGGCAATACGCCCTCTGGCAGGCCGACCAGCTCGAAGGCGTGCAGGGCCGCTGTCGCCACCACGAGGGCGTTCGGATCCGCCGGGCCGACGTCCTCGCTGGCGAAGATGATCATTCGGCGAAGCAAGAAGCGAGGCTCCTCGCCGGCCTCGAGCATGCGGACCAGGTAGTAGACGGCCGCGTCCGGATCCGATCCCCGCATCGACTTGATGAAGGCGGATACGACCGCATAGTGCTCGTCGCCGTCCTTGTCGTAGAGGAGCCCCCGGTGCTGGAGGGCCTCCTTGACGTCCTCCCGGGTGAGGGGCCGTCCCTCGGCGTCCCTGGCGGCGACCTCCAAGCCGTTGAGAGCCTTGCGGGCGTCTCCGTGGCACGCCCCGGCTAGTGTTCGGAGGACCGACTCCTCGGCTTCTCCTCGCACCCCGCGCTCGGGGTCGGCGAGGGCGCGCTTCAGCAGGCCGAGGAGATCTTCTTCGTCCAGGCCGCGGAGAACGAAGACCCGGAGCCGAGACAGGAGGGCGGAGTTCAGCTCGAAAGAAGGGTTCTCGGTGGTCGCGCCGATCAGGGTCACGACGCCTTGCTCGACGGCGTGAAGGAGGGCGTCCTGCTGGGACTTGGACCAGCGGTGGATCTCGTCGACGAAGAGCATCGTGCTCCGGCGCAAGTCCCGTCGGCGCTGCTTGGCTCGCTCCAGCTCCTTGCGTAGGTCGGCCACGCCCGAGAGCACGGCCGACATGGGGACGAAGTCCGTATCGGGGCCGGCGAGCAGGCGGGCGAGGGTGGTCTTTCCGACTCCTGGCGGCCCCCACAGGACGCAGGAGGGAACCCGGCCCCCATCCACCATGCGGCGCAGGATGCCTTTCGGTCCGACGAGCTGGGTCTGACCGACGACCTCGTCCAGGGTGCGGGGACGCATGCGCTCGGCCAGCGGTGCCTCGGGGTCCGGTCTGGCCGTCTCGAACAGATCGCGCACCGCCCGAGCTAAGCACGGACGCGGCCTCGTCAACCAGAGCGGGTAAAATTGACGCGCCTGCTAGCGGTCTTAGCTTACTGGAGACGAGGAGAACCGAATGAACATCGAGCGATTGACCGTCAAGTCCCGTGAAGCCCTGCAGGAAGCCCAAAGCGAAGGGCGTCGCCGCCAGCACCAGAGCCTGGAGGCCGCGCACCTTCTGCTCGCGATCTTCAGGGACGCGGAAGGTCTCGGGCCCTCGGTCCTCGACCGCGTCGGCGTGGACCGGCAGGCGGTGGATCGCAAGCTCGACCAAGACCTGCAGAAGCTGCCCAAGGTCAGCGGGGCGGGGGCCGGCCAGCTCTTCCTCGGCGATTCACTGCAGCACCTGATGGGCGAGGCCGAGAAGGCGGCGGCCTCGTTGAGCGACGCCTATGTCTCGGCCGAGCACTTCATCCTGGGCGGTATCGAGACCGGCGCCCTGGACGGAACGGGGTTGAACCGGTCCAGCGTCCTGGAGGCCCTGAAGGGTCTGCGAGGCAACGCCCGCATCCAGACCGACGACCCGGACGCCCAATTCAATGCCCTCGAGAAGTACTGCAGCGACCTGACCCAAAAGGCGAAGGCCGGCAAGCTCGATCCCGTCATCGGTCGGGACGAGGAGGTGCGTCGTACCATCCAGGTGTTGTCCATGCGTCGAAAGAACAACCCGGTCCTGATCGGTGAGCCGGGGGTGGGAAAGACGGCGATCGTGGAGGGCATCGCCCAGCGGATCGCGGCCGGGGACATCCCCGAGAGTCTCCGCGACAAGCGTCTCGTCATGCTCGATTTGGGGGCGCTGGTCGCGGGAGCAAAATATCGTGGAGAGTTCGAGGAGCGCCTGAAGGCGGTCCTCGCCGACATCGCAGGGAGCGAAGGTCAGATCATCCTCTTCATCGACGAGATCCACACCCTCGTCGGGGCCGGCGCGGCCGAGGGCTCGATGGATGCGTCCAACATGCTCAAGCCCGCCCTCGCCCGGGGTGAGCTCCACTGCATCGGCGCCACGACCATCGTCGAGTATCGCAAGCACATCGAAAAAGACGCGGCCTTGGAGCGGCGTTTTCAGCCGGTCATGGTCGAGCCTCCCAGCGTCGAGGAGACCATCGCAATCTTGCGGGGTCTGCAGGAGCGCTACGAGGTCCACCACCGGATCCAGATCCGCGACAGCGCCCTGGTGGCGGCGGCGCAGCTGTCGGATCGCTTCATCTCCGACCGCTTCCTGCCCGATAAGGCCATCGACCTCGTCGACGAGGCCGCGTCCTCTCTTCGGATCGAGATCGACTCCTTGCCCAAGCCCATCGACGAGGTGGAACGAAAGCTCCTTCAGCTTCGGGTCGAGCAAAAGGCTCTGGAGCGGGACGAGGGGGCAAAGGAGCGCCTTGCCGACGCACAGCGTGAGATCGCCGAGCTGGAGGAGAAGGCCAAGGCCATGAAGGCTCGCTGGCAGACCGAGAAGGACGCCCATCAGGCCCGGGCAGCGGCGCGCGAGGAGCTGGAGCGCCTCAAGATCGAAGAGACCCAGGCCTATCAGCGCGGTGACCTCGACGCCGCCTTCGAGCGGACCCACGGGCTCATCCCCGAGGCGAAGAAGAAGCTCGACGAGGCCGAGGAGCGGCTACGAGAGATCTCCAAGCACAGCGCCTTCCTCAAGGACGAGGTGACGGACCGTGAGATCGCGGAGGTGGTGGCCCGCTGGACCGGTGTGCCGGTGAGCAAGATGTTGGAGGCCGAGGCCGACAAGCTCAGGGCGATGGAGGACCTCATCCAGCGCCGGGTGGTGGGACAGGAGGACGCGGTAGGGAGCGTGTCTCGCGCCGTCCGTCGGGCCCGGGCCGGCTTGAAGGATCCAAGGCGGCCCATCGGCAGCTTCCTGTTCCTGGGGCCGACCGGCGTTGGAAAGACCGAGCTCGCCAAGGCGCTCGCCGAGTTCATGTTCGCCGACGAGCAGCGCGTGGTTCGAATCGACATGTCCGAGTACATGGAGAAGCACTCGGTGGCCCGGATGATCGGCGCGCCTCCGGGCTACGTGGGTCACGATGAGGGCGGACGTCTCACCGAGGCGGTGCGCCGGCACCCCTACTCTTTGATCCTCCTCGACGAGGTAGAGAAGGCCCACAGCGACGTGTTCAACGTGCTCCTTCAGGTGCTGGACGACGGTCGGCTCACCGACGGCAAGGGCCGGACGGTCGATTTCAGCAACGCCATTGTCGTCATGACCTCGAACCTCGGCTCCGAGCACCTGCTCGACGAGACCGACGCTGAGCGGGCGAAGGGCAAGGTGCGCGAAGTGGTGGCGAACTTCTTCCGGCCCGAGTTTCTGAACCGGATCGATGACGTGGTCGTGTTCGACCGGCTGAGCCGGGAGGACATGAAGGCCATCGTTCCCATTCAGCTCGAGCAGCTGAGGCGCCGTCTCGCCGACCGGGAGATCGAGCTGGAGCTCAGCGAGGAGGCGCTCGCGTGGCTGGCCGAAGCAGGCTACGATCCAAAGTTCGGCGCCCGGCCGCTGAGGCGGGTGATCCAGACCGAGTTGGGCGACCCCCTCGCCACCGCTCTCATCCAGAGCACGGGAGAGCCCCGCACCGCCTCGGTGACGGTGAAGGAAGGTCGCTTGAACGTCAGCCTGCGATAGGCGGCAGCTGAACGTCTCCATCCGCATCCAGGGGCGGGCCGCGACGGCGCTCACGCCGGCCGGTCCTCCCTGGGACGGGCGGATTTCGTCATAGGATTCGACTCCTCATCCTGTTATACGCGCCCGTCGCGGGATGGGTCCTGCACCGAGCATCATGCCCGCCGCCGCACGTCGCGTCGTTTTGGGGGCCCTCCTCACTCTGCTGCCAGGGGTCCCTGCCGCGTTCGGTCAGGCGAGCCTAGAGGGTGAAACCCTGTCCGACCTTGTCTTCGAGGGCCTGGTCCGGGTGGAGCCCACCGCCGTCGAAGCGGTGCTGGCCTCGAAAGAGGGCGAGCCTTTTCGGGCCGACCAGGTGCGAAAGGACGTCGAAGCCATCTACCAGATGGGCTTCTTCGAAGACGTTCAGGTCTTCGCCCGCTCCGGCTCGGAAGGGGTGGTCCTGACCTACGTCGTGGCCGAGAAACCGGCCATTCGGAAGAGTCTGATCGAGGGGAACCAAAAGGTCTCCTCCGACGACATCAAGGACGTCATCGACGTCCGCCCCTTCACGATCCTCGACGAGTCCAAACTGCGGGCCAACCTGAAGAAGGTGAAGGACCTCTACTTGGAGAAGGGCTTCTATCTCGCCGAGATCGAATACGAGCTTCGGGAGGTCGGAGAGCAGCAGGTCGACGTGGTCTTCGTGATCGACGAGCGGGCCAAGGTGCAGGTCCGCTCCATCCGCTTCGTGGGCAATCGCGCCTTCGACGATGCCACGCTGCGGACGGGGCTGCAGACCCGGGAGGGTGATCTGCTCTCCTTCCTCACCGGAGCAGGCAAGTATCGAAAGGACGCCTTCGAGATCGACCTCCTCCGCATCTCGAGCCGCTACCTGGACGAGGGTTACGTCGACGTTCGAGTCGAGCAGCCCGACATCCAGATCTCCCCCGACCGTCGCTTCATCTACATCACCATCCGCATCGAGGAAGGGGAGCAGTACTCGATCGGCGAGCTCGACGTGTCCGGCGATCTCATTGAGGAGAGGGAAGAGCTCCTCGAGCGTTTGGCCTCGGAGCCGGGCCAGATCTTCTCCCGCAGCGTGCTCAGTCGAGACCTGGAGCGCCTCAAGTCTCGCTATGAAGACGACGGCTACGCGTACGCGAACATCACGCCGCTGACCCAGGTCGACCGAGAAGACCTGACCATCGACCTGACCTTCGACATCGACAAGGGCGAGCTCGTCTACTACGAGCGCATCGACATCGTCGGAAACACCAAGACCCGAGACAAGGTGATCCGGCGAGAGATGCGCATCTACGAGGGGGAGCTCACCAGCGCGAGTCGACGAGAGCTGAGCAAGCGGCGAATTCAGGCCTTGGGCTTCTTCGAGAGCGTCGACATCCGGACCCGTCGTGGGTCCAACGATCGTCTTCAGAAGGTCGAGGTGGAAGTAACGGAGCGAAGCACCGGCACGTTCCAGGTCGGGGCTGGCTTCTCGTCCCTGGAAAATTTCATCTTTACCGCCCAGATCGCGCAGCAGAATTTTCTGGGCCGCGGTCAGTCTTTCCAGCTCTCGGCTTCGATCTCCCAGATACGTCAGCTCTTCAACTTCCGCTTCGTCGAGCCCTACTTCCTCGACACCGAGTGGTCGCTCAGCGTGAACGCCTTCAACTCCGACGTGAGCTTTCGAAGCTTCGCTCGAAGCTCGCGAGGCGGAGAGGTGCTGTTCGGACATCCGATCAACTTCATCGACGAGAACCTCCGCTTCAGCGCCGGCTATCGGCTCGAGTTCGTCGATTCCGGGCAGGCGCTCCTGAACGCCATCAACACCCAGACGCCGCTCTTTCAGCCTCTCGACAACAGCGGACGAATTTCGATGCTGCGGGCGATCATGAGCTACGACGTCCGTGACGACCGGCTGTTTCCCAGCAAGGGCATGTTCCATTCCCTCACCCTCGACGTGTCCGCCAACGCCCTCGGCGCCAGCGATAATCGCTCCTTCCAGCGGCTGCGCGTGTCGACGCGCTTTTATTATCCGGTCATCTGGAAGCTCATCGCTCGGCTCCAGGTTCGGCTCGGCTGGTTGAACCCCGACAGTGACCGACAGTTCGCCCCCTCCGAGAACTTCATCCTCGGCGGAATTCAGTCCATCCGCGGCTACCCACCCTTCTCGATCGGTCCGGAGCGTCAGGCCCTGGCCAACTCCGGCGGTCGCCTGGCCGTCGATCCCTTCGCCAGTGATTTCGTCTTCGTCGAGGGTGGCAACAAGGAGTTCCTCGCCAACTTCGAGCTCGAGTTCCCCCTCGTGGAAGCGGTGAGGATCAGGGGCGTGGTGTTCATCGATGCGGGCAACACCTTTGGACAGGATGAGAACCTCTTCTACGCGAACGGTCGCGTCCGCGGTTCGGCCTACGGCCCCGAGGATCCTCGCTTCTTCGACTATGCGAGCCTGCCCGGCGGGTTGTTTTGGTCCACCGGCTTTGGATTCCGGTGGTTTTCGCCCATCGGTCCCCTCCGCTTCGAATGGGGCTTCCCGCTCACCCGTCGCCCCATCACCGATGATACCTCGCCGCTTTTCCAGTTCTCGATCGGCAACAGCTTCTGAAGGCTCGAAAGCCCAGATCTTGCTTGGTCGGGGCAGAGAGCGATCGGAGCATGCCGGCGTGAGCGCGGAGGGAGCGGGGGAGCGCCTGGAGCTGATCGAGCTTTCCGGAGCGCCTCGGGCCATGGGCCAGGCCTTCGGCGAAGCGACCCGGGACGAGGTACAAGACCTCATCGAGCGGCGCTTCCGCAACGCGCTGGCCCAAGCCCGTCTCTACGGAGGTCGCCGCCTCCAGCGCGAGGACCTGCTCGCCATCGCGCGCCGCTGTCTGCCGAAGGTCGAGGCCTTCGACGCCGCCGGATGGGACGAGCTCGGTGGCATCGCCGAAGGAGCTAATCGGAGCCTGGAGGAGGTGTGGGCGATGAACGCCCTCACCGATGTTCGCGACATCGCCGCATTCGGCTTCGAAGGTGAAGAGGCGTGCACCGCTGCCCTGGTCGGGGTAGAGCGGGCCAGCGAAGGGAGGGCCGTTTTCGGCCAGACCTGGGACCTGGCCACCGACAACATGCCTTTCGTTCGCCTGGTGCGTCGCCGGCCGACCGAAGGGCCGAGCACCTTGTCGCTGACCCTCGTCGGTTGCCTGAGCCTGATCGGCCTCAACGAGAACGGAGTGGCGGTGGGGACCACCAACCTGCGGGCCACCGACAACCGGCCCGGCGTCGGCTATCTCGACGTCATCCATCGCGCGCTGCGAGCCTCGACGGCCGAAGAGGCCTCGGGCCTCGTCGAGGATGCGCCCAGAGCGGGGGCGCACTTTTATTGGGTCGGAGACGCCGGGCGGGCCGGAGGCCTGGAGTGCACCGGTCGTCGCTCCATCCTTCGCTGGACCCGACGCACCCTCGTCCAGACCAACCACATGCGCACCGAGCTCGAGGCGCTACAGGTCAGCAACACCCCCATGGCGTCGTCTCACTACCGAGCGGGACGGATGGAGGCCCTGCTTCAGGGGGTCGAAAGTGTGAGTAGCTCCGACCTGCGTCGTTTCCTCGCCGACACCGAAGGAGGAGAGCTGTCGATCGATCGACGAGGCTTCGCTGGCATCTCGACCAATGCCGCGGTGGTGATCGATCCGTCAGAGCGTCGTTTCTGGGGCGTCCATGGGCCCGCCTCCCTGGGCCGATGGCACGAGTGGTCCATTTGACCTCGACCCAGGATGAGGACAGCTTGCCGGGGTGCGGGCGAGCCTGATCGCGTGCCTCCTGCTCCTCGCTTTTCCGGCGCAGGCCCAGGACCTGGCGGAAGACCGAAGAACCCAGTCCATCCAAGCGGTGGAGCGGGGGGTCCACGTGCAGCTCGAGATGGGGGGGACCGGCGTGCTCTCGGACGGGGGCGAAGGCGTCGGGCCCGCGTTTCGCATCATCCTCGGTGGTGACCTCCTTCCCTTTTTGTCCCTTGGGGTCGGAACCGCGATGACGGCCAGAAACTTCCGAGGGCGTGGCAACCAGGTTTTTTCCGTCGGTCCGATCGGACGACTGCAGCTCGCCTTGCTGACCGCGCAGCGGGACTTCCTCTGGATCCGCGCCGACGGAGGTGTCGTCTTCGACACCGCGAGCTCCGAACAAGCCGGTCTCCTCTCGGGTGCCGTCGCCTACGAACACTTCACCAAGCTCCGCCATTTCTCCATCGGGCTCAGCGCCGGAGTCGACGTCTACACCAGCGAAGGCACCCCGATCGCCCTCACCGTCAGCCCGACCTTGAAGTACACCTTCTGAAGAGAATCGCTGTCCTGAGGACGGAGCAGGGGGCTGTTGTCCCTTTCGGACCAGGGCTATCGTCCAAGAGAATGACCACCGCCTCGGACATCGATCGCGCCAAGGCCGAGATCCTGGGTCCCAGAGCGGTGGTCGATCCCGCGGCGCTGTCCTCGGTTTCGGCCCGGCTGCGGGAGGCCGGCGAGCTGGAGAGCCTGGCCAAGCTGCTCGCCTTCGCGGCCGAGCGGGCGCCGGCCGCCGAGCTCGGCCGGCGGGCCTGGTTCGAGGCGGGCGAGATCTGGTCTGGCCTCGGACAAAGTCGGCGGGCGGAGAGTTTTTTCCATCGGGTAGTGGCCACCGACCCGACCCATCTAGCTGCACTGCGAGCGCTGTTCGCGCTCCTGCGGCAGAGCGGCCGATGGGAGGAAGCGGCCGAGATGGGCGAGCGCGTCGCCGAGGCCTGCGTCGGTCCGGAGCGGGCCCGGGCCTGCCTCGACGTGGCGGACCTCGTCGACGACAAGCTCGGACAAACCGACCGGGCCCTTCGAGCCCTGCGCAGCGGGCATCAGGCCGACCCACATTTCGATCCGCTCTTGGATCGGGCCTTCCGGCTTCTGTTTCGAGAGAAGCGCTGGCTGGAGTGCCGAGGCATCCTGGAGCAGCGAGAGGCGGCCGGCGCCCAGACGGCCGAAGCCCAGCGCCAGCTGGGCGAGGCCCTGGTGGGTGCGGCGCTGTTTCATCCCCTCGCTCGGGAGTGTTTGGAGCGTTCCCGAGCTCTGGGCGACGCCCAGGCGCTCGCCCAGCTCGACGCCCTGGCCGACATCAAGTCCACCTGGCGCGAGCGCGCCCAGGAGCTCGTCGCCCACGGCCTGGAGACCCGAGAGAAGAGTCGCGCCGCCGAGCTCTACGTGGAGGCAGCCCAACTTCACCTCGTCTACGGGGAGGACGCGCTCAAGGCCGATGAGCTGGTTCACCGGGCGGTGATGGTGGGCGGCGCCCAAGCGGCGATGCGCTTCTTTGAAGCGGTGGCCCTGTCCCAAGGGCCGAGCCCGGCCTTGGAAAAGCGTCTCGACCGGCTTCTGGCCGCCGTCACCGAACCGACCGCCCGGGCAGAGCTCGCGCTGCGGATGGCGCGACTCCGGGCCGCCCACGGGGCGTCGGGTGCGGAGCTTTTGCCCGCCTTCCAGCGGGTGCTGGCCCTGGCCCCCGCCCATCGCGAGGCGGTGGGCGCAGTGGTCAAGCTGCTGATAAACGACGAGCGACCCCACGAGGCGGCCGAGGTTCTGGAGCGCTATATCGCCGGCGCCGCCGACGAGTACACGAAGCTGTCGGCTCACCTTCAGCTCGGCCGCATGTGCGCCGAGCTGCTCGGCGACTCCAGCCGGGCCCGGGCGCACTTCGAGGCCGTCATGGCCATCCGGCCCACCCACATGGCGGCTGCCAGCGCTCTGCGCGCGCTGTACCGAGACGACGCGGAGCTGTCCCATCTGCTCGGCGTCCTCAAAGTCATCCTGGAGTACATGCCGGACCTGGGCAGCCGCCGGGCGATCCTCGACGAGATGCGACAGGTCGCTCAGGACGTGGGGGATGAAGAGTCCTTCACGGTGGCCCGGCGGACCTTCGAACACTTTCCGGCCGACGATCAGGCGCGGCAGGATTTCCTCCGACTGGGCGCCCGCACCGAACGCCTGCTGCCGGTGGCCAAGGGCTTGGAGGAAGGGGCGCGCCAGCTGAACTCGGCCGCGCTCTACCGGGCCGCCGCGATCTTGTTCGACCAGCAGCTCCCGCGGCCGGTCGACGCCGTCCGGTGCTACCGCGCCGTGCTGGCGCTCGAGCCCCAGGACGAGAGCTCCCAGGTGGCGCTGGAGAAGCTGCTGCAGCAGCAGGACGATCCGCGGGGCTTGGCCGAGGTCTTGGAGCAGCGGCTAGGAGCGGTCGAGGCCCCCGAAAAGCGCCTCCTCCTCTCGCGGCTCGGTGACCTCTACAGCCGAGAGCTGGGCGACGACGAGCGGGCCGCCGCCGCCCATCGCCAGATCCTGGCCATCGATCCCGAGGACGTGGGGGCTTTGGTGGCCCTGGACGAGCTCTACGCCCGAACCGACGATCCCGAGACGCTGGAGTCGATCCTCGCCAAGCGGGAGCGGATCGCCGAAGGGCCCGAAGCCCTGGTCGAGCTTCAGCTTCGCCGGGCTCGCCTCCTCATGGAGCGCCTCGGCCGACCCGAGGAAGCGGTGGGGTTATTCATCGAAGCTCTGGAGCGCCAACCCGACCGACCCGAGACCATCCGCGCGCTCAATGCGCTTCTCACCCAGGAGGTGGAGGCAGGGGCGATCGCGAGGGCGTTGGAGCGGGTCTACGCCCATCAAGGTGACTACGCTCGCCAGGTCGCCATGCTGTCGGTGCTCATCCAGCACGAGTCCAACCCGGCGCGACGCCGAGAGCTCGGGCTTCGGGCGGCCCACCTCAGCGAGGTCCGCCTCGGCGAGACCGGGCCCGCTTTCGAGTATCTGGCCATCGCGCTGGAGCTCGATCCCAGCGATGAAGGGGTTCGAGACCACTTCATCGAGTTGGCCCACCGGGGCGGAAAGTACGAGCGAGCGGCTCGCTTGTTGGAGCGGGTGGCCGGCCGCTCCGATCTGGCGCCCGGCGCAGCCGCGGGCGCCCGCGTCGCCCTCGGCGAGATTTTGGAGGGGGCCCTGGACCGTCCCGAGCCAGCCCTGAAAGCCTACCGTCGAGCGCTGGAGGCGGACCCCAGCTCTGCGTCGGCCCTCGCGGGCCTGGAGCGCTTGCTGGTCGCCTTGCAGCGCCACGAGGAGCTGGCCGAGCTGCTCGAGCAGCGGCTGGAGTCGGCGGAGGAGCCCCAGCTGCAGGCTCAGCTCGGGACGGCGCTCGGCAACCTCCGAGCGCGCCACCTCGGAGATCTCGAAGGGGCGGCGGAGGCCTTCCGGCGGGTGTTGGCTCTCACGCCGGCGGATATGGAGGCCCACGCTCGGTTGGCCGAAGTGCTTCAGGCGGGGCACAAAGATCGAGAGCTGGCCAAGGCCCTCGCACGATGGCGGGACCAGGCCAGCGACGACCAGCAACCGGCCCTGTGGGCCCGGGAAGGGCTGGCCTCGATGCGGGCCCGCGACTTCGAGGGCGCGGTCGCCGCCCTGGGGCGAGCCTTGGAGTCGTCGCCTGGCCACCAGATGGCGGTGGCGGGGCTAGAGGAGCTTTTGCAGGCCGACCATCCGGTCGCGGAGGAGGCGGCGCGCCTCCTGGCCCCGCACTACGAGGCCGAGGGACGCAGCGCTGATCTGGTGCGCGTCCTGAAGCGAGGGTTCGAGGTCGCCTCCGGAACTACCGAGCGCCGGGCCCTGGCGCTTCGCATCGACGCCTTGGCTCCGGACGGGGAGGAGGCCTGGACGGTCTTGTTGCAGGCCTTGGAAGAGGGCGCTCTAGATGCCCGCGACCTCGAGCGCCTGGTCGAGCGGGCCCGTACGCCCGAGCAGGCGAAGCTCTTGGCCGAGCGCCTCGCTTCTCGGGATGACGCCCTGCGGGTCCGGGCGCGGCTGCTGGATGGGTTGGCCGGCGACCCCGAGCGGGCGCGCCGTTGCTGGGAG
>CAYZFR010000029.1:0-28707 GCA_964477875.1 uncultured Myxococcales bacterium
GAAGGCCGTGTCGCCGCCCACATGAACGGACTCCGCGTCGTAGAGCGGGCCGTCCTCGTATAACGGTCGCAAAGACCGAGGATCGCTGACTTCATCGCCAGAACCTGAGACCATCGAGCGCATGCGCTGGGCGTTTCTCCTGTTCGCGGCCTTTCCCGCCGCTGCCTCTGCGAAAACCCTAGAGTGTGACGACCTGGGTCGTCTGTCTCGCTACTTCGTCGTCAACCACTACACCCAAAGCCAGGTCACCGACGAGCTGCGGGCGCGGGCGGCGAAGCTGTTCGTCGAGAGCCTCGACCGAACCCGGTCCCTGCTGCTCGAGAGCGACGTGGACGCGCTCCACGAAGAGCTCCATGGGAGCCTGGAGCGCTCGGCCTTCGGGCGCTGCAAGGCCCTCACCCGGGCGCTCGACCTGGTGGTCGAGCGGAGCACCAAGGATCTCGCCTATGTCCGAGAGCTGCTGGACGAGGACTACGTCCTGGACGAGGACGCTCGTCTGGAGCTCGACCCCGAAGCCCGGGGCTGGCCGGAGAAAGAGGCGGAACGGCAGGAGCTGGTGCGTCGCCAGGTCCATTTTCAAGTCGCCTCCCTCGTCTCGGGCGGCCTCGAGATGCAGAAGGTCAAGGATCAGCTGATCCACCGCTACGAGCTCGCGCTCAAGCGCGCCAAGGAGCGACGGGACCGGGAGAAGGGCCCGGAGATCTACGCGGGCGCCTTTGCCCTCGCCCTCGACCCCCACTCCTCCTTCCTGTCCGCCGACGACCTGGCCGACTTCCGGATCCAGATGCAGCTGTCCTTGGAGGGCATCGGCGCCGCCCTCCGGGCCCAAGACGGCTTCACCTTCATCGAGTCCCTGATCCCGGGGGGCGCCGCGGCCGAGAGCGAGAAGCTTCAGCCCAAGGACAAGATCATCGCCGTCGCCCAGAAGGGCGAAGAGCCCGTCTCGACCATCGACATGGATCTGCGGGACGTCGTCAAGATGATCCGCGGCGAGAAGGGGACGGTGGTCACGCTGACCATCCTGCGGGAAGGGAAGAAGAACAAGACCTTCGACGTCAGCATCGTTCGCGACAAGATCGATGTCGCCCAGCAGGCAGCCAGCATCGACTACGAGACCCGCAAGGTCGGCAACAAGACGCTCGAGATCGGCGTGCTCGATCTTCCCTCCTTCTACGGCGGCAAGGAGGGCCGATCCTCTTACGAGGACGTGAAGAAGCTCGTTCAGGAGGCGGTTGCAAAAGAGGTCGACGGCCTCGTGCTGGACCTGTCTCGAAACGGCGGCGGTCTGCTCCAGGACGCGGTCCGGATCTCGGGCCTATTTCTGCGACGGGGCCCGGTCGTGGCCACCAAGGACCATCGAGGCGAGGTCGAAGTGCTGAACGACCGAG
The DNA here is from genome assembly GCA_964477875.1 of uncultured Myxococcales bacterium. GTDB lineage: Bacteria > Myxococcota > Kuafuiibacteriia > Kuafuiibacteriales > Kuafuiibacteriaceae > Kuafuiihalomonas. Next base: position 1,389 of record CAYZFR010000029.1, read on the forward strand.
ACCCGCGCATTCAGTACAACGGGCCGCTGGCCGTCGTGATCACGCCGGTTTCGGCCTCGGGCGCCGAGATCCTCGCCGGAGCGCTGCGAGCCTACGACCGGGCGGTGATCCTGGGCGGGCCCCGGACCTTTGGTAAGGGTACGGTGCAGGCGGTGCTGGAACTCCCCGCCAGCCTGGGCGCGGCCAAGGTGACCACCGGCATGTTCTTCCTCCCCAGCGGCGCCTCGACCCAGTTTGAGGGCGTCGAAGCCGACGTCGACATTCCTTCGCTGATGACGAGTCTGGACATCGGCGAGCAAGACCTCGACTACGCGCTGCCGACCCAGCGTCTGAAGGCCTTCCTGTCCGACGAGGCCAACCGGCCCGGCCCCGAAGGCTGGGTCCCGGTGGACCGAAAATACGTAGACCGGCTTCAGACCCGGTCGAAGAGCCGGGTCTCCAAGTCCGAAGACTTCGAAGAACTCGCCGAGCAGCTGGAACAATCCAAGCAGGAGGACGGGCCCATGAGCGTGGCCGACCTCAAAGCCCGATCGGAGTCCGGCGAGGACGAAAGCGGCGAGGAAGAGTCCGCGTCGGATCGGGTCGACCGCCTCCAGGAAGCCTTCAGCGACGAGGCCGTCGACGTGTTGGTGGATCTCATCCAGCGCCAACCCAGCCTGCGCACCGCCGGAGGCCCCCGCCCGCGTCCCGACCGCGGCGGCTGAGCACCTCTTCCCTTGCCCGCCGCATACAGCCGCGGCAGCGTCTTCGGGCTTTGCTGGCGCTGCTGATCACCGCGTGTGTGGGGCAGACCCCTTCCCTGGCGGTCGAGGGTCCTGCGTACGGCCCGATGCTGCCCCCGGGCGGCCGGCTGGAGGTCGAGGCCGACGTCCGGCACAGCCTGGAAGCCACCCTCGTGGGCGAACTCGGGCGGAGCCAGGGCCCGCCTCTAGCCCAGGTCGCCAAGCGCCTCATCGTCTGGTTCATGAACCCACGACGGGACCTGCGGGCCGGCGATCGGCTGCGGTTGGTGTACTCGATGACCGAACCACCAGAGGAGCCCGTCATCCACGCCCTCTCGCTCCAATCGCAGAAACACGAACGTGTCTTCGAGGTGCTGAGGCACCAACCCGAAGGGGCGCCCTGGCCGCGCTACTATGACGCGTCCGGCAGGGAGCTCGAGAAGCGCCTCGTGAACGCGCCGATTCAAAGTTACGAGCAAGTGACATCTTTACTCGGGGATGGCCGAGGTCACAAAGGCGTGGACTTCAAAGCGCCGGTCGGGACACCGATCAAGGCTCCGTTCGCGGGCACGGTGACACGCCGGAACTGGTCGACGCGGTCGAACGGTCGATGCGTGGAGCTGGTCGCGGAAGGGAGCGGCATGAAAGCCTACTTTCTCCACCTCTCGCGTATCGACGTCCGACCGGGTCAGACCGTGAAGCCGGGCGACCGTCTCGGTCTCTCCGGCAACACCGGTCACAGCACCGCGCCCCATCTCCACTACCAGCTCGAGCGGAGGGACGGCCGCGTCCTCGATCCCTTCCGCGTCCACGACACCCGGCGCGTGACCCTATCAGCAGAAGCGCTCCCCGCCTTCGAGGCCGCCTGGCGCGAGAGCTTCGACGAGGATGGGATCGATGCACGCCCGTGAGCTCGAGCTCGTCCAGGACGGCTCGACCGAGGCCGCCCTCATCGACGAGGAGCTCGACCTCCTGGCCAGAGTCCAAAAGCAGCTCGCCAAGGATCAGCTGGAGCGGGCCGCTCAGGCCGAGTACGATCAGGAGCTGCTTTCGCTTCGTGATCAGATCTCGGAGGCACGGGCCGAAGACTTGGCGCCGCTCATCGCCGAGATGTACCGCATGCAGGCGCTGGGCGCCGCCAACGGCAGAGGCCGCGACCTGCCGGTCGACGTCAACTGTCCCTACTTCGGTCACCTGAAGCTATCCGATGGAAAGAAGACCCGAGACGTCCTGATCGGCAACCGGGGCTTCGTAAAGGCTGGCTCGGAGGTCGCGATCGTCGATTGGCGCAACGCGCCGGTGAGCCGGATCTATTACCGATACGAAGAGGGCGACGACTACGAAGAGTCCTTTGGGGGTCGAGCCAGCGAGGGCGTCGTCGAGGCCCGCCGCACCGTCTCCATCGTGCGAGGGGAGCTCCGCCGGGTCACTTGGTCAGGTGGCAGCGTGGCCCGCCGCGGCGACGGCCGGTGGGTGCAGATCCCACCCGAGCACCGGCCCAGCCTTCAGGGAGGCGCCGGTGTAGCCATCCGTCCGCCCTCCGCCCACGCGCCCCCGCCTCGCTTCGAGCCGGGCAACCTGGGTGTCGGGGACGAGGATCTCCGCGAGGACAAGCACCTCCGCGAGATCACCGCCCTCATCGATCCGCAGCAGTTCGAGCTCATCACGAAGCCGGAGTCCGGGATCGTGATCCTCCAGGGCGGGGCCGGCAGCGGCAAGACCACCGTAGCCCTGCACCGAGCGGCCTACCTCCACTTCCAGGATCCCTCGATCTTCAGTCCCAAGAAGATGGCGGTGGTGGTGAAGAGCGAGCCCCTCACCGAGTACATCTCTCGGGTGCTGCCGTCCCTCGACGTAGGAGGGACCCCGGTCGTCACTCTGGAAGGCTGGATGCGGAGCGCTCGCAAGAAGGTCTTCCCCGAGCTTCAGATGCCGGTCGCCGACGACGTGCCTTCGGCCGTTGCCCGACTGAAGAAGCACCCGGGAATGCTCGATCTCTTGCGACAGGGCGTCGAGCGCGACGCGGCGTCGGTTCGTTCCCAGATCGAGGGGGCCCTCACCGGTGACGCTCGGAAGGCGGCGCTGCAGAAGTGGGACGGCCTCACCAAGCAAGCTTTCCTGCCCCGGCTGCGGGAGCTCGGTCGTTGGCTGGACGGCGCCGCGGCGCGACGAGCCGGGGTGGACCCCGAAGCCAAGCGAACCCTGCAAGGCATCCTTCGTCGTGTCCGCTCCGCTGCCGACGACGTCAAGGCGAGCTGGGGTGACCTGCTGACCGACCGCGAGCTCTTGACCGAGACCCTAGGCGAGGAATCGGAGATATCTCCCGAGGATATCGAAGAGCTGGTTCGCTGGGTCTCCCTTCAAGTCGAAGAGCTTCCGGAGGCCGACGAGGAAGAAGTGGCTCCCAGCATCGAGGACGGCCCGCGAGGCAAGCTCGATCCCCACGACGACGCCCTCCTGTTGCGCCTCGCGCAGCTCGAGTACGGAGGCCTGCCCATCGCCGGAAGCTCCAAGACGATCACCTATGAGCACGTGATCGTGGACGAGGCCCAGGACTTGTCGCCGACCGATATCGCCGTGCTCCGCGGGGCCTTGACCAGGCGAGAGTCGATGACCCTGGCCGGAGACACCGCCCAAAAGCTGATCTTCGACAACGGCTTCGAGGATTGGCCGACCATGCTTCGTCGAGTCGGGATCGAGGGTCTGGCCATCGAGCAGCTCAAGGTCAGCTACCGCTCGACCCGGCCCATCGTCGACTTCGCCCGGCACGTCCTGGGCCCGCTCGCCGACCCCCAGCCGCCGGTGGTCCCCCGAGACGGGGCGCCGGTGGAGCAGTTCACCTTCGGCTCGACAGGGGAGAGCATCGCCTTTCTCGGCGAAGCGCTGCGGGCCCTCGTCCTTCGCGAGCGAAAGGCGAACATCGCCGTCGTGACCCGGTTCGGCGCCCAGGCCGAGACCCTCGCCGCCGGTCTCCGGCGTTCGGAGGTCCCGGCGGTCCGCCGGGTCCACGGAAAGGACTTCAGCTTCCAGCCGGGCGTCGACGTGGTCGACGTCGCCCAAGTCAAGGGTCTAGAGTACGACTACGTGGTGCTGGCCGAGGTGAACGCCAGCTCCTACGGCGAGACCAAGGAGACCCGACACTTGCTCCACATCGCTGCCACCCGCGCCGTCCATCAGCTTTGGGTCCTCTCGGTTCAGGACCCGTCTCCGCTGCTCCCCGATTCACTCCTCTGAGTCTCGGTTGACTCGGCTCCTCGCAGCCCACACACCAGGTGCCGATGCTCCTGCCGATCGCCATCGCCGTCATCATCCTGGCCGTCTTCCTCATCAGCGGAATCCGAATCATCAAGGAGTTCGAGCGAGGGGTCGTGCTCCGGCTTGGTAGCTTCACGGGTCGGCCTTACGGGCCCGGCCTGACCTGGATCATCCCGGTCATCGACAAGATGTTCGTCGTCGACCTGCGCGTCGTCGCCCGTGACGTCCCGCCCCAGGACGTCATCACCCGGGACAACGTCTCGGTGAAGGTCAACGCGGTGATCTACTTCAAGGTGGTCCACCCCGACAAAGCGATCCTCATCGTCGAGAACTATCTGTATGCGACGAGCCAATACGCCCAGACCACGCTCCGAGCGATCCTCGGTCAGGCCGATCTCGACGACCTGCTCTCCAAGCGGGAAGAGATCAATCAGCAGCTGCAGGAGGTCATCGACGCCCACACCGACCCGTGGGGCGTGAAGGTTACGAGCGTGGAGGTGAAGCACGTGGACCTTCCCACCGAAATGCAGCGCGCCATGGCCCGTCAGGCGGAAGCGGAGCGCTACCGGCGCGCCAAGGTCATCGCCGCCGAGGGTGAGTTTCAAGCGGCCGACCGCTTGTCGGATGCGGCGAAGATCATCTCGGACTCGCCGGGCGCGATCACCCTCCGCTACCTTCAGACGCTCCAAGAGATCGCGGTCGAGAACAACTCGACCACGATCTTCCCGATCCCGATCGACCTTCTGCAGGGCATGCAGGGAATGCTGGCCTCACCTCCCGACGAAGAAGAAAAGGCGCGCTTGCGCGCCCAGGTCCGGTCAGCTTTGGACCCCGAGGTCGAATGAGCCGTCGGCCTCGCCCGCCCTGGCACGACGTCGAGGCCGAGGTCTGGCAAGACTGGGGCTGGCAGTTCAGAAGCCGCATCCACGACGCCAGCAGCGCCGCCGCCGCCTTCGAGCTCAGCCAGGAAGAGCGGGTGGCCCTGGTCGATACCCGTCCTCGCTTTCGCTTCGGCGTCACGCCCTACTATGCGAGCCTCGCTCACCCCTCCGACCCGAACTGCCCCATCCGCAAGCAGATCTTACCCCGCCCGGAGGAGAGCTGGGTGAGGATGCCCGCTCGGCGCGACCCGCTGGGCGAAGAGGAGCGAGAGGTCGTTCCGAACCTCGTGCACCGCTACCCGGACCGGGTTCTGCTGCTGGCGACCGACCGCTGCCCCGTCTACTGCCGGTTCTGCACCCGGCGCCGCATCGTTGGTCGAACGGAGCGGCAGGCGCCCCGTCGCCTCCTGGAGGAAGCGTTCAGCTACGTCGAAGCGCACCCCGAGATCCGAGAAGTCATCGTGTCCGGCGGCGATGCGCTGATGCTATCGGACCGACAGCTCGACCACGTTTTCGGTCGGCTGCGAGACATCCCACACGTGGACATCATCCGCCTCGCCACCCGCATGCCGGTGACGTGCCCGATGCGCGTCACACCTCGACTGATCGACAGCCTTCGGCCCCACGGCCCCGTGTACGTGATGACGCACTTCAACCATCCTTTGGAGTGCACGGAGGCGGCAGAGGAGGCCATCTCGCGGATGGTGGACGCGGGGCTGGTCGTGTACAACCAGAGCGTTCTCCTGGCCGGCGTCAACGACGACCCCGAGACCATCCGCGCGCTCAACCGCTGGTTGGTCCGCGTGCGCGCGACGCCCTACTATCTGCACCAATGCGATCTCGCAGAGGGCATCGAACACTTTCGGACGCCGCTTCGGGTCGGGCTGGAGATCATCGACGCGCTTCGCGGTCATTCGAGCGGCTTGATGGTGCCACAGCTTTGCGTGGACGTGCCCGGAGGTTTGGGCAAAGTGACGCTGGTCCCGGAATGGATCGTCGAGCGCGCATCGGACCGCGTCGTGTTTCGAACCTATACCGGCGAACAGGCCGTCTACTTCGAGCCCAGCGTTGACACGACCGAGCGCTCTCTCTAGCGTCCGGCGCTCACCCGCGGGGTGGGGACCACGCAATGACCAAAGCCGAACTGATCGAAAAGCTCCAGAAGGGCAGCGCAAAGCAGCTTTCAAAGAAGGCTATCGCTGACATCGTGGATGAGGTCTTCGAGAACATCGCCAAGTCCGTGAAGAAGGAGAAGCGCTTCGCCTACCCGGGCTTCGGAACTTTCACGCTTCGCAAGCGCAAGGCCCGGGTCGGCCGCAATCCGAAGACACTGGAGGAGATCAAGATCCCGCCGTCAAAGACGGTGACCTTCCGCCCCGCCCCCAACTTGAAGTCTTCGCTGTGAGCTTGAGCTCAGGCCAGCATCCACAGGCCGACCGAGGCTAGCGGGACGAGGTAGATCGCGAACAGCCAGAAGCGACCACCGCGCACCAGCCGCACCAGCCAGGCGAGGGCGAGGTAGCCGCTCAGCGCCGCTACCACGAAGCCGAGCCCGAGGAGCGGCCAGCGTCCCCCGTCCGCTTGGGCGACGTCCTTGGCCGTGAGGACCACGGCGCCGAGAATGGCCGGGATCGCCATCAAAAAGGAAAAGCGCGCCGCCGTACTCCGATCGAGCCCGAGCCACAGAGCGACGGCGATGGTGGTGCCGGAGCGAGACACCCCGGGGGTGATGGCGAAGCCTTGGGCCACGCCGAGGGCCAGCGCCAATGGCACACTCGGCGCTCGGTCTCGAGGTGGCGCCCAGCGGGTCGAGGCCAACAGAAGACCGGTGAGCCCGAGAGCGACGAAGACCGCGCGGGGAGCGTGGAAGGCCTCTTCGAAGCGATCCTTCAACAGCACACCCATGAGCCCGGTCGGGATGGTGGCGAGAACCAGCAGCCCGAGCAGCCATTGAGCCTCGCCGCTCTTCGGACCGCGCCCGAGGGCACCCGAGAGGCCGATCAGGTCCCTCCGGTAGTACACCACCACCGGCACCAGGGTCCCGAGGTGGAGGACGAGATCGAAGGTCAGCGGCGCGTCGGCGAAGCTAAAGCTTTCGCCGAGGAGAGCCTGAAAGAGGACCAGGTGCCCCGACGAACTGACGGGCAAGAACTCGGTGAGCCCCTGGACGAGGCCCAGCAGAATGACCTGAAGCCACTCGGGCATCAGTCGTCCGCGTCCACGACCAGGGTCATGCCGTCGACCTCGACGACCTTCACGGTGCGGGGCGCCTCGAAGCGATCGCCCCTGCTCCGCGCCCTCCAGTACTCACCCCCGACGAAGACTTGACCGCTCTGGGCGTCCACGGGGCGAAGCACCTTGGCTCTTCGGCCCACCAGGCTGTCCATGCCCGTCGCTGACGGCTCGCGCTTTCTGCGGATCACGAAGGTCGACAGCCACACCACGAAGCCGCCCACCAAGAGGAGGCTCGGGAGTACGTCCCAGATCTCGAGGGCGAAGCTGGGGTCCAGATCGTAGGCAGGGTTCGACAGATCGACGAGGAGGATCGATCCCAAGGTGAGGGCGCCGATGCCGAGAAAGCCCAGAGCGCCGAAGCTCGGCGTGTACAGCTCGGCGACCAGGAGACCGACCCCGGCCAGGACCAGGAGTGCGCCACCCACGTCGATCGGAAGCTGCTCGACCGCGACCAGTGAGCAAAGGAGCGCCAACACCCCGAGAACCCCCGGAGCGACCAGACCGGGGCTGTAGATCTCGACGATGATCCCCAAAAAACCCAGCACGCCGAGCAAGACGGCGATGCCCGGGCTGGCAAGGAGATTGAGGAGTCGGTCCCGAAGGCTCGGCGTGATCTCGACGATCTCGGCCTCTCGGGGCTGAAGCGCCCATTTCTCGTCGTCGACCACCACCACCCTGGACGCCAGGCCCTCGAACAGCTCTGCCCGATCCTTGGCCACGAGATCGATCACGCCGATCTCGAGGGCTTTTTCGGCGTCGGCGGACACCGAGTCTCGGACCGCATCCTTCGCCCACTCCGCGTTTCGACCTCGAGCCCTGGCCACGCCCTCGACCAAGGCCAGGATGTCGTTCTCGATCTTGCGGGCCATGTGCTTCCCCCCCGAAGCTTCAGGGTCTTGCCCAGAGCCGGTGACCGGATGGGCCGCGCCGATGCGGGTGGCCGGCGCCATTACGGCGACGTGGGCGGCGAGGGTGATGAAGGTGCCGGCGCTGGCGGCGTGGGCCCCGCTTGGCGTCACCCAGGCCACGACCGGCACCTTGGACGACAACATGGCCTGCACGATGTCCTGCATGGTCGAGACCAGTCCCCCGGGCGTGTCGATCTCCAGAAGGACGAACTGGGCGTCGGCGGCCTCGGCCCCGGCTATCCCGTCCATGATGAAGTGACCCATGCCGGGGTTGACCATCCCGTTGAAGACGAGCCGGTGGATGGGCCCGCTTCGGTCCTTGACCGGCCCCTCCGGTAGGGGGACCGGCTCGGGCTTCTGGTAGCTCTTGTCGTTCGTGGCCACGGTGGCCGTCTCGACCTCCTCCTCCAGCCGCGGCGGCGGAGGGGGCGGTTCGGTTCCCGGCAGGGTGGGGAGCTGGGCCCAGAGGGCGAGGAAGAGCAGGTTCATGACGTGGCTCCGGGCGTGGGCCGGCCGAGGAAGCGGAGCACTTCCTGGATGTCTGCCCACACCGCCCGCTTCTCAGCCGGATTGCGCAGCAGATAGGCCGGATGGAAGGTCGGCATCAGTGGGATCCCTTGGTATTTCGCCCAGCGACCTCGAAGACGGGTGATCGGAGTCTGAACGCCAAGGAGGGTCTGGGCGGCGTATTTGCCGAGGGCGACCAGCAGCTTGGGTTGCACGAGTCGGATCTGGGCCTGAAGGAAGGGCTCGCAGGCTTCGACCTCCTCCGGCGCCGGGTCCCGATTGTTGGGCGGTCGGCACTTCACGATGTTGGCGATGTAGACCTCGCTGCGGGCCAGGCCCATCCCGTTCTCGATGATTCGCGTCAAAAGCTGGCCTGCTTTCCCCACGAAGGGCTCGCCCTGCTGGTCTTCGTCGGCGCCCGGGCCCTCGCCGATGAACATGATCTCGGCGCTCGGGTTCCCGACGCCAAACACGATCTGCCGGCGGGCTTCGCACAGCCCACAGCGCCGGCAGTCCCCGAGCACATTCCGGACCGCCTCCAGGGTGGGCGCCCGCTCGAGCTTCAGTCGTTCGGGGAGCTCCTCGGGCTCGGGCGGTACGTCCTCGGACGGCGGCGGGGGGACGACGCCGACCCGGGCCGCCCAGTCGATCTCTTGCCGGAGCTGGCGAACGAGCGTCAGGAGGTCGTCGCTCATCACGGTGCTCGTCGTACGGAGCGCGATATTCGATCAACCACGAATCGCGCGGCCCCGGTCTTGTCGACCGAGCCCGAGGCCTCTTCCGCTCCTTCCGCGACCCAGTGCACTTCGGTCTCGCCTTCGCCGAAGCCCTGGCCAGCGCCGACCTGATTGGCCACGATGGCGTCTGCCTCCTTCTCGATCCGCTTCTTCCGAGCCGATGCGAGGACCCGCTCCGTCTCCGCCGCGAAGCCCACCACCAAAGCCGGCCGCTTCGCCGACCGGCTGACCTCGGCCAGAATGTCCGGGTTGCGCACGAGCTCGATCCGTTGGGCGGCCGGGTCGTCCTTCTTGAGCTTTTGGCTTCGAACTCCGGCGGGCCGAAAGTCACTCACCGCCGCCGCGGCCACGAACACGCTCGCCCCCGGCAGCCGGTCCTGGACGGCGGCCCGCATGTCGAGGGCCGTCTCGACAGGGTGGATCCGGACGCCCTGCAGCCCGGCCTCCTGGGAGGGCTCGCGGCCGATCGGCCCCAGGATCAGATCGACCTCGGCGCCTCGCCGGGCCGCCTCTCGGGCGATGGCCAGACCCATCGTCCCCGTCGAACGGTTCGACAACATGCGGACCGGGTCGATGGGCTCTCGGGTGGGACCGGCCGTGATCAGGAAGCGGGTGCCGGCCAGCTCCCCTGGGCGATCCAGGGCCTCGAGGATCGCCGCGGGCTCCATCATCCGCCCCTCCCCCGAGCGGCCCGAAGCCAGCTCGCCGCGCTCGGGCCCCAAAAAGACCACCCCTCGCTCCCGCAGCGTCGCGACGTTGGCCTGGGTCGCGGCGTGACGCCACATGCGGGTCTCCATCGCGGGCGCGACGAGCACCTCACCCTCGAAGGACAGGAGCGCGGCCATGAGCGGATCGGGGGCCAAGCCGTGGGCCATCTGCGCCAAGGCGTGGGCGGTGGCGGGGGCGATCAAGAAACGATCGGTATGATGTCCGGCCTCGACGTGGACGATGTCGGTCTGATCCGACCAGTCCGCGACCACGGGCCGTCCGCCGAGGGCCTCGAAGGTCGACCGGCCGACGAAGTCGAGGGCGGCTTTCGTCAAGAAGACCTGCACCTCGGCCCCGCTCTTTCGAAGGAGCCGGAGGAGCTCGACGCTCTTGTAGGCGGCTATGCTCCCCGTCACGCCGAGGGCAATGCGCTGAGCCTTCACGGAGTGCACCTCATCACGCAGCATCGCCATTGAAGACGTCGAGTCGACAGGGCTCGACCGAAACGGTAAGGGAGTTTTCCTGGCTTTGCATCCTCGCTTTTCCAGCATCCCGGCCGAACACCGCCCGGGGACGCTTCGATTCCTGGAGCGATTGGATCGGGCGCGGGGCGTCCTCGACGAGGCCCAGCGCGCCATCGTCGCCGAGCACGTCATCCGCCTGGGCGAGCGCGGCCGAAACCCCGCCAACACCGGCAACATCGAGGACCTGTTCTTTCACACCCTGGAAGACACCGGCGACGCCTGCCGGGCCTTCGCCCAGGCTCTCGCCGACTCGGCCAAGGTCGTTCCCCTGCCCGCCGAGGCCCCGCTCTTTCCTGCCCTTCGCACCGTCGACGGAGCGCGCAGCTTTCACCGCGTCGGCGATCTGTCCCACCTCGCGCCGGGTGACGTCATGCTGATCAGCCACACCATGGTCGCCTACGGCGACGCCGAGATGTGGCGCTCGGCCCGAGCCTTCGTCGCCGCCACCCGGACGGGCCTCGACGAGGAAGAGCTGGAGCGTCAGGTCTACCGCATGGCGGTCCAGTCTCAACATCTTCCTTCGTCCGCCTTCGTGATGGGGAGGGCCCGGGGCTTCAGCATCGAGTGCCAGCCCATGTACGAGCGCGCCGGCTATGACGAGTCGATGGGGCGCAACGCTCAGCGCTTCTACGACGTGTGCAGCCGTTTCCAGCCGGAGTGGACCGACGCGTTCCGCGGCGGGGTCGTCCCCGCCAGCCCCGAATGGATGGCCTGGCGCGAAGAATACCTCGAGACCCGGGCCCACCTGCCGCCCGAACTCCAGTACCAGCTCAGCAGCGACACCTTGACCAACTTTCTGGAGGGGACGCTCGAGTCCGGAAAGTGGACCGACGCCTCCGTCCAGTTCGGCGGCGTAAGCCGCGTCGAAGACGTGCCGGTCAACGTCGCCCGGATCGTCAATCAGTACATGGCCGAACACGTGGCTCTTCACGATCGGCCGGCGGAGGAGCTCATCGACGCGTGCGCAGCGTCCTTGCTTCGGTGGGGCATCGGCTTTGTCGGCGGCCAAGCCCAGGTCGTCACCCTCTCCCCCGAGAAGCGCCGCCAGCTCGAAGAGCAGTTCGCCTCCGCCCTGGCTCGCTTCCGCTCCGCCCAACCGGTGGCCTCGGATCCCGCGCGGTGATACGCCCGAGGGGTGAGCCGCGCGCTGGCCCTCGGAGCGAGCCTCTCCCGGATCCTGCAGGAAGCGGAGGACGTCGGTCGCCGGCTGCAGGTTCAGCCTCACAGCGGCCACGTCCTCCTCGCCTACTTCGTGGTCGGCGGCCGCGGCGCCAAGGTCCTGCGAGACCTCGCCATCGACGAAGACCGACTCCTGGGGACCAAGCTCGCCAAGGCCACCGAGGCCAAGACCGAGGTCCGAAGTCTCCTCGAGCGAGCGGCGCTCATCGCCGGCAGCTGCGGCGAGGCCCATGTCGAGCCGCTGCACCTGCTGGTCGCGATGACCCGGCAGCGAGACTGCCTGGCCCACGCCATGCTGACCGCCTGCGGTAAGTCGGCGGCCACTATCCGCGCCCGAGCTCTGGCCGTCCTCACCGACGAATCGCCCCGCTGGGTGACGGTTCGCCCGAGCCGTCGGCCCGAGCCGCTGCAGGCCAGGGGCGAAACGCCGTCCGCCCGCTCCGCGCCCCCGCCCGCGGCTCGAACGGTCGCGCCCCGAGCCGTGGCGCCACCCCCCGCTTCGCCCCCGAAGCTCGCCCCGGCCGCCGGGGCCCCCTCCGAAGGCGAGGCGCCTTCGACGCCGTGGTCGCTGGATCCGGACCAGTTTCCGTGGCTGTCCCGGCTGGGGCGCAACCTGAGCGAGGAGGCGGCCCGAGGCGAGCTGGACGAGCTGGTGGGACGGGACGGGCTCGTCGATCGCCTCGTCGACGTCCTCGGCAAGCGCCGCTCCAACAACCCCTGCCTGGTCGGAGAGCCGGGCGTCGGAAAAACCGCCGTGGTCGAGGGGCTCGCCCGGCGGGCGCTCGACGCCCCCGAGGGGAGCCGCCTGCGGAGCTGGATCATCGTCGCCCTCGACGTGGGGGCGCTGCTGGTCGGCACCCACCTCCGCGGCTCCTTCTCGGAGAAGCTTCAGGGATTGAAGGAAGAGGTGGAGCGGTCCGAAGGGCGGGTGATCGTCTTTCTCGACGAACTTCATACGCTGGTCGGCGCCGGATCCTCGGGAGAGGGCCCTCTCGATGCGGCCAACGAGCTGAAGACGGCCCTCGCCCGGGGCCGATTCCCCTGCATCGGGGCCACCACCCCGAGCGAGCACCGCCGCTGGATCGAGCACGACCCCGCGCTCAGCCGGCGCTTCGTCCGGGTCGACGTGGCCGAGCCGAGCCGCCAGGAGGCCACCAAGCTCCTTTACCGGCTCGCCCCCACCTACGCCGAACATCACGGGGTCGGCTACCGGCCCGAGGCCTTGAAGGCCGCCGTCGATCTGTCGGCTCGCTACATCCCCCATCGCCGCCTCCCGGACAAAGCCCTGTCTCTGGTCGACCTGGCCGGCTCCCGAGCCGGGCGACAGGGCCTGGAGGAAGTCGACGAAGACCTGATGGCGGAGCTGGTGGCCGAACAGACGGGCTTGCCCAAGCACCAGCTGGTCGTCGACGAGGCCGCCCGCCTGCTGGAGCTGGAGTCGGAGCTGGAGCGCTTCATCGTCGGCCAAGGGGCAGCGATCCACGCCCTCGCCGAGAGCATACGCCGAGGGGCGGCCGGCTTCGGCGGCCACCGTCCTCGGGGCGTGTTTCTGTTCTTGGGGCCGACGGGGGTCGGCAAGACCGAGACGGCCAAGGTTCTCGCGCGGACCCTGCACGGCCCGGGAGAGTCCTTGATCCGCTTCGACATGAACGAATTCGCCGAGGCTCACACCGTATCGCGCCTCGTCGGTGCGCCGCCCGGCTACGTCGGCCACGAACGGGGCGGCGAGCTCACCGAGGCCGTTCGGCGGCGCCCCGGCCGGGTGGTGCTCTTCGACGAGATCGAGAAGGCCCACCCCGAAGTGCAGGCGCTCCTGCTGGGTCTACTGGACGAGGGGGCGCTCCGGGATGCCCAGGGTCGACGCCACGTCTTCAGCGAATCGATCATCGTCATGACCAGTAATGCCGGCTGCGGCGACCTTCGTCCCGTCATCGGCTTCGAGACCCGAACCGATGACGAGGCCTCGCTCCTGGAGCGGGCCCGCAAAGGCTTCCCGCCCGAGCTATGGGGGCGCATCGCGGACAAGCTTGTCTTCAGGGCCCTGGGGCGGGACGAGCTGCTCCAGATCTCGAGCCGCATCGCCCAGGCTTCCGAGCGACGTCTGTCGATGGAGCGTGGCATCAGCTTCGGGCTCGATCCTGCCGCGGCCCGCTTCGTGGCCGAACAGTGTGGAGAAGCAGGCGCCCGGGCCCTTCGGGCCGCCTTCGAACGCCTGGTGGAGGGGCCGATCGCTCGAAAGATCATGGAGGCCCGGATCCACGCCGGAGACCACGTCGAAGTGCGCGGAGCGCCGGGCGGCCTGCGCTTCTTCGTCGACGACCAGTCGCTATCTCGCCGGCCCGCTTGAGGTCTCAGCGGGACTCGGAGCCCGGAGCCGGCGCCTCCTTCTTGCTGCCCTCCAGCACCCTCCCCGAGGGTCGCCCGAGCTGGGTCCAGTCCACGCGAAGGCTGTCGGGGGGCTCGCGGCCCTCGCCGTCCTTGGAGGCCTCGGAGGCCTGGCCCGCAGCAGGAGGCGCGACTGGTCGCTCCGGCGCCGACTGGTCGCGCGTCCGGCGAAAGCGCCTTCGCCGCCGAGCTCCCTCGTCCTCGGGCGGGGGCGGCTCGGTCGCCTCCGACTCGGCCTCGGACATCGCCCGGCGCCGGTCCAACACCGACCGATCCGCCGCGCCGGGAAAGACGCCGACCAGATCCTCGAGGCTTCGACTCGGCCGTCCCGGCACCGCCCATCGGCCGAGGGCGTCGCGAAGAAAAGGGGTCACGCCCTCGATGAACACGAGGCGACCGCCGGCGGGCGTGCGTGGGATCAAGAGGCCGTCGCGCTGCACGAAGACGAAGGCGTGCTCGGGGATTTCGACCTGACGTACGCCAGGTCGAAGGCCCGGCTCGGGCTTCAGTTCGAGCACCTCGGCAAGGGGCGTAGCCTGTGCGCCGAGGCGCAGGCCCTGCCCTGTGGCGACCGTCTGCCCGTTCACCACCACCGGGGACAGGGCCGCCACCTCGAGAGCGGTTTCGGTCCGCCAAAGCCCGAAGCGACGCCCTGCGATCCGGGCCCCAGCCGCCACCACCGTCAGCTCTCGCTCTCCGGCCACCCGGAGCCGGCCCGAATCGAGCCGTAGGCCCTGGGCCCCCAAGAAGACTCGGGCCCCCTCGTCGGCGCCGATCTCGACCTCGCCGTCCGACAGCCGAAGCTCCCCCTCCTCGACTTCGAAGACTGCCGGCAGCTCGACGGGGCCGAGGCGCGCTTCGCCGTCCACCGATGCGCCGCCGACCGAACGCGTGAACCGAGCCCGCCCTTCGATGGCCTCCACCGACCAGCGCGGCGCCGAGCCCCCGACCGAGGCCGAGCGTGCAACCCCGACCGGCTCGGGCGTTCGGAGCAGGGTGCTCAATCCCAGACCGCTGACCGCCGCCAGCAGGACACCTTGCAATAAGAACCGCCCCATCATTCCGCAGGTGGCAGGAGCGTATAACGGTCCTCGTCTCGACGGTAGAAATAGGTCTGCTCGAAGGGGAAACGCAGGTCCTTGGAGGTCAGAATGCGCGCGTCGACGAGGGCGGAGAGCTCGTCGGGGTAGGCGCCGAAGGAGAAGCGATAGACCTCCAGCGCCCGGCGCAGGACCAACAGCTGGGGTTGGGCCCAATGCAGCCGGCGAACCTCTTTCCGGACCGCTTCCCTTTCCTGGGTGCCCCGCACCGCTTGGGCGGCCAGCCCGGCGAGGACCAGCACCAGGCTCGCGCTGATGGCGACCCGCACGAACACGCCGAGCATCCGCTGGAGTCGCTGACCCGGCGTGAGGGGAATGGGCCCCAAATCGGCCGACAGCGCCTTGGGCTGAACGAGGCGCACGAAACCGTTGGCGACCAGAGTGGTGATGGCGCGGCAGGCTTCGAATTCCCCGAGTCGGCTCTCGTCGATCACCTGCTGGATGGTCTTCCGGCCGTCGGAGAGGCTGAACACCGTCCGCTCGTTGGGTCCGACATCGCTGGGGTCAGCGGCGCCGTCGCCGAAGGACGAGAAGTCGATGTCGCTGGTCTGGGAGCTCTTCGGCAGGAGCTCCTGCAGTCGGACGATCACCCATTGGTAGGAGGGCAGCCGCTCCCGCAGAGCCGGCCACTCGTCCATCATCCGAACCCCGTTCATCACGATCGTCTCGGCGCCGATCGGAGGCACGCCCTCCGGGCTCAGATCGACCTGGGTCGACTCGAACTCGTAGGTGCCCGAGTTCCACTCGAAGAGCCTGTAGATCGTCTCGGTGGTCTGCAGGGTAGCGAATTCGCGGACGTCGGTCGGCGTGGCGTAACCGAGCTCGATGAGGACGGCCCCGAGCCGCTTCAATGTCCGCTGCTGAGCCTCCAGGGCTCGGTCCAGCTGCTCGGGCGTGACGACGGCGGCCCGAACCATGAGCGAGCCGAAGAGCATGTCCTCGGGCCGGGTGACGTTCTCGGCCCGGGTGACGGCACCCTCGCGAAAGTAGACGCGGACCTCGTCGACGTCGTTGCTGAGGACGAGGACGCCGGTCTTGGCCTGCTGGCCGATGAGCTGAAAAATGTCCGCGACGCCGAAGTCGCGAATAGTGCCTTTAAGGGCCATCGCTCAGCGCTCCCAGCTCTTCAACAGTCCCCACCCCGACAGGAAGACCATGGCCGAGCCGATGGCGAAGACCGCCGCCTGCCTTGCTTCCGGTCCGACGTAGACCCGCCACGCCGAGACGCCGAGCAGAGGGAGGAGAAGGAGCGCGGCGGCGCCGGTGAGCACGCCGAAGGCGAACAAGACCCCTTGGACCGGACGATCGTTCCAGACCAGTCCCAAGCCCAGGGGCCCGAGCAGGCGCTCGGTCCAGCGCCGGCGGCGTTGATGACTGCGCACCTCCGCCTCCTTCTCCAGGCGTATCTTGGGCTCGACGGCGACGGCGGTGACGAACACCGAGACGCACTGCTCGCAGATGGGCTGCTTGGTCCGGGCAGCCGGTCGCCCACATTTTTTGCAGGGCGTGGACAAGCGCCCGCGAACGCGCAGCCCGAGGAGGCCGCCGATCGCGAGCAGCCCCACCACGAGCGGATACCAAGCGACCCGGGTGCGGCCACCGATCGGCGTCCAAAGCTCGGTGAGCAGGTCCTCCTCCACCGCTGGCTCCTGATCACCGAGGTGAGACCAGAGCAGGGCATCGGGGAGCGGCACCTCGAGCAAGCGCTGGGCCGAAGTCCGAGCGCCGTCGCCTTCGGTGAACTCGGCGGTGAGGCCCGGATCCAGTCTCCGAGCCTCGAGGAGCAAGGCGTCGGCCTCTTCGAACTTCCCTTCGTCCGCCAGCAGCAGCGACAGATTGAGTCGAGGTTCGACGAGTCGAGATTTTTCAGCCGCCCGCTCGAAGGCGCCTCGGGCCTCCTGCTCTTCCTCGTCCAAGAAGGCGAGCACGGCCCAGTTGTTGAGGCTCTGAGGATCATCCGGCGCAAGCTCCAGGACCCTCTCGTACTGGCGCTTCGCCTCTTGGAGATTGCCGGCCTGCCGAGCGCGGTAGGCCCGCACCTGCGCTAGCAAGCGACGCTGGCCCGGCTCGGTCTCCTCGGACAGGGCCTCCAGCCGCTCTCGCTCTCGCATCGGCAGACTCTCGCCCAAGGCAGCGGCGAGCACGTCGGTGTCGGAGCCATGGAAGAGGATGAAGGCCCCGAACTGATGTAGCGCGAGGGGCGTCGCGGCCAGGCACAGGCCGAAGACGGCGGTGATCGCTCGCTCGCCGACCGACTGGTAGGGCAGCACCGCGGCGAGGCCCAGCGCGACACTCACCCACAGCCCAAAACCTAGCGCCACCGGGAGCGCAACGAGGACCAGGAGGGCCAGGGTCAGCTCGCCCATCCCGAGAACGCCCGGGATCCGCTGGGAGATGTCGTACGCGGGGTAGGCCAAGTATTTGAACACCTGCAGGGCGGCGTAGGCGACGATCAGGCCCCCGAGGCCGAGCATGACGGCCCCCAGCACCCAGCCCCAAAAGGACACCGCGTTTCGAAAGGCGGTGGTCCAGGCCACCAGCAGATCGACGAAGGCGGAGGAGAGCTGAACGACCTGCGTGAAGTCCTGACGGAAGAGCGCGCTCATCTCCATCCAGTGGGCGGCCGGCAGGTCCGGCGCGAGACGGGTGGCGGCCCGGGCCCGTTCGACCGCCAAGTCGACCTGGTCCTGCTGCAGGGCGATCTGCGCCTCGCGCACCACTAGGTTGGCGGCCACCAGCATGTTTCGGATCCCGAGGCTGCGCTTCACCTCGATCAGCTCTTGAAGCGCGATCTCGGCGGCCTCGAAGTCCCCGCGCGCCAAGGCATCGGCCCGGGCCTGCAGCCGCTCCTGAATGGCCGCTTCGGTCACGACCTCGGGCCCCGATGGCTCGACCTCCGGAAGCTCCGCCTCCGGTGCGTCGGCGTCGGCGACGGCCAGCGAGCCCCGGCCTGCCGGGGCCCTTCGCGGGGCCGAATCCACCGGCGCTTCCGGAGCCGACGCCTCGGGGAGAGGCGGGGTGGACGGCTCGTCGAAGTCCTCGACGAGGCCGGGGACCTCCCGTTCGTTCTCGTCTGGCCCCTCGAACTCCGAGGGGTCGAAATCAGGCGGCGCTTGCCCCAGCAGCCAGCAGAGCAGCAGCGTCCCCATTCCTTCGATCAGGTAGCAAAGGCTGGAGATCGCGGCAATTCGATGGCCGAACGTCTCAGATCGGGTCGGACCCTGTCCCTTCTGCAGCGGCGGCGCTCCCGCCGAGGACCAGGTGACGGGCCAGACGGGTCAGTCGAGCCGCGTCGCGAAGGGCATGGGTGCGGGACAGTGGGTCGTCCAAAGATACGAAGACCTGGCCCAATCCCCATCGCCCCAAGACGTCGACCGCCGACCGGAGGTCGGGCACCACCTCGAGGGCCCAGGCATCCACCGCCGCTTCGGCCCGCTCCAGCCAGTCGGTGTGGGCCAGGACCGCCGCCGCCCACTCGACGGCAGCGAGGAAACGGATCGCGCCAGCGTCGGCCTCCAAGGGGGCGGTCCAGGGCACCCAAACCGCCGGCTCCGGTCCCAGATGCACCTCCAGCTCTGCCTCCACGTCGTGGTGACGGAGGATCGGGATCTCGCCGAAGTCCGGCGTCTCGAGGACGAGAATGCCGACCCCTTCTCGTTCGAAGGCCGTATTGCTGGTGGGTCCGAGCAGGTGGCCGAACTCGGGGCGCTCGCCGGTCATCGACGCGACCACGTCGGCGAGGCTTCGCCGGGGCATCGGCTGCGCCGGTCGCTCCAGCCCGCGGGTCACGAAATCGCGAAGCCACTGCGCGCCGGCTCCGCCTCCGAGATCGATGAAGCCGTCCAGGAGTTCCAGGTCCCAAGGCGCCTCGTGGAGGAGACGCCGATAGAGGGGCAACGCCTCTTCGGTGCCGCTCCGTCGCTCCGCCTCGGCCCACGCCCGGTGAAGGGTTCGGTCATCGAAGCGCTGGGAGGCGGCCCGAAGTCCCCCCCGAACCTCGGCCCGCTCGATCGCGGCCGGAGGGAGACGCTCGGCGTGTTGCGCGAACCAGAAGCGCCCCGGATCCTCCCGGCGCAAGAAGTCGTCGACGAGCCCCCTCCGCTCTGCCCATTCCATCCAAACGAATACACCCTCGGCATCGCCGCGGCGACCAAGCGCGCGCAGGCAGCCGCTCATGGCCTCGACGTCGGGATCCTCGAGCCCCTCGGGACCGGCCTCGCCGAGGGCCAGCAGGACCCGGCGCCAGTCTTTTCGCCGGCGCCAAAAGGCGGAGGTCACCGCGAGCCCTTCTGGACCGAGCCGCTCCACCATGCGCTCCAGGCTTCGCGTCTCGCCGAGGGCGGCGGCGGCCTCCAGCGCCTCCAGGTCGACATCGCCCTCCAGGGCGCGATCGATCCGAGCTCGATGAAGCAGGGGCGCCGAAGCGCCGGAGGCCTCGAAGATCTTCACGCGGAGCTCGAGGGTCTCGGGGCGGCGGGGCGCGAGCTCGAGGGCCTGTTCCAGCGAGCCGATCGCCGCCTCGTACTCGCCCAGGCCTGCTTCGAGCTCGGCGAGCTCGGTCCGCGCCCGGGCCATTTCCTCGGCGTCCAAGACCGGGTCCAGCCGGTCCGATAGGTTGGCGAGGGCCGTCCGAGAGCCTTCCACGTCCCGGGCCCGACGGGCGATCTGGACCAGGCCGCGCCAGCCCCCCAAGGCATCGGGATCCTTGCGAAGGGCCGCCCGAAGATGGCCCTCGGCCTCCTCCAGGTCCTGGCTCATCAGGGCGACCTTGGCCGCGCGGAGCTCCAGCTCGCCAAGGGCCCACGGGGCGCCCCCCAAGCGGAGCAGCCGGGCCAGACTGCGCCGGGCCGCGCTCCAGCGCTCGCTCCGCATCTCGGCCAGCGCCAGCTCGGACCATGCCTCGGTGCTGGTGGGCTCGGCCTTGACCGCCTGGGACAGCGCCTCCAAGTGCGCCTCCCGGCCGTCAGGCCGACGGGCGTGGGCCCGGGCCACCTCCATCCAGAACTGACCGCGCAGGTGGGGATCATCGGTCTGCAGGGCCCGGGCCTGCCCTTCCTGCACCAGCTCCTCCAGGCGGCCGGCCAACTCCAACTGCGACAGCGGAATTCCGGCCCGACCGGTGTCGAGCGGCGGCAAGGTCATCTCGGGCCCGTCGACGCGGGAGGCGGCGACATCGGTCCCGAAGTCCTCTCTGGCCGCCTGACGCCGGAGCGCTTCGGCGTCCTCGCCGCGCCCTCCAGGGCGCTCGAGGAGGCGAGCCTGGGCGACGCGGATCCGGCCTCGGACCGGGCCTGGCCCCTGGGCCTCTTCGGACGACTGCAGCCCGCGAAGTAAAGGCTCGACGATGCCGAAGCGACGGCCTGCCGCGACGGCGGCGTCGAGGACCGTCTGCACCTCGGCGTGCGCGCCCAGCGTCTCGGCCCACAGCCCTTCGTCGAAGTCGGTGCCGGCGCGGAGCGCCTCCAGTCGAAAGGAGGCCTGGGCGAGGGGCGCGTCCAGGCGCCCCGCCAACTCGGCCGCATCGACCGCCTCGGCCCGGGCCTCCTCCAGTTCGCCGAGGGCGAAGCACTGCTGCAGGATCCCCCATCGGAACGAGGGCTCCTCCGGCCGCACGCGCCGAGCGGCCCGCCAGGTCGCCAAGGCTCCGCGCCGGTCGTCGATTTCCTTGGCGCGGAGAACGGCCGCGCGACTGAGGGCCGCCGGATCGTTGGGTCCAAAGCTAGCCCAAGCGTCGGCTTCGGCCCGGGGACCTCCGCTCCTTCGCAGCAGATGCGCCAGCCGGTGGAGCAAGGATCGCTCGGCGCCCTCCCGCTCGGCGACCTGGACCAAGTGGTCGGCGGCACCGGCTGGATCGTCCCGCTCGCTCAAGGCGGCGAGTCGGCGCCAGCGACGTCCCCGGGCCTTCGGGTCGCCGGCGTCCACGAGCCGCTCCAGCGCCGCGCGTTCGCTGTCGCGCCAACCCACTCTGCGAGCCAGGGTCTCGACCGCCTCCAGCAGACGCGGCCTCGGGTCTCGTCGCAGCGCCCCTAGCAGGCCCTCCAGGGCGACTTCGGCGCTCGGCGCCTCGGCGATCCAGCGGTCGAGCTCCATCGCATCGGGCCCTTTGGGCGAGACGAAGGCTAGATCGAAGACGTGGACGTCGAAGGCGCTGGGCGGCTCGACCTCGTCGAGTGGCCAGCCCGGTACATCGACCGGCGCTTCCCGAGCAAGCGCTCGCCAGTCGTCGGCGCTCGCCTCCGGATCCCGTGCTCGTCTCGTCAACTCGGATTGCCAGGCGGTGCCGTCGGCCTCGGCCTTTCGGGCCTCGAACATCATCGCCCTGCAGGAGGGCTCACCGGCGTACAGTCGCCACGCGTCCTCGGGCCGCCCCGCCTCCACCAAAAGCTGGGCGTGCAGGCGCGCCGGGACGGCGCCCAACATCCTCCGGGCAGCGTCCAGCAGGTCGGCCCCGAGCTCCGGATCTCGTCCCGCCAAGCGCCGACCCACCGAGCTCAGCCACGAGGCCCGCAGCTCGCCGGGGGGATCAAGGGCCGGCAGAGCCCGCAGGTCCGCCTGCACCCGACGCCGTTCTTCGGCGTCACCCAAGTGCTCCGCCACCAGCCACGCACCCACGGCGAGGTGCTCGAGCGCCGCGACGTCGGCCGCGCCAGCCGTTCGGGCCGCCTCCGCCGCTTCGGGCCACCGCTCCCGCAGGAGCGCGTGCCGGACCCGAAGACGGTGCGCGACCCGCTCCCCCTCCAGGCCCCGCAGGATCTCCAAGGCCGCCTCCTCTTCGCCGAGGGCGAGGTGGACGCCGGCCAAGCCGAGGCGGGCCGATCCGAGCCGAGGATCCGCATCGCCGAGACGCTCCACCACGCGACGTCCCCAGGCCCGAGCTTGGTCGGGCTGACTGGCGGCCACGAAGAGGTCGGTGGCCATGCGCCCCAGTCGGTGGTCGGGCCGCACCGCGGCCGCTTCGGCCAGAAAGCGGGCCCCGTCGGAGAAGGCGCCCAGGTGCTCCCAGCTGACGCGAGAGAGGGCGCACAAGGTTCGGATCTTCTCTTCGCCCTCGACCACTACCGCCCTCCGACGGAGTCGGTCGGCGGCCTCGGACCAGCGCCCGAGACCAGCTAGCGCGCGGATCGCGGTCCAGTCGGTCTCGGCACCCGCGTCCTCGAGCATACCGAGCGCCCGCTCCGGGAGTCCCGACTCGAGAGCGGCCCTGGCCCGGCTTCCGACGTCGGCCGCCGTCCCCTCCGCGACCAGGCGATCCAGGCGAAGCCGCGCCTCCTCCGCGCGGTCGGGATGACGCATGGCCAGGCGCCAGAGGCGAATGGCTTCGGCGTAGGCCCGCCGCGCTTCGGCCCGGGCGGCCTGGGCTGCCGCCAGGTGAGCGCCCACCGTGCGGGGGGCGCGCTCCAGCAGGGACTCGGAGAGATCGGTCTCCTCGAGCGCCTGAACCAGCGGATGGTCGAGGGGAAGCTCGGCGCTGAGCCCCTCCTGAAGGACGGTTCGCGCCCGCTCCCTGGCGCCCCGGGCGGTGAGGCGCTCGGCAAGGGCGACGCGCTCGTGGGCGGAGGCGCCGTCAGCCGGCCAGCGCCGAAGCGCGAGCTCGAGGAGCTCGTCCCGGGCCTCCTCGTCGAGGCCGGACAGGTGGGGCTGGATCGCCTCCATGACGGGCTCGAGGTCCTCGGCCGCGGTACTCGCCACGATCCGCTCCACCGTCCCTTTCAGGTCCTGGGGCATGTGCTCGGCCGCGAGCTCCACTGCCCGGACCGCCCGTTCCCGGGACTGGGTCTGGGCGCCGAGGCGGATCAGGAGATCGATCGCCGCGCTCCAATCTCCATCCTGCTCCGCCAGGCGAAACTGCATGGCCAGGGCGGCGGGGAAGTTCGGCTCCACGGCGAGCGCGGAGGCCAAGGCCTCCCGGGCCCCTTCGGCGTCGGAGATCCACGTTCGGAGCTCGGCGAGGAGGGTCCAGTCCGAGGGCTCGTCGGTCAGGGTGGCGAGGGCGTGCTGGTGCACCTCGGCCCGGGACCAATCCCCCGCTTGCTCCCACAGCTCCCGCAGCTGGCGCCGGACTTCGATCTCTTCGGCCTGCATCATGCCCAGGCCTACGACGGCCTCCAGGGGCTGCGCGATCTCCATCGGCTCCGCGCCTCGCGCCTCTCTGATGTCGGCCAGGGCGCGGAGGGCCACCACGCGGTCACCTTCGTCCCCCACCGTTTCGGGACGACAAAGCTCCACCCAGGCTCGCTCCACCACCCTTCGAGCTTCCGGGTCGTCCTCGTCCGAGAAGACGCGGACCGCTGTCTCTGCTGCCCGCCGGCGCAGATCGGGGGGCACCGCATCGGAGTCGAAGAGCGCCTCGACCTCCCGCCGCGCGCTGGCCCGCCGGCCGGCCTCCAGCTCCACGAGGAAGGAGGCGAGCACGAAGCGCGGGGTCCGCAGGCTCGGGCCCAGGGCGAAGAGGCGATCGAGGGCCTGCCTATGCCGGCCGGAATCTTCGACCGCCAGCTGTTGCTCCAGCCACGGCTCGGCGACGAGGAAGATGCGGTCGCGGTGCTGGCCGGCGGCCTCTTCGAAGGCCCAGTCGATCCAAGCAGCCGCGCGCTCGTCTCGAGGACGCAGCTGGAACAAGGCCATCCGCACGTCGATGCCGAGAACGCCTTCGCTGCCCAGGAGGCTCTCCAGCCCCTTCACCAAAGACGCCTCGAAGTCTTCGCTCCGCCTGGCGACGCGAGCGACGGCTTCGGCCCCGCCCTCGGCCAAGAGCCCCTCCGCCGCCCGCGCCATCGCGGCCCCTGACAAGCCATCTTGCTCCATGAGATCCGCCACCAAGCTCGGGCTCAAGGGCGGAACCGGACCGTCGCTCGGATGCGCCAGCGCCCGTCCGAGCATGCTCAGCGTGCCTTCGGGGTGAGGGGGGTCGTCCAAGACCCGCTCCATTCGCCGCCACACCGTCGTCCAGTCGCCGCGTTCAGCGGCCCTTCGTGCCGCCTCCAGCCAATCCTCGGCCGCCCCCGACGTCCGTGCCCGCGCCTCGAGCAAGGCCTCCGCTTCGGCGTCGCCCGAGGTTCGCAGCAGGTGCTCGAGCGCGGCCGGCGGGAGCTGACGAACCAGGCGCTCGGGTTGACCATGATCGAACTGGTGCCGGGCCAGCCGCTCCCAGATCACCGTGGCGTCGGGATCGATCGCGTGGGCCTGAAGCAGGACCTGTTCGACGTATTCCGGGTCGTCTCCCTCCGAGAGCTGGGTGACCAGCATGCCGGCACGCTCGGGCCCGGAGACGAGATCCGCCATCAGCTCGGCCAGGCGACCTCGCTGGTCCGCGCTCACGCGCCTCCACATACTTCGGAGCTCGTCGAGCGCCATGGCACGCAGTTCTTCGCCTCCGGCCCGGACGACCCGGGCGAGGACGGCGGCCCGGTGCGCGTCGTCGGAATCGAGACGACGGGCGAGCTCCCACCACGCTTGCCCCCCGCTTCCGGCGCGCTCCAAGGCGTCGGTGGCGGCGAAGCTGCGTTCGAAGTCGCCGCCTTCCAGCAGACGGCGCCACACGCTGCGCAGGGCCTCGTCTCCCAGCTCCTCTCGAAGCTGATCGAAGCGGTCGCTCTGCACCAACAGCGCCCGCAGGCTGGCTTTCGCCTCCTCGTGCTCCGGCTCCAGGGCCAGGATGGCGCGCAGCTCGGCTTCGGCCCCGTCCAGATCGCCGAGCTCGTGCTCGAGCGTCTCGGCGAGTCGGAGCCGAAGCCGGATCCGGTCCTGGTCGTCCTCTTCGAGCTCGGCCCGGCGCCGCTGGATGTCCACCCGAGCCGGCACGTCACCACTTGCCTCGTAGCTCTCCTCCAGGCGCGACAGCGCGGCGCGGGCGTGCCGCGGCTCGCCCTCCTGCGCGGCCAGCTCCAGCAGCTCGAGCTCCTCGGAATCGCCCTCGGCCCGCGCGGCGTCTGCGAGCTCGAGCAGCAGATCGGCGCGCTCCGGCCCCGGTCCCAGATGGCCGAGCAAGGCCCTCCCGGCCGCGGGCGTGGCCCGCACCTTCCAGGCCTGGCGCGCGAAGGCGGGCCCGAGTCGGGCGCTGATGTCTTCGTAGCGCTCTTGGCGGAGCCACAGCTCGAAGAGGCTCGCCTCCACCTCTCGCGGCGCCACATCCCTCAGGGACTCCAGGCCCGCCGAAGCCGCCTCGCCCTGACCCATCCGATCCAAGACCGGCGCCGAGGCCTGCCACAGCGCCACTCTCAGGAGGGGGTCGGCGGTGACCTCCGACCGCCGGCGAACCCATCTCAGGTAGGCGTCACCGTCGTCGGCCAGGGACGCCGACTCCATGCCCAGCTCGGCGAGGCGCGCCGCCGGCTGCGGCGGGGTCATGAAGCCGAGGGCTTCGAGCTCGGCCGCCAGCCCTTCGTCCAGCTGATCGAGGAGCCGCCAAGCGTGGTCGAGACGCTGCTCCTGTTCCGCCGCCGCTTCCACTTGCAAGCTATCCTGCATACGAATGGCGGCCCGAGCGATGCGGCAGGCCCAGCGTCGCTCGCTCGTGTCGGCTCGACGCTCGAGCTGGGCCAAGGCTTCCAGCCGAAGCTTGGGCTGAAGCGCCCGCGCTGCGACCGCGACGACCCACTCCAGCTCGCCCCGTTTCAGGAGCTCGCGGTACACATCCTCGGCGCGCTCTCTGGCCTCCGGTGACTCGCTGAGCTGCAGGGCCTCGGCGGCGCTGAGAGCCACCTGAGGATCATCGCGTCGCCGAGCCTCCTCGAGAAGGCTCTCTCCGCGCTGAAGCGGATCCTTGCTCCCGCGCAGGAGCTCGGTACGCAGGCGCCGAGCCTCGTCGTTGTTGGGGTCGAGGCGAACCGCGGCCTCGATCCGGGCCACCGCCGCCGCCTCCGGCCCGCCTTCGCGCTGCACGGCCTTGGCGCCCTCCAGCCAGGCCCAAAGGCGCTGGGGACGCGGCGCGTCCGAGGCCGCCATCCGATCGAACTGCTCCGGTCCTGGAGCGACGAGGGGGAACCTTCGAGACCAGGTCAGCCAGCTGCCGAGGACCCGCCGTCCGATGGGCCCCTCCAGGCTGACCTGCATCAAGGCCTCACCCGCCGCCACCCAGTCTCCCCTGGCCAGGCCCTGGACCTGGGCCAGCTCGAAGAGGGCCTCGTCCCGGCTCGACGGCTCCCGGGCCTTCAGGGAGAGCAGGCCGGTCAGCGCCTCGTGGGCGTCCTGCTCCCGGGCGCGCTCCAGCAGCCGGTCCAGGCTTCCCGGCTCGGGCGCCTCGCCCAGCTCGAGGGCCCGGCGGTCCTCGGCCAGGGCCTCTTCCAAGCGGTCGGCCCGGACGAAGGCGTCGGCCGCTCGGCTGGCCAGGTGACCCGCGTGAGCGGCCCTGCCCGCCGCTTCGGCGCGACAACTCGCCTCGGCGTAGGCTTCGGCGGCGTCCCGGGGCCGATCAGCCCGATCGAGGACCTCGGCCAAACGAAGACAGATCCGATCGCTGTCCGCGAAGTCCCGGCGCCCGGCTTCCAGGGTCTGGATCGCATCCTCGTGACGGCCATCCGCCCATGCCAGGGCCGCCCGCTCCAGGACCACCTGTTCTCGGACCGTGCCCGAGCGCTGCAGCGAGCGTTCCCGCTGCCGGTCGCCGGTGAGGTCTGGCGCCTTGGAGGCGAGGAGGTCGTTCATCAGCCGCAAGGCTCGTTGCTCGAGCTCGGGGTTCGAGGCCCGACCGGCCTCGACCGCCGCCTCGGCGTCCTGGACGGCCTGCTGCTCCTCGCCCGACGCCATGGCGGCCCGGGCGGCCTCCATCAGCAGCAGCGCCCGTTCCGGAGCCGGCGTCTCGGCCAAGCGCGCCTGCTGGCGACGCAGCTCCGCCAGACCGCCTCGATCCCCCAGCATGCGATAGGCGTCGGCGAGCTGACTCCTCAGCCGGGTCGCCGGCGGGCTCCCGGCCTCCAGCTGATGAAGAACCTGGCGGAGAATGCTCGCCCGGTCGCGGGTCCGCCCGGCTGCGCCATAGGCCCGGGCCAGGTCGGTGGCGATCTGCACCCGAGCCGGCTCGGGCAAGCCGTCCAGATCCGGGCGCAGAGCGTCGCCGAGCGCCTCGGCTTCGCTCCAGTCCCGCCGCCGAACGGCGTGGTGGAGCCTCAACCCTCGGGCCTGGGGTCCGTCGTCGGCCGCCAGCCCCAGATCGGAAGAGCACACGTCTGAACTCCAGTCA
>CAYZFR010000030.1:0-17010 GCA_964477875.1 uncultured Myxococcales bacterium
TCAAAGACGAGCTCAAAGACGAGCTCAAGGAAGAGCTACAGGAGGAGCTGTCGACCGAGACCGGCGACACCCTGGGCCCGGTCCAGACCGACACCTGGGCCGAGCAGGACTGGAGCTGGGAAGAGCCAGCCGAGCCCGAGCTCGACTTCCTCGAGTTCGATGGCTACTTCCGGCTCCGCTGGGGATTTTTCGAGAACCTCGACCTCGGCACCACCTTCGTAAACAGCGACGGCGGCGCGGTCGACGACGGCGACATCTACGGTCCTTTCGCCGAGCCCGTCGTCTTCCCCGAGGGTGAGGACATCATCGGGCCAGGGACCGTCGCGCCCCCGTCCACCCTCTGCGTCACCGACTTCGGAGGCGACGGGTCCGAGGGCTGCGCCGACATCCTGGGCGAGGACGCGCCTGCATTCCAAAGTAGCGCCAACATGCGCCTGCGGTTGGAGCCGACCCTGAACGTCTACGAAGACATCAAGATCAAGAGCCAGATCGACGTCTTCGACAATTTGATCCTCGGTTCGACCTCGGACGCGCTTCCCTTCAACCCCATCACGCCCTTCGCCGTCCTCGGCAACAACCAGGTGCCGCCGGTGGCCGGCATCAACACGGTGGTCAGCGACGCCATCCGGGTGAAGCGCCTGTGGGGCGAAGTGAGCACACCCCTCGGGCAGATCCGCTTCGGGCGACAGCCCGACCACTTCGGTCTCGGGATCATGGCCAATGACGGCAGCGGCATCGACAACGACTTCGGCGACAACGTGGACCGAATCATGTTCGCCACCCGGTTCGGCGACATCCACATCATGCCCGCCTACGACTGGCTGGCCACCGGACCGATCAGCCGCACCATCTACGAGCCCTTCGGTCAGCCCTTCGACCGCAGCAATCGGGACAACGTCGAGCGCTGGAACCTGCGGATCATCAAGCAGGAAAGCGAAGAGGTCATCGACCAGAAGCTGGCGCGCGACAAGGTGGTGTGGAACCTGGGCGGCTACGGCACCTTTCGGCGCCAGCAATACGACGTGCCGGACTTCTATCGGCGCGAGGGCGGCCTCGAAAATCAGGCTGCCACCAACGGCATCATCGAGCGCCGCGCCCAGATCGGCACCGGCTCTTTCTGGACCCGGCTCCTGTGGCGCAAGCTCCTCATCGAGGCCGAGTACGGTTTCATCCTGGGAAACATCAGCAACCCCATCCAGTCCCGGCTCCAGGGCGACGACGATCTCGGCTTCGAGGCGGGGGCGGAGCTCGAGGACGTGAGCATCGACCAGCACGGCGGTGCTCTCAAGACCCAGTACAAGTTCCTGAAGGACAAGCTCAGCCTCGAGTTCTTGTTCCTCTTCGCCACTGGTGACCCCGCGCCGGGCTGGGGTGTTCGGCCCTTCCTCGGCACCAGCGGCCGCGTGGGCGGCGTGTGGGACGGCGATCAGAGCCAGGACGGCTCGGTCACCAACTTCCGCTTCAACCCCGCCTTCATCTTCGACCGCATCCTGTGGCGGCAGCTGGTCGGCACCTTCACCGACGGCCTCGTGTTCAGGCCCTCGGTTCAATACGACATCACCGAGGAGCTCGGGGCCCGCTTCGACCTCATCTACTCTCGTTCCCTCTTCGCGGCTTCGACGCCATCGGGCTCTCTTCAGAACGGCGATAGCGTCCTCGACTTGGACCAGAGCGCCGAGCCGCTCGGTGGCCCCGACGCCAATCTGGGCCTGGAGCTGGACTTCAAGGTCTTCTTCGTCTCCGACAACGGCTTCAACACCTGGCTGCAGTACGCGACTTTCATCGCCATGGACGGCCTCGATCGGCTGGTCCTGGACGATGGTGCGACGACCACGCTCAACGGCGAGAACGTGCGTCGTCTCGATGCCGGCGTCGCCCACAACCTGCAGCTCTTCCTCGGCATCACCTTTTGAGCCGTCCCGGTCGAAGACGAGTTTCGTCTGGACCTCGTGCCCGGCCACGACTGCGGCCTTCGCGTCTTGTACGACGAAAGCGGCGAGGACGCCTACCTCGCCGGTCGGGCGCGGCAGGGCGCCCGGTGGGGCGTCGAGGGTCGGCAGACCCTCGTCGGTTTTGAAGGAAGACGTCAGTTCTTGACCCTTGGGCGGCGGGGTGAGTCCCGTTCCGGTCCATGGGGGACGAGAAGCCCTGGGGCGGCCGCTTCGAGGCCGCTACCGACGCCCGGGTCGAGGCCTTCACCAGCTCGATCGACGACGACCGCCACATCGCCCTCGACGACGTCCAGGGCTCTTTGGCCCACGCCCGAATGCTCCGCGAGGTGCACCTCCTCAGCGAGGAGGAGGGGGACGCGCTTCAGCGAGGGCTCGAGCAGGTGGCCGAGGAGCTGAAGGCGGGCAGCTTCCCGTGGCGGGCCGAGCTCGAGGACGTGCACATGAACGTCGAGCGCCGCCTCGGCGAGCTGATCGGCCCGGCGGCGGGCAAGCTCCACACCGCCCGTTCCCGCAACGATCAGGTCGCCACCGATGCCCGGCTGTACACCCGGCGCATGTTGACCCGCATCGACGACGCTCTCGGTGCGCTGCAGGCAGCCTTGCTGGCTCAGGCGGAGTCTCACGTCGACACGCTGCTCCCTGGCTACACCCATCTGCAGCGGGCTCAGCCGGTGCGCCTCGCCCATCATCTGCTGGCCTACTTCGAGATGCTGGATAGGGATCGTGAGCGGGTGGAGCAGATCCTGCGGCGCCTCGACCAGTCGCCCCTCGGCTCCGGCGCGCTGGCCGGCACTCCGCATCCGATCGACCGGCGGCGGGCCGCCGATTTGTTGGGTTTCGCGGAGCTCACCCGCAACTCCATGGACGCGGTCTCGGACCGAGACTACATGGTGGAGGCCCTCGCCGCCGCCTCCATCTCCATGGTCCACCTCAGCCGCTGGTGCGAAGAGCTGGTGATGTGGAGCTCCAGCGAGTTCGGCTTCTGCATGATAGACGACGGCTTCACCACCGGCTCCTCGATGATGCCCCAGAAAAAGAACCCCGACGTGGCGGAGCTCGTTCGGGGCAAGGTGGGGCGCGTGATCGGTGCGCAAGTCAGCCTGCTGGTGACCTTGAAGAGCCTGCCCATGACCTACAATCGGGACATGCAGGAGGACAAGCCGCCGCTTTACGACGGGCTCGAGACCTGGGCCCGCTCGCTGGAGGTCTCGGCGGCGATGGCTCCTTCCATACGCTACCGGCCGGAAGCGATGCGGGCCGCCCTCGCCGAGGGCTTCGTGACCGCGACCGAGCTCGCCGACTATCTGGTGACGAAAGGGGTCCCCTTCCGCGAGGCCCACGAGGTGGTGGGCAAGCTGGTGAGGCGCTGCGTCGCGGAGGGGAAGCGCCTGGACGAGCTGTCGGCGGTGGATCTGTCGGCCCACGATCCGCGGCTGGAGGCCGACGCCTTGCCCTGGCTCGACCCCGAGCAGGCGGTCGAGCGCCGGAACCTGATCGGCGGCCCCGCCCGGGCTCGAGTCATCGAGGCGCTGGCCCAGGCTCGACGCCGGCTCGCTCGGGGCGCGGGCTGATGTTCCACTTCGACTACGACGCCGAGGGTCGACTTTGTGCGGAGGAGGTCCCACTGGAGACCATCGCGACCGAGGTCGGGACGCCGGCCTACGTCTACAGCAGCGCGACCATCGAGCGACACCACCGGGTCTACGAGGAGGCGCTGGCCGGTCATCCCCATCTGGTCTGCTATGCCATGAAGGCGAACAGCAGCGGCGCCGTGCTGCGTCTGCTCGCCCGTCGGGGAGCGGGGGCCGACATCGTGTCGGGGGGCGAGCTTCGTCGGGCGCTTCGGGCCGGGATCCGCGCCAGCAAGATCGTGTTCTCGGGAGTGGGCAAAACCGACTCCGAGCTCGAGGACGCTCTCCGGGCTGGGATCATGGCCTTCAACGTCGAGTCCGAAGCCGAGCTCGATGCGTTGTCGGCGGTGGCGGCCGGCGTCGGGCGCCAGGCGCCAGTCTCGCTCCGCGTAAATCCGGACGTGGACCCCGCTACCCACCCGTACATCGCTACCGGCCTGTCCGAGTCGAAGTTCGGGGTCCCGATCGCCGATGGCCCGCGGCTGGCCCGGCGGGCGAGCGAGGATCCGAACCTGCAGCTGGTCGGGATCGACTGTCACATCGGGTCTCAGATCGTGACCTTGCCTCCCCTGATGCAGGCCTTGGACTCGGTGTTGGAGCTCGTCGACGGGCTTCGGGCGTCGGGGCAGCCGATCCATCACGTCGACGTGGGTGGCGGTCTGGGGATTCCGTACGAGGGGGAGGCGCCGCCCCACCCCTCGGAGTTCGGGGCCGCGGTGCGGGGCCGAATGGCCGGGCGGCCGGAGATGCTGATCGTGGAGCCGGGCCGGGTCATCGTCGGCAACGCCGGCGTCCTGCTGAGCCGGGTCATCTACAGAAAGCCGACGCCGAGTCGCAGCTTTCTCATCGTGGACGCGGCCATGAATGACCTGCTTCGGCCCGCGCTCTACCGGGCCTTTCACGACATATGGCCGGTCCGGCGGACCGAGGCCGAGCGGCAGCCGGTCGACGTCGTGGGGCCGATCTGCGAGTCCGGCGACACCTTCGCCAAGGGCCGCGTGCTGCCGCCCCTGGGCCGGGGGGACCTGGTGGCCTTCATGAGCGCGGGGGCGTATGGCTTCGTGATGTCGAGCGCGTACAACTCGCGGCCTCGGGCCGCGGAAGTGCTCGTGTCCGGCGACCGATTCGCGGTGATTCGGGAGCGCGAGGGCTTCGAGGACTTGATCAGAGGAGAACGATGGCCACCATGGTGGCCCGATTCCGAGGAGCAGCGATGAGCATCGTAGACAAGCTGTCGGGCGCCATGTCCGCCATCATCACCCCCTTTACCGACAGCGGCGAGGTCGACGTCCCCGCCCTGGAGAGGATCGTCGAAGCTCAGATCCAGGGTGGCATCGACGGCTTCGTCGCCTGCGGGACCACGGGCGAGACGCCCACCCTGAACGCCGAAGAGCAGCAGCGCGTCGTCGAGACCGTGGTTCAGAAGACGGCGGGTCGGGTCCCGGTCATCGCGGGCTCGGGCAGCAACGACACCCGGGCCTCGGTGGCCCGGACCAAGGAGGTGGAGCGCTGGGGCGCCGACGCCGCCCTGGTGGTGGTGCCCTACTACAACAAGCCTAGTCAGGAGGGCATCGCCGCCCACTACCGAGCGGTGGCCGAACAGACGGGCGTGCCGGTGGTGGCCTACAACGTCCCCGGGCGGACGGTGACCGACATGATGCCGGCCACCATCGCCCGCTGTCAGAGCGAGGGCTGGATCATCGGCGTGAAGGACGCGACCGCGAACATGACCCGAGCCGCCGAGACCCTCGACCAGCTGGACCCTGGCAAGCCCTTCGCGATGCTGTCCGGGGACGACTTCACGATCCTTCCCTTCGTGGCCCTGGGCGGGAAGGGCGTGATCAGCGTGGTGTCCAACCTCTTGCCCGGCGACACGTCCCGGCTGGTGAAGCTCACCGCGGCCAAGCAGCTGGAGGAGGCGCGACCTCTCAACGCCCGGATCATCGCCATGAGCAAGGCGTTGTTCGCGGCGCCGAATCCGGTGCCGCTCAAGGAGGCGATGGCGCTGGCGGGCTGGTGCACCCGAAAGGTGCGCTTGCCGCTGGTGACCGACGACGGCCTGCGGGAGCTGGTCGGCCGGGCCCTGGAGGCCTACACCGGAAAGACCAAGTTCGACGGGTTCATGGGGTGACGATCCCGGTGGTGGTGTCGGGGGCCCGGGGCCGGCTTGGCTGTCGGATCCTCGCCTTGTGTGAGGCGGCCGAAGGGGTCGAGGTCCGGGGCCAGCTGACCCGGGAGGACGACGGTCACGACTTTGCCGCCGGTGAGGTGTTGATCGAGACGGGACCCAAGGGCGCGGCCCTCGCCCACGGGGACCGGGCGGCTGGCTCGGGCGCGTCCATCTTGATGGCCACCACCGGCTTCCGGAGCAGCGACGAGACGCGCTTCGAGGCGTGGGCGAAGCGGGTCCCGTTCCTGCTCGCGCCCAATCTGTCCCTGGGCGTGAA
Source organism: uncultured Myxococcales bacterium (assembly GCA_964477875.1). Lineage (GTDB taxonomy): Bacteria > Myxococcota > Kuafuiibacteriia > Kuafuiibacteriales > Kuafuiibacteriaceae > Kuafuiihalomonas. Next base: position 6,031 of record CAYZFR010000030.1, read on the forward strand.
CTTGATGCTGGATCTGGTTCGCCGAGCCGCGGGCGCCCTGGCCGGGTACGATCTGGAGGTTCTCGAGATCCACCACCGTCGGAAGAAGGACGCCCCGAGCGGCACCGCCTGGGCCCTCGGGCGGGCCGCCGCCGAGGGCCGGGGCCAAGACGACCTGGAGCGCCGGGCCATCCACGCCCGGGCCGGCATGGTGGGCGAAAGGTCCGACGAAGAGGTCGGCATGATGGCCCTCCGCGGCGGCGACGTCATCGGCGAGCACACCGTCTATCTGTTCGGCGAGACCGAGCGCGTCGAGCTCACCCATCGCGCCGCCACCCGAGACGCTTTCGCTCAGGGCGCCCTCGCCGCCGCCCGCTTCTTGTCTCAGCAGACTCCCGGCCGCTACACCATGCGCGACGTTCTCGGCCTCGCGGACGGGAGATCCGAGGGCGCTCCATAGGCGCTACTTTGGGCTTCCGGTTGCCCCGGCCTCTCATCTGGTCGAGGATCCGCGCCATGAGATGCCTCCTAGCCCTCCCGATTTTCCTCTCGATGGGAGCTTGCGCCGGACTCTCGCAGCCTTCCAGCAGCCGCCCCGACGCAGGCATCCCCAAGGCGCTCGCCGCCCATGAGCGCTTCTCCACTCTGCTGGAGCTCCTCCGAGCTTCGGGCCTCGACCGAGAGCTCGCGAGCGGGGGGCCCTACACGCTCTTCGCACCGACCAATGAGGCTTTTGCGGCACTGGATGAAGGGACGCTGCAGAGAGGGCTGGAGGACGACAATCGGGAGAGGCTTCGCGCCGTCCTGCGGTCCCACGTCAGCTCGGACCGACTGATGAAGAGCGCCCTGCAGACCATGCAGACCGTCGAGACGCTCGAAGGGTACGAGCTGCGCGTCCAGTCGGTGGGGGACCGCCTCCTCATCGGGGAAGCGGTGGTCGCCGACTCGAACATCGTCGCCGACAACGGCATCATCCACGCCATCGACGCCGTCCTCCCGCCGCCGGCCAAATATTTTAAAGACACAGAGCCGTCGAAAACGACCGGCCGGAAAGGTGGGCCCGACGCTTGGTGGTGGTAGCGCCCATCTCTTTAATTCAGCTCATCAGCGAAACGTAATCTTGAAGGAAGCCCCAATGGTCGCCCCCGTCTCGAACTCGCGCCAAACGCGGCCGTCCTGAAGCCAGGTGAATCGCGGATTGGTGAGGTTCGACCCCGTGAGGCGGAAGATCCCGTTGGTGGATGGGCCTTCCCAGACCCGCCAGGTCCAGACCAGATCCAGCCTGCTCACCGGCTGGAGGAGGACGTCTCCCAAGCCCTCGATACCCGCCCGGTGAAGCCGAGTCCCGACAGAGTTGAATGCGACCGTGACGTCGTGTTTTTCGCCCGCGTAGCCACCCTGTACATTAAACGTATAGTCCGCCTGACCGTCGAGGCTTCGATTCAAGTTCGTTGCGATGCCCTGGCTAGAGAGCTCGACGTCGGAGGTCATGAGCGTCAGGTTTCCCAGTACATAGAATTTCTCCAGTAATGCAGGCCCCCCGAACCACTCGCGGAAGTTTCCGAACTCGAACCGACCGCCCAGCTCCAGCCCTAGAATCGTAGCTAGCCTGGCGTTTTGGAAGGTCCCCACGGCCCCCGAGCCCGCTCGGTTGACGAAGGTGCGCTCGATGGGATTCGTGTATTGCTTCCAAAAGCCACCAATGGTGACGGACTCGGTCGCGGAGGGATACCACTCCCAGCGGACGTCGACTCCGTCGATTGTAGCTGGCTGGAGCTCATCATCGCCGAAAAACACCTCACCGCTATCCGGCTCGACGAACTGCGCGGTCGACAGCTCGTTGAGGTTTGGATAGGCCGTCGTCCTCCCATAGGCCGCCCGGACCTGCATGTCGTCAGTGGCGAACCACGTCCCCGAGAGGGAAGGGAAGAACTGTTCCTGCACGAAACCGCCATTGGCGGCGCGGTCCTCGTCGGGACTCTCGGTGAAGGTCGTCACGTCTTCTTCTGCGCTCTCGTATCTGACGCCACCGACGATTCGAAACAGCTCCCCGAGGTGAGCGTCGATGAGACCGTAGCCGGCGCGCTGGTATAGCAAACCGATGCTGTCGTCTTGCTGGCGTGCTGAAAAGTCTCCAAATATCAAGGTGTTCCCGGACTCAGCGGGGTTGTAGAGGATCTCTGGGTTCGTCTGAAATCTGTCGGCCCCCGCCTCGTCGTCGGGTCGATAGCGATATAGGAGCCTCCTGGTTTCCCGGTCCTGCCATGAACCAGCCGCGCCGGCCTTCGCCTCCAAGCCGAGCCAGTACTCCTCGGGATCCAGAATGGGGAAGGTCAGGTCGACTCCGAAGCTCCACACGACGTCGTCGACCGTGTCCCACTGGCGCGACATGCCGCGGTTTCCGAAGACGGTGAAGGTCCCGTCGGCCGGCTCCTGGTCGATGAAGTCGTACTCTCGGCGGTCTGGAGCATACCGGCTGGCGGTCGAGAACATTCCACGGTAATCGAGGCGCATGAAGTTGAAGTCATTGAAGCCGGTGAGTTGCTGAGCAATCAGCTCGCGCTCGATCCAGCTCAACAAGAAGCCTCGGAGGTCTCCACGATCACTGGTGGTGACGAATCCGGTTGTGAGCTGCGTTCTTTGCTGAGTTTGGTGGGCGTAAAACGTGTTGCTGGAAATTTCGTGCTTGTCCCACGCAGCCTTGACGCTCAGCAGCGTTCCAATATCCGAATTGAAGTCTGTTCGATTCTCGACAAAGTCGTCTCTCAACACCGGCCCGTTGCTGTCGGCGAATGAGCGCTGGATTCGAACCTGCTCCCGCCAGCTGGTCCCCCACTTGGCCGAAGCGATGGCGCCCAGCGTACCGCCACCGAAGATATCGACTGAATTTCCAGCGGTGAGCGTGAGCCCAAAATCCGGAGGTTGCGAGATGGTTTGCGTATTGTAGTTGTTGCTGAAAGTCCGTCCGAACCCCTGCAAGGCCTCTGGATCTCCTTGCGGCAGCTCGAGGTTGCCTTCGTCGACCGACGACTGAATCTCATCCGGCAGAGCCCTGGTCCCATCGTCGTAGCCCAAGAAATCGAGGGCGCCTCCCCGGTACGTGAGGCCCTCTGTGAACGTGCTCTCGGAGTTGTAGCCACCCGACACCGTGAATGAAACGAAGCCCTCCGCTGGAGCGCCGCGAGTCTCGAGGTTGACGAGACCGGACCCGAAGGACGCCAGCCGATCTGCCGTGTAGCTTTTTTGTACTTCAATGCCGGAAAGAACGCCGGTTGGAAACAAGTCGAGGGGAATCGTGCGCACCAGCGGTTCGGGGCTGGGGAGCGGGGAGCCGTTCCAAAGCGTCAGGGTGTAGCGGGAAGGTTGGCCGCGCACCAGAACGAATTTTCCATCTTGAATGGTGAGTCCGGAGACCCGCTGAAGCGCCTCGGCTGCGTCACTGTCCCCCGTGGCGGCCATCTGTTCTGCGCCGAGCACATCGAGCACGCTCGACGTCTCGCGCTGTGCCTCCAGCGTGGAGGCAATGCTGCCTTCGACGTAAGGAGCGGTCACGATGTAGTCCTGCAGCCTCACGCCGGCCGGCGTAAGCTCGATGTTGGCCGTGACCTCTCGCGCCGGGATCACTCGGATGTTTTCGAGCGTCTGTGTCGCATAGTCAGGGTGAACCACTGAAACCGCGTAGTCCTTTGCCGGGAGCTCGATGGCAAAGCTCCCGTCATCTCCGGTGCGGGCCTCGGCGCTGGTTCCACTGAAGAAGATGCGGGCGTTGGATACCGGCTTCTTGTCCTCGGACGAAGTAATCTTGCCGACCAAGGCTCCAGGGGGCTGATCGACTTCGCTCGCCGGGGCCTCGCTAGATGCTCGCCCTTGACGCTCCGATGCCAGCGGGTCCGTTCGACCGGAGCTCTCGATGTCGAGCCTCGTCTCTTGGCCGTCGCGAAGCGACGCGATGATCTGGACGATCTCGTTCTGGTCCGTGAGCAGCGCTACGTTCGCCACTTCATCACCGCCGTGGCGCAGGAGCAGCTGCTGGCGGCCAGCTGGGATCACGGCCGAGAAGGCCCCATCCTCATCGGTCCGGCCCAGTCGAGCGCCTCCAACCTCGATCGTCAGGTCGGGAACGGGCACACCGTCTTCGAAGACGAACAGATCGAGAGTGGCGGTAGGTGGCCCAGAAGTTGATGCAGACAAGGGAGGAGCAGCTCCGCAAAGAGCAAGGGTCAATGGCACACTGAGCATGATCTAGCGCCTTTTGTGCGTCAGCAGCGCCAACGCTCTTCACGGCAATCGGCCATGGCCTTTCGCAGCTCGGTGGCTTGGCGAAAGACGCTCGGGTTCTCCAGCCCCGACAGGAGTCGGTCCGCGCGCTCGTAGTTTCCGACCTTGAAGTGAGCGTACGCGAGGGCATACCTGAGGTTCTCGTCTTCGAGCAGACCCACCCGCCGAAGGTCTTTGCCCATGAAAGCGACGAGCTCATAGCGCCTCATCTCCAACAAGATCCCGAGTCGCTGCCGCAGACGCTTCTCGCTGTCCGCGATGCGGGCGTTGAGTGCGAGCGCTCGAAAGGGCTCACCGGCGCGGCGATAAAGCTCCGCCGATTCCAGCGCGAGGTCGTCGGAACCTCGAAAAGATGCTCGCTCCAAGATGAGGGCCGCGGCCCGATCCATGCCCTGTTCGCGGTATAGCTTCCCGAGCTGCAAGGAGACCTGTTCGGAGTTCGGAAATCGGAGGTGGGCCAGCTCATGGAGCTCCAGTGCTTCGGGTCGACTTCCTGCCTGGTACAGCGCTGCTCCGATCGCGAGGTAGTCTTGGGCGCCGGCGTTCGAGTCACGCAAGTAGGCTCGACCCAACTCCGTCGCCGCTCGATAGAGCTTGCGGTCAATCGCCAAGAAAACGAGCCGTCGCCTCAGCTCTTGGTAATCGGGAAAAAGCGCGGACCCTGTCGAGAACATCTCCCACGCCTTTTCGTACTGCTGGAGCTTCTTGAAGGCTTCACCTCGCAACGCAAACGTCGAGGGGATCGTGTCAGCGATTTCTCCGGCCTTCTGGAATGCGCTCAAGGTCTTCTCATACTCGTTCGAGTAGAAATGCGCCTGAGCGAGGTATACGTACCAGCGCGGATCGAGCGCCACATCCTCGTCTGCTTGGGCCGCCCTCTGCTGCTCTCGTATGGCCGTCTGAAAATCTTCCGCCGCTTGGTTGAAGAGATTGAGGTTCAGTCGGACGAGACCGCGAAGGAAATGAAAGCGGGGTAGGTCAATCTCGCCTTCTTCGAGGTCGACTTGCGAGAGCGTGTTGGAGGCTCGGTCGTACTTGCCGTCCCGAATCAATACGCCAGCCAAGTCGAGGTAGTCGACGTCCTCGCCCGCTTTCGCGGATGAGTTCCACGCCGAAGACAGGGCGGCGACCAGCGAGACAGAGAGGATGGTTGCGCGTCTCATTATCGCCTCAGCTCGAAGACGACCTTCTGTTGGGCCCAGCTCTGGACGGGTTCGCCTTCATAGTAGGCCGGCTGAAACTTCCAGCCCTTGACCGCTTCACGAGCAGCGTCGTCGAACACGCCCGGCGGTTTGGATTCGAGGACTTTGAGGCGGGTCACGTTTCCGTTCGTGTCCACGAGGAGACTGAAGAGCACGTAGCCCTCGACGCCTTTGTCCCGGAGGCGGGGGGGGTATTGCGTCGCCGTCTGCTGGACGGCTCGAGGGGGCTCGTCGACAGTATCGCTCGTGTGCACGACCTCTTCACCCGCGCCACCGATCACGTCTGCTCCCATACCCCCCAAATCTTGGAGCAACAGGTTGGGAAGGTTGACGTCGATTCCGCTCAAGCCGGAGGTGAGCGCGGCCAGGGAGGGAGGGGGAGGCGCCTTGGGTGTTTTTTTGGGCTTGGGTCGTGACCGCTTCACCTGCTGCTTTGGTTTGGGCTTGGGGGCTTTCTGCAGCTCGATCACCGTGCCCTGCTCGACTTCCTCACGTTTGGGCGACTGTGAAAGCTCGTTCATGACGACGACAGAGCCGAGCACGAAGGTCGAGCCGATCACCATGAACGTGACGGCAAACGCGTAGTTTCGCAGACCCTTGGCGGCCTCCTGAGACTCGATGCTTGCCGTGGTCATCGCCCCACCTCGTACTCGGTCGCGACGCCCACATCCTCGGCCCCCGCGAGCCGGGCCTGGTCTACGACCTCCACCAGCTTGCGCGTGGGCACGCTGTCGTCGGCAACCACGAGCACCGAGCCGGAGCTGCCTGTCTCCAGCAGGTCCCGAACGCGACTTTGAACCATCCAGCTCCGCACGGGCTGATTGTCCATGTAGGTGCTGCCATCCTTCGCGATGAAGATCCGGATCGCCTTCGTCGAGGACTTGGAGGCGCTCGAGGCCTTGGGGCGATTGATCTCCAAGTCCATGTCCTTTTGAAAGGTCGTGCTGACCATGAAGAAGATCAAAAGAATGAAGACCATGTCGATCAGCGGAGAGATGTCGATGTCCTGGGCTTCTTCTTTTCGGCGTCGGAGCCTCATGATGGAGCCCCCTTGCCCGTCTGGGCGCAGATGAGGTCCTTTACTTCTTCCATCTGGGTCTCGATGACGCGCTGCCTGCGCTCGAGGAGGCCTCTCAGGATCAGGCCCGGAATCGCTACCGTGAGTCCGAATTGGGTGGTCAGGAGGGCTTGGGAGATGCCGCCCGCGATGCCCCCGGACTGCGAGTACAGGGTCATGTCGCCGAGCGAAGCGAAGGTTTCGATCATGCCGGAGACCGTCCCCAGCAGTCCGAGGAGCGGTGCCACCGCCACAACCGTCGAGGTGAGTACGCGGAAGCGATCGAGGTCCCGTGCGATGTAGCCGAAGACGTCATCCAATTTGGAACGCAGGTTGCCCCTGCTCTGCTGCTTGACGCGGAGGCCGAGGACCGCTGCCCGCTCGACTGCGCTCTTTACCTGCCGCAGCTGGCCGTCCTCGACTCGCTTCACGAGGATCCTCGGCTCCAGACCTCGACCGCTGCGCAGCGCCGATATCCGAAACCCGAGCCCAAACCACAGCGCGAGTGTTGCGAAGATGAGCGGGGGCATCACATACCCTCCGAGCTCGACGTATTCGAGGAACGCTTGGAGCGCGCTAGAGATCATGGGGGTCTCCGTTCAGGACTCCGTGGAGCCAGGCTGCTGGCTGCCGTTCATCTGCGCATCGCGATGTATGTTGACGACACGGAGGACGACGCGTTCGACGTTCGTCTCGATGCCCTCGCCCCAGCCTCGAAGCAGGTTTCCCAACAACAGAGTGGGAATGGCGACGATGAGACCGAGCTCGGTGGTCACGAGGGCGGTAGAGATACCGCCCGACAGCATCTTGGGGTCCCCGGTCCCGTACTTCGTGATGACGTCGAAGGTCGAGATCATCCCCGTAACGGTGCCGAGGAGACCTAGCAGCGGCGCGACGGCGGCAATGACGAGGATGATGGTGCCGAATCGGTGCAGGCGCCGGTGCTCGCTCAACATGCTCTCGGACACCACGTCTTCGAGCTCGTTCGCGCCGGCCTTCAGGCTGGTTACGACCGTGGCCACGACCCTGCCCGCCGAGCCCTTGGAGCGCTTGGCCTGGTCGATGGCAGCGGAGTACTCGCCGCTCTGAATGAAGCTGCCCACGGAATGTTCGAGATCGCTGGGGTCGCGGGCCGCTGCGCCGAGCAAAAGAGCTCGGATGATCACCAGCAGAAGGCCCAGTCCCCCCAAAGTGACGATGACCCAACCGATCGCGCCTCCGCTCGCAACGTGCTGGAGGAGGCTTTCGCCTTTACCGTCATCGACTTGGCCATCGAGGGATTCGAACAAAAAGATGGACAAGGTCTCCGGGTCTTCACCGCTGGCGAGCGCTCGAGCGGCCGAACCGTCGGCGTCTTTCCAGATCTTGAGCCGACCGCCTCCGGCTGGCGCGAGCGCGCCTGCGGCGTCATCCGATATCCCATAGGCCGCAACCCTGCCTACTTGAAGGATCCGACCTTCGACCTTGGTGCCCGTCTTTGCGAAGAAACTCCCGGGCCGTTCAGTCAGCGACGACAGACGACCCAGAAGCGCGACCGCTTCATTGAAGCGATCGACCATGAGCTCGGAACGGTCGTCTCTCGCGGCGGCTTCGGCGACCTGAACGTCGTAGTCGGCAAGTGTCGTCCGGGCTTGCTGCAGGGTAGCCTCGAGCAGCTGCTCGTCATCGATGGACGACTGCTTGGACTGCTCGACCCGCGAGAGGCGGTCGCGCATGGTTTCACGGCGTTCCTCCAAAGCGAGGAGCTTCGACTCCAGGCTTTGGAGCTGCCTCTGGAGCTGTCGTTCTTCATTGGACGTCTGCGCTTCCACCTGCCCGAGCCGTGCTTCGAGCTGCCGCTTCTGGCCGGCCAGGAAAGCGAATTCCCTCTTGTACGCTTCCCGAAGACTCATGGCCGGGCTCTGCGAAGAACCTTCGTCGGAGGTCGCTTGCGACGCCAGATTCGGCCCCTGTGCGCTCGCTGACTCGGGCCCGGTAAGGGCGAGGACGAGGGTCGCGAGGATACCGGCGGTCAGGGTGACCTTCTTCATCGAGCGCCTCCGGGGAGGGCGTTGGGGATCCGAAAGTAGCCTGTACGTACCTGCTTTTCGAAGTCCTCGAACAGAGCCTCGACGTCGTCGTCGGCGCCTTCATCGAGGACGCTGTAGCTCCAGTCGTCGCCGGAGCGCTGGGCGTGGCCATAGCGGCCGTCACCGGTTCGGAAAAAGAGCATCACCATTCCAAGGCGAACGACATCAGCCAGCTGCTCCTCGCCGTCGAGCTCGATGGTCTGCCGAAACAATCCATTCTGTCTCGACAGTCGGAGCTCGTCCTCGACGAAGGTCCAGAGCTGATTCAACGCCCGAGGCGCCGAGACCTCGTTTTTAGACAGCTTGCTGCGGACCTGCTCGATCTCTGCGAGGCGCTTGTCGAGGGTGAAGGGGAGCGAAGAAGAGAGGTGGTCCTCCAGGCTCCGGGCAGAGCTCATCGCGACCGGTCGCAGGGCGGCGGACTCCTCGTCGGCGCTAGCCGCTGTCTCCTCGATCTCGCTTATCTTGCGCCGGAGTTTTTCGACGTCCAACTCTTGGCGTTGGAGCTGAGCCTCGAGCTCGGCGCGCCGCTGAGATAAGGACGCCATTCGGTTGCGATGGTCCTGCTGCTTGGCGTTGATCGCGTCGTGGAGCGACTCCACTTCACCGCGGAGGCCGATGAGCTTCTCTGCTAGCTCGCTGATCTCATCCCCCGCACTCAGAGCGGTTGCGGGTAGGGCGAGCGCCGCACCCCACAAAGCTAGTGTTGTCCACCAGAGGTTTGCCTGTCGTTTCATGAATCGGAAGCCCTCGAGGTCCCATTTTGGGATTTGGGGTTGCTAATGAGGGAGAGCGCCACCCAGCACGGCGGCTGAGTGACGCTCTTCCCAACGAGGCCGAGCGCTCTGCGCTTGGCCCGCCGTCGTCTCAGAGGTTCATCGTCACCGCACCGAGAATGATGGGCTGATCCGCCGTTCCTTGCGCGTTGATTTGCGCACCGCGCGTAATGACGAAGAACGCGCCCTGGTTCTCCTGAGCGTACAGCTGGGTGCCGGGAGCGATCGTGAGGGTGGGCGTAATGCTCGGCGTGCCGCCGGACAGCTGCTGGTCCCCATTGCCGACGTTGATGAAGTCGCCGAAGACGAACACGTGGTTGTTCGGGAACGAGGTGTCTTCGGTAATGTCTCCATTGATGACGCACACCGGGAATTCGGCCCCGAACACCGTCACGAAGCCTCCGTTGGTGAACGAGCTGTTGACCGACGCGCAGGCGTGTTCGGTCGCCGGCGTGATGTCTCCGCCTTCGATGTCGTCCTGAAGCGGGTGAGCGTCGGGCCCCGGTAGGTTCCCATCGACGCTCGCGTTCACGTAGGTCCAGCCTTCCCACCATCCTTCGGTCGCCGCCGGGTCGACTGCGCCATAGTAGCCGGCATCGTCGAGGCCGGCCGGAAGGGCAACCGAGGGTGCGGGGGCCGAGGTTTCAATGGCCAGGGTATCGGTGATGGTCAGGTTCCCATCCTCCACGAACTCGAGCTGCCCATTGTTGACCGCGTCGGTCTGAAAGTTGGCGGCCATCGGCGCCGGGTCATCGGGGTTCTCGGGGGTGTCGTCATCGCCGTTGAGCGAACCGGGGCTGCAGTTGTAGATGACGTCGCGGTGGATGTTGGTCGGATTCAAGACGTCGTCGATATCGATGCAGCCGTCCTCGAAGCTCCCTCCAGCCAACAGGTCATCGGTGAACACCGAGCGGTAGACGGCGCCACCGAAGTTCTCGCGGTGGACGGCGCCGAAGGTGTCATTGTCTGGCCGTCCGGCGTTGCCGAGGACGGTCAGGTTGGCGATGTTGGGGGCGGTGATGGGCATCTGCTCGAACTTGCTGTCGGACTCGATGCCGCGGTCGCCGTTCGCGCTTCCCATCCGCACGATGGCGTACTGAATGTTGCCCTGGTAGCCTTCGTCGATGTCCAAACCGTCGTCATCGACGCCGTTGCAGACGATATGGGTGGAATTGACGGCACCTCCGAACCACTCCACGCAGTCGTCTTCCGAGCCGAGAACCTGGATGTAGTCGATGGTGGTCCCGCTGCCGACCGCCTCGACGGTCAGGCCCTGCACCTCCTGGTCTTCCAGAAACTCGAAGCCGGACTCGGCGATGACGATGTACTCCAGCGTGCCGCTGCTGTCGCTGTTGTCGTCTCCACCGAACCAGCGTGGCCGGTCGGGTGGCGAAGCCTCAGAGGTGAGCTCGCCATTTTCGTCGCCGGCGTTGTCGATCCCGAAACCCGAGACGACCAGGCCGCCCCAGCCTGCTCGGCCCGACAGGTCGGTCGGGTCCCCGGTGATGACCGTGGGGCCCGGGTCGACGCCATTGCCGTTGCCGCCGTTGCCGCCGTTGCCGCCATTGCCGTTGCCGCCATTGCCGTTGCCGCCGTTGCCGTTGCCGCCGTTGCCGTTG
>CAYZFR010000030.1:17110-28457 GCA_964477875.1 uncultured Myxococcales bacterium
GCCAGAGCCGGGAGGATTCGGAAGTAGTGCTTCATCTTGTGTTTCATCATGTCTCCGTTGAACTGAGCCGCCGCTGCGTTCGCCCGGCCTTCTAGACTACATCGGCGCCGATCACATTGACGTGTTAGCCACATCATCATGGCGGTTCGGTGACAGAACCGGGGCTGGCGGGGGGGACTCCAGCCTCAGTATTCTCGCGGTCTTGCGGTTCACACGCCTGTCGGAAATCGTGACTAAGTCCACGTTCGCCCTTATTTCATGGCGGTGACGTGACAGGCCGGTCGCGATCGAGACAGCCGCAGGTCGGAAAGCAGAACATGGGTCTCGCGGCCGAGCCGGGTGACACTCGTCACCCCGTGGCGGCGCGGAGGTCTTCGGCAGCGGGGACTCGGATGCGGGGCGCTTTGGCCCAAAGGCGGTCCAGGTCGTAGTAGGCCCGGGCGTCCTCGTGGAAGACGTGGACGACCACGTCGCCGTAGTCGATCAGGACCCACACGCCTTGGCCAGAGGCGCTCATCGGGCGCTCGTCGAACTCGTTCTTGAACAGCTTGCGGACGGCGTCCGCGACCGCAACGCACTGGCGCTCGCTGTAGGTGCTCACGATCACCAAATAGTCCGCGTAAGACTCCTGCTCCGTCAGGTCCAAGATGGAGACGTTTTGGCCCTTCTTGGACTGGGCGGCCTCGGCCGCCGCGAGGGCACGTTCCTGGGCATCGATGCTCGTCTTCGTCGTCAAACTTGGCCCCACCCTGACTCGAAATTCCTCGCTCGTGCAACTGTCGACCGCGGTCCGACGCCCGTGGAAAAGATGTCAACTCGACCGGGGGCTCTCTCCGACCCAGTCTGGAATGCGAATGCGCTCCACGGCCTTTCCGGCCCGATGGAGCCAGCTGGAGAAGTGCTCCAGGGAGTGGGGCATGCGGACCGACATCACCATCTTCAGGGTGGCCTGGGCGAACTCGGTCATCGCCAAGAGCAGGCTCACCCGCCGGGGGTCGAAGCGCTCGTCCTCGCCTGTCTCGGCCGAAAACTCGATCTCGTTGCGGGCGGCCTCCAGGGCGACCCGCGCCCGTTCCATCAGCATCCACTCCCGGCTTCGGAGGACGTCGGTGATGATCGGCCACACATCGAGGCAGGCCTCGTAGGGGGCGTGGCGCTCGGGGCCGGTGGGGCGGACCAGACCGAGATCCCCCAACTCCGAGATGGCGAGGTGCATCATGGAGCGGCTCACCCCTAGAAACTCGGCTGCCTCGGCCTGGGAAACCGGGACCTTGCTCAGCGCGAGCAGCGCCCAAGTGCGGCCGTGGATAGCTCGGAAACCCCATGTTTCGATATATGCGCCCACCGCGTCGCAGACCGAACGAACCCGCTGTCCGGTTCGGTCCTGGCCCTCCGCGAGGGGTCTTCTGGCGTGCCTTCGCGTCATGGGTTCAGTCCTCGTCGAACAACGACAGTGATTGCTCGTTCGCTCGTAAGATGCAACCCTTCCGAAGGATATGGAGGCCGACGCCGGAATTTCCGGCAAAGTTCAATCCGAGTTGAACAGAACCGAGCGAGAACTGATGACGATTTCCCCGCAGCCCACCCCCACCCCTGACGCGCCCGTGATGGGCCGACTGGTTCGCGTCGCCGAGCACCGTGGACTGTCGGGGCTGGCCGGGGCCCTGCTCGCCCTCAACGACTTCGTGGCCGATGACTTGGTCGGGGTGGAGCGTCAACTGGCATCGACGCCGACCCGAGGCGAGCTCGTGGGAGGCGCCGCGCAGCACCTGCTGGATCTCGAGGGCAAGCGCATCCGTCCGCTGTGCGTGGCTTTGGCGGCTCGGGCCGGAGCGGGCTTCGACGAGCGAGGCGTCAAGCTCGCGGCCGCCGTCGAGCTCGTCCACAGCGCCACCCTGCTCCACGACGACGTCGTCGACCAAGGGGACGAGCGGCGAGGGCGACCGACCTCGCGGGTCCTTTTCGGGAACGCGGCCAGCGTCTTCGCCGGCGACTGGCTGCTCATCCGGGCGCTGCGCCTGGTGCGGGAGACCAAGCTCGAAGACCTGAACGACCGTCTCTTGGACATCATCGAGGAGATGATCGAAGCGGAGTCGGTCCAGCTGGAGCGGCGAGGTACGCTGCAGGCCGACCGCGACGCGTACTTCCACATCATCGAGGGCAAGACGGCCTCTTTGTTCCGCTGGGCCATGGAGGCCGGGGCCCGGGCGGGCGGTCTGGACTGGGCCGACTGCAGGGCCTTGGCCAAATACGGCAACGAGCTCGGGATGGCTTTTCAGATCGTCGACGACGCCCTCGATCTGTCGGGCTCCACCGGCAAGTCCATGTACTCCGACATCAAGGAAGGCAAGTTGACCTATCCGCTGCTCGTCGCCCTCGAGCGGCGACCCGAGATGCGGTCGGAGCTAGAGGCGGTGCTCGCGCAGCAAGGCGACATCTCCCAAGAAATCGAGGAGAGCATTCGCGCTCATCTGGACGAGACGGGGGCGGTCCAGGCCACGCTCGAGCTGGCGCAGGAGCACGCGACCCGGGCCCGCACCCACGTGTCCCGTCTCGCCGACTCGAAGGCCAAGGAAGGATTGGAGCTGGTGGCCGAGGTCGCAGTTCGCCGCCCCAGCTGAGGACCCCATCGTGATCGTCACCTTGAAGAATGGCGCCGACGGCGCCGAAGTGAAGAAGCAGCTCGTCGCGCGGGGCCTCTGGGTCGAGCGACTGGACGGCAGCAAGGGCGTGGCCTTTCAGGTCTCGCCCGCCTCTCGCCCCGTGGACCCAGACGAGCTCCTAGAGCTGGCTGGCGTTCGGGACGTGCTCAGCGCTGCGCCGGTGCATCCCGAGGTCAGCAAGCAGACCGACCGGGTCAAGGTCGGCCCCCACGAAATCGGGCCCGGCGCGCCCTTCGCCGTCTTCTCCGGCCCCTGCTCCGTCGACTCCGAGGAACGGATCCATCGGCTCGCGCGAGAGCTGGCGAAGGCCGGGGCGAGCTTCCTTCGCGGGGGCGCGTTCAAGCCCCGCACCTCGCCCTATTCGTTTCAAGGCTACGGGGTCGAGGCCCTCAAGTGGATGAAGCAGGCGGCCAAAGACGCCGGTCTCGCCATGGTCACCGAGTGCCTGAGCGAAGACTCGGTCGACGACGTGGCGGAGTACGCCGACATGATCCAGGTCGGTTCTCGGAACATGCAGAACTATGCCCTCCTGAAGGCGGTGGGCAGCACCGGGCGGCCGGTGATGCTCAAGCGGGGCATGGCGGCCACGGTCAAGGAGTGGCTCCTGGCCGGCGAGTACTTGCTCATACACGGCGCCGGTGGGGTGGTGTTTTGCGAGCGCGGGATCCGAGGCTTCGACTCGGCGACCCGCAACCTGCTCGATCTGGGGGCGGTGGCGGACATGGCCCACGCCAAGAGGGTGCCGGTCATCGTCGATCCTTCCCACGCTTCGGGTCGGCTCGACCTGGTGCCGCACTTGGCCCGGGCGGCGAAGGCCCTCGGCGCCCACGGCGCCATGTACGAGACCCACGATGACCCGGGGGCGGCGCTGTCCGACGGGCCGCAGGCGCTCTCCGTCGAGACCGCGGTCGAGCTGACGCGGGAGCTGACCGGGAGGGAGAATACCGAGTGAGCCACGACAGCCGCATCCCCGGCTTTCACGCCAAGCCGCTCCAGGCACGTCGGGAGCTGATCCGAGACCGGGATGTGTCCGCCGAGACGCGGGCCTTTTTCGACCGCGGGGAGGCGGGCCTGGGGGAGCTCGACGTCATGAGCGAGAACGTCGTTGGCCGTACGGCGCTGCCGTTCTCGGTGGCCCTGAACTTTCGCGTGAACGGGCGGGACGTCCTGGTCCCGATGTCGGTCGAAGAGCCTTCGGTGGTGGCGGCGGCCAGCCACGCGGCCAAGCTGGTTCGCGCCGGTGGCGGCTTCGTCGGCGAAGCCGACCGGGGCGTGATGACGGCCCAGGTGCAGCTCGACGGCGTGCCCAACCCCCGTGCTGCCCAAGCCGAGGTCGATCGCCGCAAGAGCGAGCTGGTCAGCGCCGCCAACGCCGCGATCCCGAACATGGTCGCCCGGGGCGGCGGCTGCGTCGACGCCGAAGCGCGCGTCCTGGAGGAGCGCGAGGGCGTCTTTGTGGTGCATCTGTACGTCGACGTCGGAGACGCGATGGGGGCCAACCTCGTCGACACGGTCGCCGAGGCGGTGGCGCCCCTGGTCCAAGGCTGGGTCGGAGGCGAGCTCGGTCTCCGGATCCTCAGCAATCTCCCGCTGCGCCGCATGGTTCGAGTGGGCTGCCGGATTCCGGCCGAGGCCCTGGGAATCGACCCGGCCGCCATCGCGCGGGCGAGCCGCTTTGCCGAGCTGGACCCCTTCCGCGCCGTCACTCACAACAAGGGCGTCATGAACGCCGTCGACGCCGTCGCGGTGGCCATGGGGCAGGACTGGCGCTCGATCGAGGCGGGCGCCCACGCCTACGCCGCGTTGAACGGACAGTACGGTCCGCTCGCAACCTGGCACGCCGTCGACGACGGCCTGGAAGGCCGGCTGGAGATGCCGCTCGCCGTCGCTACGGTGGGCGGCTCGACTCAGGCCCTGCCCGGCATTCGGGCCGCCTTCGACCTGATGCGACCCTCCTCGGCCGGAGAACTGGCCCTGGTCATGGGGGCGGCCGGGCTCGCCTGCAACCTGGCCGCGCTTCGAGCGCTGGCCGGGGAGGGCATTCAGAAGGGTCACATGCGGCTCCATCGCCGCAAGACCGAAGGAACCCATCCATGAACACCGAGACGAGCACCCACACCGCCGACGGCTCAGGCCGGATGTTCGATGGGATCGCCAAGAAGTACGATCTCTTGAATCGAATCAACTCCCTGGGCATGGACAAGGGCTGGCGCCGCCGAACCATCGCTGCCCTGGATCCGAAGCCGGGCCAGCGCTTTTTAGACCTCGCCACCGGCACCGCCGACCTGGCGATGGAGCTGGCCGAGCGACACCCCGACTGCAGCGTGGAGGGGCTCGACCCTTCGACCAACATGCTGGACGTGGGCAGAGAGAAAGTCGCCCGCGAAGGCTGGGAGGAGCGGGTCCGTCTGGTCGAAGGTGACGCCCAGGCCCTCGACTACCCGGACCAGAGCTTCGACGGGGTGATGATGGCCTTTGGGATCCGCAACGTCCCCGACCGCGAAGCGGCGCTTCGCGAGATGGTGCGGGTGCTGAAGCCCGGCGGTCGGGCAGCCATCCTCGAGCTGTCCGAGCCCCGGAACGGCGCGCTGGCCTGGTTCGCCCGGCAGCACGTCCGCTTCGTCGTGCCGCTGACCGGCGCCCTCGTCTCCGGACCCTCCGAATACAAGTACCTTCGAACCTCCATCGAGGCGTTTCCGCGGCCAGAAGACTTCTTGGAGATGATGAAGCGAGCCGGCTTCGAAGGGACGCGTTTCGAGCCTCTCACCTTCGGTGCCTGCGTCCTGTACCAGGGCCGACGCGGAGGCTGACCATGCACGGGCTGCGGTGGCAGCGGATTCCGGTCGAGGCGCCGAATCACGCGCCGCCGGTGGGCTCGGCCGGCTTCTGCTGGTCGACGCCGCGCAGCCGCATGGTCGCCCGGGGTGTAGCGGCCGAGGTCTCGGCCTCGGGTCCGGGCCGCCTGGCGAGGCTCGGCGTCGAGGGCGATCTCCGCTGGGTGGGCGGTTTCGCCTTCGAAGACGAGGTGGAGGGGCCATGGGCGCCCTTCGGTGCGGCCCGCTTCTTCGCGCCGCGGATGATGCTGATCGTCGAGGACGGTCGGGCGGTGCTGCAGCTCGCGTGGCGCGAGGGTGAGCCTTCTCCTCGAGACGAAGCCTTGGCCTGGCTGGGCGAGGCGGTGGCGCCGGGCCGCGACGAGGTCTTCGCGGTGGAGCGCGAGCCGGCTGAAGTTCATCGAGAACGGGTCGAAGCCTGCATCGCCGAGCTTCGCTCGGGCCGGATCGACAAGATCGTCGTCAGCCGCGAAACCCGACTGAAGGGGCGCTTTCATCCCCAGCGCCTCTGGGCGCGCTTGCCGGGCGAAGACCACGAACACGCTCGCTTCGGGCTCTTCGTCGATGGGGCGGGCTTCATCGGCCAGACGCCCGAGACCCTCGTCCGCCGCGAAGGCGAGTGGCTGTGGTCCGAGGCCTTGGCCGGCTCGGCGGCTCTGGAGGCGGCGGACCAGCTCCTCGACCAGCCGAAGGATCGGGCGGAGCACGCCAAGGTAGTGGAGGCGGTGGCCGAGGTCCTGGGCGACCTGGGGAGCCTGGACCAGATCGGTCCACCGAGACTCCGAAGGCTCCGGGCCATCGCCCACCTCTGGACGCCGATCCGCGCCCGAAGCTCGGCCTCGGTGCTGGAGGCGGGGGCCAGGCTGCATCCGACGCCGGCCACGGGCGGTGTTCCGATGCGAGAGGCGCTTCCTCTGCTGGGCCGAATCGAGGGGCGACCCCGCGGATGGTACTGCGGGGCGGTGGGATGGGTGGACGGCCGAGGAGACGGCGATCTCCGGGTGGCGCTTCGGGCCGCGCTCGCTCTGCCCGACGAGCTGCGGCTCTTCGTGGGGGGCGGGATCATGGCGGACTCGGATCCGGCGCGCGAGTGGACGGAGACGATGTGGAAGGAGCAGGCCATCGTGGACGCCCTGGGCCTGACCCTGCCTTGAGATTTCAGCTCGTCCAGACCGAGTGGTATCGGGCCCTGGCCAGCGCCTTGGCCTCGGCCGGCGTGACCGACGTGGTGCTCAGCCCCGGCTCCCGCTCGACGCCTCTGGTGCTGGCGGCGTGGGCCGAGCCTCGCCTGCACGTCCTACCGGTGTGGGACGAGCGCTCGGCCGCCTTCCTGGCCTATGGGATGTCGCGTCGTTCCGAGCGGCCAACGGTTTTGGTCCGGACCTCGGGGAGCGCGGCCGGGCACGACCTGCCGGCGGTGATGGAGGCCGAGGCGGCCTGCGTGCCCCTGGTGGTGGTCACCGCGGATCGACCATCGGAGCTGGTCGGCAGCGGGGCCTCCCAGACCGCAGATCAGACCAAGCTGTTCGCGGACAAGGTTCGAGGCTTCGCCGAGCTGGGGCTGCCGGATGCCGGCGGGGTCGACGCCGTCTTCCGAAAGGTCGCGCAGCTCGTGGCCCTGTCGGTCGGGCCAGTTCCGGGACCGGTGCACCTGAATGCACCGGCCCGAAAGCCCCTGGAGCCCACCGAGCCCGCCGACGACGAGGAGCGCCAGCTGCGCAGCCGCGTCGAGGCCCGCATCCTTCGACCGACCCGGGTTCACGCAGGCCGGCCGCGCTTTGGGCCGGCGGCTTTTGGCACCGTGGCCGACGTCCTCGTCCACGCCCGGGCAGGCCTGCTGGTGGCTGGGCCGGCCCGCGGGCGCCCGCCGGCCGACGAGGTTCTGGATTTTCTGACCCGAAGCGGCTTCGCCCTCGCGGCCGAAGTCTCGAGCGGCCTCACCCATATCCCGGGGCTGGAGGCCTTCGAGCACGCCGACCCGCCCGAGCCTCCGGACGTGGTGCTCGCCTTCGGCGCCCAGCCCACCTCCCGCCGCTTGCAGGCTATCTTGCGGTCCGCTCCCCAGCGGGTCCTCCTCGATCCCTGGCGCCCCCTCGATCCGACCAACCAGGCCGAGCACCTGTTCGTGGGACCAGTCGACGATGCCCTGGCCGGCCTCGCCCGCTGCTTCGGCTTCGACGGGCAGGACGCTCGAGACGCTTGGGCGGCCCGTTCGCGCTTTCGCGATGCCTGGGTGGCCAGAGACGAAGAGGCCGCCCGTTCGGCGTGCCAGCGCTTCGAGCAGGCGGGCGGTCTCGGGGACGACGGGGCGGTCGCCCGCCGGGCGCTGCATGCCCTGCCGGCAGGGGGGCTCTTGGTCCTGGGCAACAGTCTGTCCATCCGGCTCGCCGATCGTTTCGGTCGGCCGGGCTTGGGGTCGAAGCGCTTCGCGGTCGCCCATCAGCGGGGCCTGGCGGGGATAGACGGCAACGTGTCCGCGGCCCTGGGCTCGGCTCTCGAGCACGAGGGCCCGACCCTGGCTCTCCTCGGCGACGTGGCCTTCGCCCACGACTTGAACGGGCTCGCGCTCCTCCGGCACGCCGGCAAGCCCTTCGTGCTGGTGGTGCTCGACAACGGGGGGGGCCGGATCTTCGACGAGCTGCCGATCGCGCAGAGCGCGCCCGAGGCCATGCCGCTGTTTCGCACGCCGACCGGCCTCGACGTCGAGGCCGCCTGTCGAGCCTTCGGGGTGGCCCATCGCCGACTCGACGACGAGGCCGTTCTCCGGGAGGCCATCGGGACCCCGGGCGCGACCGTGCTTCACGCCAGGGTCGAGCGGAGTCGCGAATGAGCGCGCGGCCCTCTCCCTTGACCGCCTGGTGGCTCGCCTGCCGGCCCAAGACCCTCCTGGCGGCCGTCGTTCCGGTCGTGGTCGGAACCGGTGCCGCCATCGGGGACGGTGTCTTCGCGGCTGCACCCGGCTTGGCGGCCCTGGTCGGCGCCCTCTTCATTCAGATCGGGACCAACTTCGCCAACGACGTGTTCGACTTCGAGCAGGGCGCGGACGGCGAGGATCGACTCGGGCCCACCCGAGCGGTGGCCGCAGGCTGGCTTTCGGCGGCCGACATGCGGGCGGGGATGGGGGCCGCCTTCGGGGTCGCTGTCCTGGCCGGCGCCTACCTCGTGTGGACGGCCGGCTGGCCGGTGGTCGTGATCGGCGCCGCCTCGTTGCTGTCCGGGATCTTCTACACCGCGACCCGAAAGTCCCTCGCCTACCTCGGGCTGGGCGACCTATTCGTGATGATCTTCTTCGGCTTCGTGGCGGTGGCGGGGACCTACTTCGTCCAGGCTCGCGCGTGGCCGGGGGACTGGTTCTTGCTCGCCTTCCCGGTCGGCGCGTGGGCGACGAACATCATCGTGGTGAACAACCTCCGGGATCGGATCAGCGATGCGAAGGCCTCCAAGCGGACCCTGGCCGTACGCTTCGGCCGGCGTTTCTGCCTCGCCGAGTACGTCTTGCTCGGTGGGAGCGCCTACGTCGTGGTGGCCTGGCAGGCGGCCCGAGAGGGCGGGCCCTGGCTTTGGCTCCCCTTCTCGAGCCTGCCGCTGGCGCTGCTGACGACCCGGGCCGTCTTCCGATCCGACGGGGCGGCGCTCAATCCGCTTTTGGGCGGCACGGCTCGGGTGCTGGCCTTGTTGGGAGTGACGTGGGCGACGGGCCTGGCGCTGTCCTGAGCTGGCGCCTCGTCGAGCGCGAAGGTCGGGGCGCTCAGCGAGACCGGACCTGGACGCAACGACGCCTGGTCCGCCTCCAGCTTCGACTGCGGGACGGACGGTGTGTGGAGTCCGAGGCGGCGCCGCTTCCGGGTCACAGCCGCGAGACGGCGGAAGACGTCGGCGCCTGGCTGCAGCGATGGGGCGACGGATGGCCTCCGCCGGCTAGCCGCCTTCCTTCTCTCGATTTCGCGCTGTCGGATCTGGCGCTTCAGGTCGAAGGTCGGGCCGCCGCGGCCGAGGTGCGGGTCAACGGCCTGCTCGACGACCCTCTCCGGCAGCGGGATTTGGGGCCACTCCTGGCCCAGGGGATCGACACGGTGAAGGTGAAGGTCGGCCGGCGGGGGCAAGCCGAGGCCGAGCGCGCCGTCGTGTCCAGCCTGTCCGCGTCCGGACTTCGTGTCCGAGCCGACGCGAACCAAGGGATGGGGCCTGA
This sequence comes from uncultured Myxococcales bacterium, assembly GCA_964477875.1. Lineage (GTDB taxonomy): Bacteria > Myxococcota > Kuafuiibacteriia > Kuafuiibacteriales > Kuafuiibacteriaceae > Kuafuiihalomonas. The sequence continues at coordinate 26,797 of CAYZFR010000030.1, forward strand.
CTTCGATCCCGAGGCTTGGGCCACGCTGGGGCTCGACCTGTTCGAAGAGCCCGCGCCATGGCCCCGAGCCCAGGCCTGGACGGAGCAGCTACCTCTGGCCTGGGACGAGTCGGTTCGTGCCTTGGACCCGAGGGCGCTGGAGGCCACGCCTCGCCCTCGGGCCGTGGTCGTGAAGCCCACTTTGCTCGGAGGCTTCGAGCAGGTCGAGGCCTGGGCCAGGGCCGCCAGCAGGGCAGGGCTGCGTTTCGTCCTCACCCACGCTTACGAATCCGAGGTCGGGCTGCGGAGCTTGGTTCGCTGGGCGCGGCTCCTCGGGACCGATGGCGAGCGCCACGGACTGCTCCCCCATCGCTTTTGCGAGCCCGAGGCCTTCTCCGTCGAGGGCGGCGTCCTTCGGGAGGCGACGTGATCCGAGGCTTCGACGAGCGGCCCAGCGAGGTGCTGGCCCGGCACCGAGGTGTGTTTCTGGATGGACCGGAGGGGGCCTTCAGCTTTTCCACGGTGCGGGCTTTGGTTCTGAAGCGGGCGGCGGAGCTGCGCTTTCCGGCCGTGCTCCGGCTCGAGCGGAGTCTGGCCGGGGTCGTCGACGGATTGGCGGCGCTGCAGTGGGGGAAACGGGCGCTGCTGCTTCATCCCCGGGCTCCGGGCCGTGCGCCTCCGCTGCCGTCGGATCCCGGTCCGGGCGACGAGATCCTTTTTACGACCTCCGGCAGCACGGGGCGACCGAAGCGGGTCCGACTGAGTCGAGCCGCCCTCGACGCGGCGGCCAAGGCCCATGGTTGCAACCTGCCCTGGCAGGACGGCGACCGATGGCTGCTCTCCATTCCGCCGGCGCACATCGGAGGCTTTTCGATCATTTTACGCTGCCTATGGGCCGGGGCGACGCTCGTGCTGCCGGAGGCTTTGCAGGCGGGCTTTCGGGCGGAGGCCTTCGAGGCAGACGCTCGGAGGTGGCGCGTCAGCTTGGCTTCGCTGGTGCCGACGATGCTCCACCGCCTCGACCCAGCAGAGTGGCCTCCATCGCTTCGCCGCGTCCTGCTCGGCGGCGCTGCGGCGTCGCCGGCTCTGCTGGCCCGCTTCGCGGACCGACCGGTGCTGACCACCTACGGCATGACCGAGGCCTGCGCGCAGGTCGCGACCGAAGATCCGACCGAGGCGCCGCCCCATCCCCGCGGCGTCGGCGGGGTCCTTTCGAGCGTCGAGCTGCGCATCCTGGACGGCGGGATCCAGTTGCGAGGTCCGAGCTTGATGCGAGGCTACCTCGGCCGACCGAGCTTCGAGCCGGATGGGTGGTTCGACACCGGCGATCGGGGTGTCCTCGGCCCCGACGGTACGCTCTACGTTCGAGGCCGAAGCGACGACATGATCGTGACCGGCGGTGAGAACGTCTTCCCCACCGAGGTGGAGGCGGCGCTCGAGGGCCTGGAGGGCGTGGAGGCCCTGTGCGTGGTCGGCCTCCCCGACCCCGAATGGGGCCAGCGCGTCGCCGCCCTCTACGTCGGCCCCGCCGACCCGAGCCAAGTCGAGGCCGCGGCCAAAGAGCGCCTCCCCGACTTCCGCCGCCCCACCCGCTGCCAGCGCGTCGATGCACTTCCCTTGGGTCCGACGGGCAAGCCCGAGCGCCGCGCCGCCGTACGCGCGCTCACGAAGAGAGGCTAGTG
>CAYZFR010000031.1:0-16466 GCA_964477875.1 uncultured Myxococcales bacterium
GCCCGCCGCCGCCGTCGCCGAAGCCGCCGCCGCCGCCCGGCCCTCGGCCGCCGCCTCCACCGCCCCGCGGGGGACCACGGCGGTCTTCGGCCTCGTTGACCCGCAGCGGACGACCGTCGAGGTCGGCTCCGTTCATGCCTTGGATGGCGGCTTGGGCCTCGTCATCGCTTCCCATCGTCACGAAGCCGAAGCCCCGGGGGCGTTGGGTTTCTCGGTCGAGGATGACCTTCGCTTCTCGCACCTCGCCAAACTGCGCGAAGGCCGAGGAGAGGCCCTCCTCGGAGGTCTGGAAGGACAGATTACCCACGAATAGCTTGCTTCCCATGTCTCGGACTCTCGTCACGGCCCTTTCACGTCGTTGGCGCGCACTCGCTCGGGCCGTGTCGAACGAGGGCGTTCATCAAAAGCCGCCGGCCGCCCCGGCGTGATCCGGCGACTTCGACGTAGGAAACTGAGCTTTCGGCCATCGATGCGGGACTCGGGGGGCAGGTGGACCGCTGGACTGCGGCCGAGGAAAAATGAGGCGGAGGCCAAAAAGAGTCAAGGTCGAAGCCAGGGGGCGAGAGCAAGGCTACACCATCGACTTTTTGTTCCTGGCAGCCGTCGAGTCCGAGGCCCTCGAGAACACTCTCGAAGCCGCGGCCGGCCAGCAGGGGTGTGCGGATCGACCTCACGATGAGGCTCCTGGCTGTGGAGAATACCCTGATGCAGCTCGGCTTCTTTGGAAGACAGGTTCCCGACGTCAGGCCCGACTCACGATGCAAGTTTCGCTCGGCGCGTGGAGGGAAGCTTCGTGCTGGCCCGAGGCGCCATCTTGGAGGACCGTCCTCCCATGAGCACTTGGGTCATCACCGGAGCCAACCGGGGCATTGGCCTCGAAATCGCCCGTCGCGTCGCCTCCGGCCACGAGGTCATCGCCGTCTGCCGAAAGCCATCCGAGGAGCTGAAGAGCCTCGGCTGTCGGGTCGAGACCGCCGACGTCACGTCCTCGAGCGACCTCGAGGCCCTGGCCGAGCGGCTGTCCGACGTCCAGATCGACGTGCTGGTGAACAACGCCGGCATTCTCGAAAGCCACGGTCTGCCGGACTTGGATCCCGAGTCGGTCCGCCGCCAGTTCGAGGTGAACGCGCTCGCTCCCCTCGTCGTCACCAAGACATTGATGAGCCGCTTCGCGCGGCCGGCCAAGGTCGCCATCATCACGAGCCGCATGGGCTCCATCGCCGACAACGACAGCGGCGGCATGTACGGCTATCGCATGTCGAAGGCGGCGGTGAACGCGGCTGGGCGCTCCTTGGCCCTGGACCTCGCCCAATGCGAAGTGGCGGTAGCGTTGTTCCACCCTGGTTTCGTCAAGACGGACATGACCGGCAACCGCGGCAACGTCGACCCCAGCCAGTCCGCTCGCCAGCTGGTCGAGCGCATCGAGGCGCTGAACGCCGACACCGCGGGACGCTTCTGGCACGCCAACGGCGAAGAGCTCCCCTGGTGAAGACTCAGCGGCCCCTTCCGTCGCCTATCGCCCTCTCGACCAGAGCTCCGTAGCGCTCTGCGTATTCGGCATAGGTGGCCAAGTCGTTGTGTCCGCCGCCCTCCACCGAGACCCATTCGCTCCCCTCCGCTTTCTCGTGAATGGCTTTTGCCATGTGGTCGGGAGCGATCGGGTCCTCAGTCCCCGAAATGACGAGGAGCGGGACGTCGATCGTCTTTGCCCGGGCTAGGTTGTCGTTTCGCTTCAGCTCTTCGGCCACCTCGAATCGCACGAAGGGGTCCAAGAACCAGGGCACCAGTCCTCCGAGCAGGTCGTCGACGTTGGAGACGGGATTCTCCAGGACGACCGCCATCGCGGCCCGTCGCTCCTCCACGAACATGGCCACGAAGGAGCCGAGGCTGTGGCCGTGCAGGACGAGCCTCGACGGATCCACGTCGAGCTCGGCCAACAGATAGTCGTAGACCGCCAGCGCGTCGGCCTCCAGCGCCCGCACCGAAGGCGAGCCGGTGCTCTGGCCGTAGCCCCGGTAGTCGAAGATGAGCACGTCGACGGGCAGCGAGAGGAGGGCGTCCAGCTGGGCCCGCGCCGTCACCATCAAGAAGCCGTTTCCCCCGTACAAGAGAACGGTGCCCCGGCTACCCGGTTTTTCGACCCACCACGCGTCGAGCACGACCTCGGGGTCGGCGCCGGGAATGGAGAGGTCGGTCCGGGTGGCGCCTCGTGCCTCGAAAAAGTCGTCGTCGACGGTCCGCTTGACGTCGAAGGCGTCTTGCTCGCCGATCTGAATGGTCGTGCACCCCACCGTGAGGGCGCACAGCAAACCAAGCCGTCGCATGCCGCTCATTGGACGGCGAAGTCCGGCTTCGTCCACTCCAGCCTGCCCTCCGGGAACAATCCAACCCTTGACGCCGCCGCCCGGGTGCCTTTCCTGGCGGCATGCGTACATTGGGAGCCGTGGCGTTGACCGCCGTCCTTTGCGCTGGTTGCGGCTTCAACGCCGTCATCGACGCCGACCAGGACGTTCAGGCCACGTGGGCCGAAGTGCAGAACCAGTATCAACGCCGTGCAGATCTCGTTCCCAATCTCGTCCGGACCGTCAAAGGCGCCGCCGACTTCGAGAAGGACACGCTGACCGCAGTCACCGAGGCCCGCTCCAAGGTCGCAGGCTTGAAGGTGGACAAGGACGTCATCAACGATCCCGCCGCTTTGAAGAAGTTCGAGAAGGCCCAGTCTAAGCTCAGTGGCGCCCTCTCTCGACTCTTGGTGACCGTCGAGCGCTACCCCGAGCTGAAGGCGAACAAGTCTTTTCGTGACCTGAGCGCCCAGCTCGAGGGCACCGAGAATCGCATCGCGGTGGCGCGACGTCGCTTCATCGAGGCGGTGTCCGAGTACAACAAGATCGTCCTCCGCTTCCCCACCATGATCGGCGCTCAGCTTCGGGGCATGTCGACCCGCCCGACCTTCGAAGCGACCACCGAGAACCCCGAACAGGCTCCGAAAGTCGAGTTTTGACCTCCGCAGCCCTATTCCTCGCTCTTCTCGCCGCGCAGGCCGAGCCCCCGCTCCCCGAGCTGAAGCGGGCGGTCACCGACCAGGCGGGGATGCTGTCTTCGTCCGAGGTCTCAGCTCTCGAGCAGCGTCTCCGTGCCTATCGTGACGAGACCGGACACCAATTCGCCCTCGTCACCATTCCGAGTCTTCAGGGGCTCCCGATCGAAGACTACGCGATTCGCCTGGCCGAGAAGTGGAAGCTCGGCGACGAAGAACGAGACGACGGCCTGCTGATGGTCATCGCCGAAGAGGATCGCAAGATCCGGATCGAGGTCGGCTACGGTCTCGAAGGGGCCATCCCCGACGTGATCGCGAAGCGGGTCATCGCCGACGTGATGGCGCCGTACTTCCGCGAGGACCAGGCGGGGGCCGGCATCATGGCCGGCTTCGAGCAGCTGATGCGGGCGGCCGAGGGCGAGGCGGTCGAGGCCTCTCCCTCCCCAGACCGCGCCCGCTCCGATGGCCGGCGGTCCACCAACCCCCTCATCGGGCTCGGCCTGCTGGTCATCTTGGCCTTGGGCTTCTTCGTCCGCCGGATGCTGCCAGCGGCGTTCCTCGCCATCATGGGTCTGCAGGCCTTCGGTTGGGCGGGGCTCGTAGGCGGCGCGCTCTTGGGCGGCTTCCTCGGCTTCACCGGCGGCGGCGGCTTCGGCGGAGCCCCCTTCATTGGCGGCTACTACGGAGGCGGCTTCGGCGGCAGAGGCTTTGGCGGCGGGGGCGGCTTTGGCGGCGGAGGCTTCGGCGGAGGCGGCGGTGGCTTCGGTGGCGGCGGGGCCTCGGGAGGTTGGTGAGATGCTGAGCGAGAGCGATAGCAAGCGCGTCTCCGACGCGGTGGCCGAGGTCGAAAAGAAGACGGCCGGCGAGATCGTGGTCCAGGTGGTCCCTGCCTCGGACGACTACGCGGGGCCCCGACTGTGGGCAGCCGTCCTCTCCGGCGCTGGCCTGGGCGAGGCGGTGCTCCTGATCGCGCCCGGCCTCTCGACCCAGTACGACCTGTTGATCGCCGCCGCGGCCTCCCTGCTGCTGTGGTGGGCTTCGGGTCTGCCGGCCGTGCTTCGCTTCATCGTAGGGGAGGAGCAGCGGACGGCCATGGTCCATCGCCGGGCGAAGGAGGCCTTCTTGGACAACGCCGTGTTCCGGACCCGTGACCACAGCGGCGTGCTGATCCTGGTCTCCATGCTCGAGCACAAGGTCGAGATTCTGGCCGACGACGGCATCCACGCCCGGGTGGGCGTGGAAGGCTGGAATCGCTACGTGGCGACCATCGTCGAGGGCGTTCGCGCCAGCTCCTTGGCCTCCGGTCTGGAGAAAGCCATCGCGGGGATCGGAGAGGAGCTGGCGGCCGCCTTTCCGCCCCGGCCCGACGACGTCAACGAGCTCCCTGACGCGCCGGTGGTCGAAGGCTGAGCCTTGGACAGCCCGGGCCGCACCCACTAAGCCTTTGGCCATGGCCAAGGAGTACAACTTCGACGGAATCGTGGGGCCCTCCCACAATTACGGGGGGCTCTCCTTTGGCAACATCGCTTCCCAGGCCCACGAGGGCCAGCTGTCCCGTCCCAAAGAGGCGGCGCTCCAAGGCTTGGAGAAGATGAGGCTGCTTCACGATCTCGGCGTGCCTCAGGCGGTGATCCCGCCGCACATGCGCCCCGAACTGGAGCTCGCTCGGCGGATCGGCTTCTCGGGAAATGAGGCCGAGATCCTCTCCACCCTGGCCAAGGAGGCACCGCTCGTGCTGGCCGCCTGCTACTCGGCCTCGGCGATGTGGACCGCCAACGCGGCCACCGTCTCGGCCAGCGCCGACACCGCCGACGGGCGGGTGCACTTCACCCCCGCCAACCTGCAGAACAAGGTGCACCGCTCCATCGAGCCTCCGACCACCGCCCGGATCCTGCGGGCGATCTTCGCCGACGAGGCCCGCTTCGCCCACCACCTCCCGCTGCCCGGGACGGCCGCGCTCGGCGACGAGGGCGCCGCCAACCACACCCGCTTTGCCGCTCGCCACGACACGCCCGGGCTCGAGCTCTTCGTGTACGGTGAGAGCGCCGCCAACCCGTTCGGTCCGCGACCGAAGGTTTTTCCGGCCCGCCAGACCCAGGAGGCCAGCGAGGCGGTGGCCCGCTTGCATGGACTGGCGCCGCCGCGGCGCCTGTTCCTGCAGCAGGCGCCAGAAATGATCGACCAGGGGGTCTTTCACAACGACGTGATCGCGGTCGGCCATCTGCGGGCCCTCTTCGCCCACGAGAAGGCCTTCGAGGACCCCGAGGATCTCGACCGCCTCCGCCGGTCGGTCGTGAGGAGCTGCGGCTTCGAGTTGGAGACGATCATCGTGACCGAGGCCCAAGTCCCGGTGGCGAACGCTGTCTCCAGCTACGTCTTCAACAGCCAGTTGGTGACCACCGGGTCCGGCAAGACCGCGCTCGTGGCGCCCAGCGAGTGCCGCGAAGACGCGCGCGTGCGGGCCTACCTGGAGGAGGTGGCGAGCGGTCCGAGCGGCTTCGACGAGGTCCACTTCGTGGAGCTTCGCCAGAGCATGCAGGGCGGGGGCGGTCCCGCCTGCCTGCGGCTCCGGGTGCCCTTGACCGAAGCCGAGGAGGCGGTCATTGCGCCTGGCGTGCGCTTCGACGCCGAGCTCCACGCCCGGTTGGAGCGCTGGGTAGAGGCCCACTATGTCGAAGTCTTGGCCCCTGCCGACCTGGCCGATCCCACCTTCGTGGAGGCCTGCCGAGTTGCCTTGGACGAGCTGACGGGTCTGTTGGGCCTTGGTTCGATCTATCCCTTCCAGCTCTGAAGACCTGCTTTCCGACCCCGATCCGGTGGGGTACGTTCCCGGCCAGCTTCGTGAGCGCCTCCCGCAGCATTTTTCTTTTGGACGGCGACGAGGGATCGCGCCGGCTCCTCGCCGCGGCTCTGCGCAGCTCGGGACTGCGGGTCCAGGAGGCCGGCGATCCGATCGAGCTCGGGGACGTACTGGCCGATCCGCGCTGGGTGGCGGTCATCTGGGATCCGTCCAGCACCCCTTGGCTGGGCCTGGAGAGGGGGCTGCGGGGCCTCCGCGAGCGGGCGCCCCGGGCGCGGATCTTCGTCCTCGCCGACGGGGCAGAGGCGGTGGCGGCGGCCCGGGCCGGCGCCGACTCCATCGTGCCCAAGAGTCTGCAGACCTTCGGGGCCCTCATCGACATGGTCGCCCACGGGCGCTCGGAGACTTCGGCCTCGGTCGGACCCACGCCGGATCCCTTCGGTGCCGCCTCGGCGGGGAGCGCCGTCCCACCGGCTGGCTCGTCCCCGGCGGCGGGTGGCGTCCCCACCCGGGTCGAGCGGACGCCGCCGGAGGACTCGACCCCACCGAACCCGACCGAGGTGACGCCTCTCGAACCTGGAATGGACCAGGCCGCCCTCGTCCATGACCTGAAAGAGCCCTTGCGCACCATCCGACTCCTCCTGGAGCGATGCGACCGCCGCTTCCGAAGCGATCTCCCCCAAGAAGCCCGCGCCCTGATCCAGTGGGCCCAGCGCTCGGCCGAGCAGCTGTCGATCGATCTGGACGCCTTGGAGCAAGGCGAGCAGACCGGCGCTTCGACCGACGTCGAAGAGGTCCTGGCCGAAGCCTTGAAGAACCTCGAGGCGCTGCTCGAGGACAGCGGGGGCCAGATCACCCACGACGAGCTGCCCCGGGTTCGGGCCTCCCGATCCATCGTGCGTCGGGTGTTCGAGAACCTGCTCGGCAATGCGCTGCGTTACCAGGGCTCGACGCAGCCCGAGATCCACATCGCGGCTCAGGTCCTGCGTGGAGAAGGCTTGTTCAGCGTTCGAGACAACGGGCCCGGCATTCCGGACGGCCTTCGGCGCACGCTCTTCGAGCCTGGCACCAAGGGGGACGCAGGCGGCACGGGGATGGGCTTGCACCTGGTCCGGACCTTGGTCGCCCAGTCCGGCGGCGAGGTGTGGTTCGACACCGTCGCCGGCCAGGGCACCACCTTCTTCTTCACCCTCCCGCTCGCGGAAGCTCGCAGCGAAGCCGAAAGCTGAGAGCTCCGTAGCGCGGTCCCGACCCGTCGAGACGGAAATTTGACCGTGGGCACCGATGCGCCGACAGTCTCGAAGTCGGTGCTGACGCCACCTCGAAAAATCCTCCTGTTGGAGGACTCGGATCCGGATGCCGCGCGGGTCGAGGAGCTGCTCGAGGGTCTGGATATCGAGCGGGCCGGCACCTTGCATCAGGCCCTATCGCTGGCGAGTGAGCAGGCTTTCGACCTCGCCTTACTGGACCTTCACGTTCCCGATGCCCGGGGACATCAGGCGCTCCTCGCCTTCAAGAACTATCATCCTGCGATCCCCGTCGTCGTGATGTCGGGTACCGCCGACGTCGAGACCGCGGTGCGCGCCGTCGAGCACGGGGCTCAGGACTACCTGGTGAAGGGACGTCTGGACCGAGAGCTGATCCGGCGCTCCATCCGGCACGCCCGCTCTCGCCACGAGCTCGCCCGACGCCTCGTCGAGAGCGAGCGGCGCTACGCATTGGCGATGGAGGGCGCCTACGACGGGCTCTGGGAGTGGGACATGAAGGAAGATCACCTCTTCGTTTCCGGTCGCTGGAAGACGATGCTCGGCCACGACCAGTCGGCGGACTTCGGCCACCCCGCCGACTGGATGGGCCGGATCCATCCCGTCGATCTCCCCGAGGTCGAGCAGGCCATCCAGGCTCATCTCGAGGGCGGCCCCCCCCAGATTCACGTCGAGCACCGGATCCGTACGCGGGATGGCGCGCTGCTCTGGGTCCTCACTCGGGGTGTGGCTCAGCGAGATCCGGAAGGCCGACCGCTGCGCATCGCGGGCTCGATGAGCGACATCTCTCGCTTCAAACAGGCGGAGGCTCGCTTGCGCCACGAGGCCACCCACGATCGCCTGACCGGCCTCCCGAACCGCTCTCTCCTGATCGACCGCATTCAGTTCTGCATTCAGAAGCGCCGCCGTCAGAGCAGCTTCGCCACCCTCTTCATCGACCTCGATCGCTTCAAGATGATCAACGACACGATGGGCCACGCGGTGGGCGACGAGTTCCTGCAGGCCTTCGTGCGACGGATCCGGCCCCTCGTCCGGCCCTCGGACACCTTCGCCCGCTTGGGCGGGGACGAGTTCTGTCTGCTGCTGGAGGACACCCGCGGGAGCGAAGACCCCGAGCGGGTCGCCGACCGGATCCACGCGGCGCTGAAGCAGCCCCTGGAAGTGTCGGGCAAGTCGCTGTACGCCTCGGCGAGCATTGGCGTCGCCGACTCCAGCCAAAACTACGAGCGACCGGAGGACATGATCCGGGACGCGGACATCGCCATGTACCGGGCCAAGGCCAAGCGCAGCGGGAGCAAGGCCATCGCCGAGACTGCGGCCCACGGGGCCCTAGTGGCCCGCTTCGAGCTCGAGAACGAGCTTCGCTTCGCCCTCGATCGCGGCGAGATCTTCCTCTCCTACCAGCCGATCGTGGACCTGGAGCGAGGCGGCGTGAGCGGCTACGAGGCGCTCTTGCGCTGGCGCTCCCCCAAACGCGGCGTGGTCAATCCCGAGACCTTCATCCCCATCGCCAAAGAGATGGGCCTGCTGGGCGACCTGGGGCGCTGGGCCCTCAGCGAGGCCTGCGGCCAGATCGCATCCCTCGGCCGCACCACCGGGACCTCGCCCACGGTGAGCGTCAACCTGTCGCCCATCGAGCTGTTGGAGCAGGACCTGGTCGGCTGGCTCCAGATGCTCATGGAGCGGAGCGAGCTGCCGCCCGCGTGCCTGATCCTGGAGGTCACCGAGGACGTGCTGCTGGAGCAGACGGCCCGGGCCTACCAGGCTTTCGAGGAGCTCAAGCGCACCGGGATCTCGATCGATCTGGACGACTTCGGCACCGGCTTCAGCTCGTTGAGTCACCTGCGCCAGTTCCCGGTCGACCGGCTCAAGGTCGACAAGTCCTTCGTTCAGAACATCCAAACCCGCAAAGAGGACCGAGAGATCGTCAGAGCGATCGTCGCTCTGGGCCGCACCCTCGGAAAGCGGGTCGTGGCCGAAGGCATCGAGACCCTCAGCCAGCTCCAGGTCATTCGCGAGATCGGCTGCGACTTCGGCCAGGGCTGGTACTTCGGCCACCCGGGCCCCCTGCCTCACCAAGACACCGCCAGCGTCGACGTTCCTTTCGCCGCCCAGTCCTGACTCAGGCGTCGGGGGGAGAGACTTGGCCTCTGGACTGGGTTTCGAGGGTGACTTGGCCGCGCATGGACTCCGCGCGGGCTCGTTCTCGGGCAGCGGCGCGACGGAGGGCGCGGACTTGCTCTCGAACCGCCGGGCGGGCCGCCTTTTCGGTCAAGCGACCGAGGGCGAGAGCGGCCAGCCAGACCAAGAGCGCAGGCGCCAGGAACAGCGGCAGCTGAAAGACGCTGATCCGACCCAAGCTCCAGGCCATGATCCCCTGGGCGAGCGATAGGCCGAGCAACAGCCGGAACGGGTCCATGACGCGAAGGCTATCACGGTCGGAGATCTCGCTTGATGCTGCACCTGGCCGGTCTAAGCTCCCCGACATGGGAATCCCCAGCGGGGGCGGGGGCCTCATGGTCCTCTGCCTGGCGGCCTGCTCGTCGGCCGCCGAGCCCCACTACCGGACGGCGGAGGTGGCCCAACGGGACTTGGTGGCCACGATCGAGTCCACGGGGCGGCTGAGGGCGCGGGGACGCCTGGATCTGGCGCCCCCGATTTCCGGACGGGTGGTCGAGGTCGCGGCTCAGTCCGGCGAGGCGGTCGAGGCGGGGCGGCTTCTCGTGCGCATCGCGTCCGAACAGGGGGCGCGGGAGCTGGCGCGGGTCGAGGCGGAGCGCGCGGCGGCTCGAGGACGGGTTCATCGAGCCGAGGCCCAGTGGTCCCAGGCCCAGCAGAGCGCGGCCCGAGTCGAGCGACTCTTCGCCCAGGGCCAGCGCTCGGCCGAGATCCGCGAGGCGGCCCGGGCCGAGAAGGCGATCGCCGAGGCCGCCCTGGAGGTGGCTCGGGCGGAGCTGGAGGCGGCGACGGCTCGACTGGAGGCGGCTCGAGAGGTCAGCGCCGCGGCGCTTCTCGCCCCCGGCCCTGGCGTCGTGCTCCGGGTCGAGGCCGAGCTCGGCCAGCGGGTCCAGGCCGGGGGGCCTTCACTCGTGGTCATGAGCGCCCCCCTCGCTACCTTGGACTTGGTGGCGACGGTGGGGGAGTCGGACGTGGCGCGCATCCAGTCCGGAGGGGCGGTCAGCTTCGAGGTGCCAGCTCATCCCGAGCGTCGATTCAGCGGACGAGTTCGTCGGGTGGGTCTCCTCGGCACCGAAGAGCAGGGCATCGTGGTCTACCGGGTGGACGTCGAGGCCGACAACGCGGAGGGCCTGTTGCTGCCGGGCATGAGCGCCGCCGTGTGGTTCGAGGTGGGTCGGGCGGCGGGCGCCATCGTCGTCCCCGAGGCTGCCCTTCGCTATCGGCCGGCCGGGGAAGAGGGAGACGAAAATCGGGACCAGGTGTATCGACTGCGAAACGGAGAGCTCCAGGCGGTTCCGGTGGAGAGGGGCGCCAGCGACGGGGCCTGGGTCGAAGTGCAAGGCGAGCTGCAGACGGGAGAGCGCGTGGTGCTCGGAGTCGAGAACCCCGCCGTGGGCGGCGAGGGTGGTCTCAGTCTCGGGGGCCGCCAGTGAGCGACGCCGTTCGAGCCCGAGGCCTGGTCAAGGAGTACGGCGACGGCGACGCCCGACTGACCGTGCTTCAGGCCATCGATCTCGACGTCGCCAGCGGAGAGACCATCGCGCTGTGCGGACCCTCCGGTTCCGGCAAGTCGACGCTCCTCAATCTGATCGGCTGCCTCGACCGGCCCACCCGAGGCCGCATCGAGGTGGCAGGGCAGGACGTCTCTCGGCTCAGCCGGGTCGAGCAGGCCGGCGTGCGGCTGCGAACCCTGGGCTTCATCTTCCAGAGCTTCAACCTCCTGTCCGACGCCACCGCCCACGAGAACGTGATGATGCCCTTGGTGTACGCGGGCGTAGGTCGGGAGGAGCGGAAGCGAAGGGCGGCCGAGGTCCTGGAGCGCGTCGGCCTCGCCGATCGGATGGACCATCTCCCCAATCAGCTCTCGGGCGGCCAGAAGCAGCGCGTCGCCATCGCCCGGGCCTGTGTGACGCGGCCCCGGATCCTGCTCGCCGACGAGCCCACCGGCGCCCTCGACACCAAGACCGGCCAAGACGTGCTGGACCAGCTCGGCGAGCTTCACGCCGAGGAGGGCATGACCATCGTGATGGTCACCCACGACGACGAAGTGGCGGCTTGGGCCGGGCGTCGAATCGACCTCCGGGACGGGGTCATCGTGGCCGGGGGAGCAGCGGCTTGAGCCTCGGCTTCACCCTTGCCCTCTTGGTCTCGACCAGCGCTTCGGCCCCGGGGGAGGTCCTGACCCTGAGCGAGGTCCGGGCCCAGGCGCTGGCCGGGGCGGCGGTGGACCCGGGCCCGGCCTACGCCCGCACCCGACTGGCCGAGGTGCGGGCGAGCCGACGTCCGGTCGTGGCGGCCAGCGTGGACGTGTCGGCCGCCCCGGGCGGCGAGCTCTTCGACGTCCGATCCATCGACGGAGAGAGGGTGCGGGTCTCGGCCATCAACGACGCCAGGGAGGGATTGGACGCCTTTGCGCCTCAGCTTCGCTACGGCGCCATCATGGGGGTGGACTGGAACGCCTACGACTTCGGACGCACCGCCGCTTCGGTCCGGGCCGCCGAGGCGGAGCTGCGGGCGGCGCGCTTGGAAGGCGCGCTGGAGCGGGCGAACCTGGTGGAGGCGGTCGATCTCGCCTACTTGGCCTGGCTGTCGGCCTTCGCCCAGCGGGACTTGCGGCGCGCCGCCCGCAGGCGAGCCGAAGCTCGAGTTGCCGACCGGGCACGGGAAGAGGAAGCCGGCGCCGCGGCGCTCGCCGAAGTCGAAGAGGCGGAGCTTCGCGCGGTGGCAGCCCGACTTCAAAGTCTGGAGGCCGAGGAAGCGCTCGCCGACGCCCGGCGGCAGCTGGAAGGGGCGGCCGGGTTCGATCTTCCCCCCGCCGCGGTGCCCGACTTGGCCTGGCTCGAGGCGCCCTCGGTCGAAGCCGCCGCTGGACCCTCCCGGGCTGGGGCCCTGGCGGCCCGGCTGGCGGCGGCCCAAGCCCAGGCGCTGGCGGTCGGCCGGGCGAAGCGAGCCCGCCTCCGAGCCGAGGCTTCGGCCGGACTGCGGGGCCAGTTCGCGACTCCGATCCCGGTCTACCGAGGTGGCCTGGAGCTTCGGATCCCGGTGTCCGACGGGGGAGCGCGCCAGGCCCGGGTCGAGCGCGCCGAGGCCGAAGCCGACGCGCTGAGGCTCCGTCTCCAAGATGCTCGCGCCGCCGAGGCCCGCTCGGCTCGGCATCGGGACGCGAGCCTCGACCGGGCCGATGCCCGGGTCGAGCTCTCGCTGCGCTATCTGGAGCTGTCGACCGACGCCCTGGAGGACGCTCGAGCCGAGGCCGGCGCCCCTGGCGCCCACGCTCGGATCGAGCAGGCCTGGGCTCGGGTAGAGCGGGCTCAGTCGGCCCTGCTGTCGGCGCGGGTCGGTCGGGCCGAGCGCCTCTTGGCGCAGTCGAGGAGCAGGCCTTCCAGCGCCGCTACCCCGACGTCCGAGTGATGGGCGGCGATGGCTGCCGGGTCGGGTCGAAATGGGCCGGGGACCGGCGCCCCGCGCTGCTTCGCCGTCACCGCGGCGTCGATCCAGGCCGCCGCCTCGTCGGCCCGAGCAAAGGCCCGGCCCACACCGCAGGTCTCTAGGAGCCGTCGAACCTCCGGGCTCTGGGTCAGGGCGAGGACGGGCCTTCCGGCGCCCAGGTAGTCGAACAGCTTCGCAGGGACGATCTCGTCCCGGCCCGGCTCCGTGCTGAGAAGCAGGACGTCGCTCTCCCGCAGGCGGGCGCGACCCCGCTCGGGGGGGACGGCTTCATCGCCTTCGAAGAGAGCCGCGACCCCCGCCTCCTCCGCCCGTCGCTGGTCGTCGGGGTCGAGGCCCCCGACCGAGCGAACGATGAAGCCGGCTCGCCCGCTGGCCGCGACCGCCGCCACCGCCCAGCGCGCCGAGGACAGGGGCCGGAAGCGGCCGAAGAAGCGCAGGGTCAGAGGACCCGAAGGTCCTGGACGATCGTCGAAGGGCAAGGCCTGGCCGGTGTAGCCGTTGCGAATCACCCGCATGCGCTGGCGAAGGGCTGGGAAGGTCTCGGCGTAGCGGGCGGCCGTTTCTTCCGCCGTGAGCACGACCGCCTCGGCCCGGGGGAGGAGCGCGGCCTCGAGCCGGTGATCGAGGGCTCGGGTCAGGGCCGGCCGCCGGGCGTGGCGCACCCCGCAGGGCGTCCAGGGGTCGCGCAGGTCCGCGATCCAGGGACGGTCCAGCCGGGCCGCGACCCGCTGCCCGAGCACCAGCGAGGACCAAGGATCGGCGGTAGACCACACGACGTCGGGGTCGAAGTCCCTGGCGAAGCGGTGCACATGAGGACTCTTCGCCATCAGCACCGGCAGCCACCCGTCCACGGGGAGGGCGCGGTCGATGGCTTCGATCAGGCGGCCCTTGCGCCGACCGCTGGTGGTCGCAGCGTCCTTGGGGACGCCCAAGGCGAGGCGAGGAAGGGCGGCGAGCTCGGGGGAGACGGCGCCCGCCCGAGCGAGCTGCACGACGGCGACCTGATGACCCCGGGCCGCGAGGCCGGCTGCGAAGCGCCCCGGCCGCTGGGCGCCGACCCGCGCCCAGGGCGGAAAGAAGGGAGCAATGATCAGGATGCGCATGCGCGATGGCGCTCGAGGGCTTGCAGGACAGCTTGCGCCGCGTCGGGCGCCGGCCAGCTCCATAGCTCCCGCGTCCCTCCTGGAGGGGCGTCGAGGAAACGGGCGAGCGACTCTTCGTCGAGCTCGTCCACCGAGCAGCCGGCGCCGGCGCCAGCCTCCCCCAGCATGGCGACGTTCAGGCGCTGCTCGTCGTGCTCGGGTTGGAAGATCGCGAAGAGCGGACGCTCCAGGGCGACGCATTCGCTGATGAGCTGGCTTCCGGCCGACGCGATCACCACGTCGGCTCGCTTCAAGTATTCGAGGAAGCGGGCTCGATTCAGCTCGTGGACCTCGACCCCGGGTCGTCGATCCTTCTCCGGGCGCGCGCTGAAGAGGTGAAGCTCGTCGTCGGGACCGACCGCGCCGAAGACCACCGGGAGAATGGAGCGGGCGTTGCCCTCGGAGAAGTACATGAGGATGCGGAGCCCGGGACGGGGGTGGGCGACGGCCCGGATGGGCCGGATCTGGGCGTCCAGTATCGGCCGGGCGAGGACGGTGCTCGGTCCCGAGGTCGGGAGGGGCACGAAGTTCACGGGGATGAAGTCGGTGGCGGGCCAGCTCGAAGCCCGGGCCTTGAGGGCCTCCCGGAGCCAAGGCCCCCGAGGCAGACGCTCCGGCCGGCGGCAGCGGCTGAAGACGAGGCCGTGGCCCACCGCGATCACCGGGCAGCCCCATAGGCGGCCGGCGAGAACGCTCGGATGGTCGCCGTCGCTGACGATGAAGTCGGGTCGGCCGTCCCAGGTGGCGCGGATGGATTGGCCGAGGCGCGCCCCGAAGATGCGGGCAGCGGCCAGGGACGGCCGGTTCGGGACCGAGAGGACGGGAACGAATCGCTCTACCGCGGGTGCGAGCACGGGGCCCGCGTCTTCGCCGCCGAAGGCGGTGACTTCGTAGCCTCGGTCGATCAGCGTGCGGATGATCGCTTCGGAGCGGGTCGCGTGTCCGCGACCCCGGCCGTGTACGTAGTAGTGAACGTGGCCACGGCTCGGGGCGTGGGTCACGCCGCTTCGCCGTCCGATCGCCGCTTGGCTTCGGCCGGCGCCTCCGTCCACGCCGGCTGTTGCCGGCCGTGCTTGTTGAGCGCCGATGGGGGGCGGACCTGGGCGATGCTTCCAACGAAGGCGTGCAGCGCGGTCCAGCGGGCGATCGGCTTCCAGCGTCCCAGGGTGGAAAGATCGGGCTTGCTCAGGTCGCGGTGCCGGCGGGCCTGCTCGAAGGCGGTGTAGTAGCGGTCGATGTAAGCCTGGCGGTCGGTGCGCGCGAGGGCGCTGGCCCGGGCGGCCTGGGCCAGGCGGACCCGTCGGGTCGGTCCGCGCAGCAGCGACACCACCTCGGCGCCGAATCGCGCGTTGCACGCCGGTACGTCGGGGCCATGGGGAAGGAGGACGCCGTCCACGTTGTGCTCGATCTGCTGGGCGACGCCGGCGTTGTCGTCGAAGGCGACTACCGGAAGGCCGCAGGCCATGGCTTCGCTGATGACCTGGCCGTAGGTCTCGGACAGCGAGCCGTACATGAACAGGTCGGCGTGGTGGTACCAGCTGCGGACCTCGTGGACCGGGAACTCGCCGGGGAAGAAGGTACGGTCCGCCACGCCCAGGCGGGCCGCTCGGTCCTGGAAGGCGTGCATGTCGGCGCCGTCGCCAACCAGGGTGAGGGAGGCCTCGGGCATGTGGGGCGCGACGTGCTTGGCAAAGATGTCGAGGAGCCGCGCGATGTTCTTCTCACGGACGAGCCGGCACAGAATCAGGATGCGAGCACCTTCCTTGGCCCACTGTGGGTAGGGGTCAGGCCCGACGTCCGCGTCCAGAACCCGGGTGTTGATGGTGCGCGGGATGACGTGGATCGGGACCGTCACCCCCAGCCCGCGCCAGTAGGCTTCGAGGCCCTTCGAAAGGACGACCAAGCCGTCGCTCTGGTTGTAGATCTGAACCGAGAATTGTTCGGCCAGAGGGACGAGCGTGTTGGCGCAGACCCGATGCACGGCTTCGTGGTTGGCCCAGGACTCGGGGAGCAGGGTGTCGTAGAGCCGGTTGAGGAGGGTCGTGTTCACGCACAAGAGCGGGACGTTCTGGGTGGCCCGAAGCCAGACCCCGGCGTCGACCAGATCCGACCCGCTCTGCCCCACCATGACGTCGAACTGGGCGTCCACGAGGCGACGCAGGCTCCGCCGAGTCGGGATCGGCAAAAAGCAGCCGGGCTGCGCCCGCAGCGGGATCGAGGGCAGGAGGACGTGCCTCTCCGGGAGCTCCTCCGGTCGCGCGTTCGGGTCCTTGGGACCGACCAGGGTGACGTCGTGGCCCCGGCGCCTGAACTCCTGGTGGAGGAGCTGGGCTGCGAAGGTCGAGCCGGTGGCGTAGGGCACCCGAACGTAGTCGTTGAGGATGGCGATGTGCTGGAAGGGGTGCCGCTGGGGGGCTCGTACGCGCGTCACGGTCTCGAACATGGCGAACTCTGCCAAGCCGCATGCACGAGTGATGCCCGATCGGCCGACTTCAGTACTTTTGTCGGAAAGGGCGGTTTTGGGCTCTTGGGGCGTGGATGGTCTCCGCCAGCCCGTTGTGCAGAAGAGACACTGTATGCGCTTTGCAACACCC
>CAYZFR010000031.1:16566-28427 GCA_964477875.1 uncultured Myxococcales bacterium
GAGAGGTGGAACGTCAGGCTCGGGAGCGGTCAACTGTCCGAGCCTGCCGCGCGGAGTGGGCGCCCCTTCGCTCAGGCGGCGGAGACCTCGGCGGCAGCAGCCGGGTCGAGCGTCTCCCACTGAAGACCGCCCGCGTAGCGCTGGCGGACCCGGCCCGTCTCGTCGAGCTGGAAGAGGCTCAGCCAGCCGTTGTCGACCAGACGTCGGACGTCTTCGTGCTTGTCGATGATCTTGTTCATCGCCTCCAGCGGCGCTTCGATCACCACGCTCAGGCGGACCGGCTCGTGCTGCAGGCGCTCCCCGTCGTGGACCGACTGCCAGGGGAGACCGACCCGAAGGTCGCCTCCGTTGCCCTCCAGGACGCCCACCGTCCCGACCACGTTGTGCAGCGTCTTGTCGCCGCAGCCGAACAGCCGGTTGTCGACGGTCGAAGCGTAGTATTGAAGGTTGATCCAGCTCGCGACCACCATCGGAGCCGTCATGATGAGCTCCAAGATCGAGAAGTCCTCGTCCGCCTTCCAGTCGTAGGAGTGGAGGAAGGCTCGCCCATCCAGCGTCGCGCCCCGGGTGCGATGGCGCGGCGCAACCACGAAAGCCGAGCAACCGGCGAGGCCCCACTCGGGACGGACCTGGGCCCAATCCCGGCTCCGCGAGAGCACGGCCTCGCCCGACGTGGATCCGAGCCGCCGCCCTCGTTCCTGCCGGCAGCTTCGGCCTGCGCGATGGAGCGCGTCTTCGATCCAGGCCAGGTCTTCGGCGTGGGTCGAGGGCACCTCTCTTCGATTGAAGATCGTCACCTCGTCGGTCGTGGTGTCGTGCTGGCAGGCGAGGAAGAACGTGTCTTCCGGGATCTCGAGCCCGCCTTCGGCCAGCCGCGATCGGACCTCTGGCTGGTTGAGCGTCGCCGCCGCCACCCGGACGTTCGCCTCCCCGGTGTGGCCGGCGCAGGCCCCGCAGTCGAGGCCGGTCGCGTGGGGATTGTTCACCGTGCTGGAGCCGTGCCCGGTGATCAGGACCAGCCGGCCGAAGTTGGAGGTCAGGGACATCGCCTTCAGCGCCCCCTGGGCGAGGGCGACCCGCTGGTCCAGCGTCAGACCGGTACCCTCGCCGGGCTCGAGTCGGACGCCCTTCGTCCGCGCCGCATCCTTCGACAGGCCCTGCTGGTCGGGATGGTCCACGGGTCGCGTCCAGCCGAAGCCGTCCGTGAACAGCTTGGGCAGATAGGCCAGACCGAGCGGGCCGACGAAGGAAAAACAGGAGACGGCGCCCATCTTGAAGCCCTTCCAAACGCGCCCGACTTCGTGATGAAGCCGGCGCCGCTTCACCGCTCGTTGTTCTTCGTCGGCGTCCGACAGCCCTTCCTCGATCCGGGCGGCTGGAGTGAGCAGCACCGGGCACTGGGCAAGGCCCTTCTGGTGAGCGAGGGGCACGAACTCGACCGGAAAGGCGAAGAAGCCGGCAAAGCCGAGGGTGTCGACGTCCGATGCCGCGGCCTCGAGGTGGCGCCGGTAGACCTCGGAGCGAACATCGATGCAGAAGATGGCTTGGGCCCTCGGACGCCGAGCCTCCGGGGTCGAGCTCGTCGACCGTGGCCCCTCGAAGGACGCTATCCATCGGCGCTGAACGGCTCCTTCGTGGGCGCGCTGCAGGATCAGCCGCCGGTCGAGGTCGTCCCAGTCCACGCTGCTCGGCTCGGAGGCTTGGGCTCGAGCCCAGGCCGAAGCGAGATCCGACTCGCTCAGAGCGTTCAGCATCGCGACCTCCCAGCTCAGTAGAACGGCGAGGAACTGGATGAGGGTGTCGTCTTCGGCCTGCCGGTACAGCTTCTCGTCCCAGACCCGCCGGCGCGCGAAGGCTGCCCATCCGCCGACCCGCATCAGGAGGCGATGCAGGTACAGCTCCAGGCGTGACGCCGGAACGTCCAGCCTCTGTAGCGCGAGCTCCGCTGCGGCGAGTGGGTTGCTCGGAAGGTCGCGGACGTGGGCGCGAAAGTCCGGAAGGCCCATGAGCTCGGGCGTGCGGTCCAGCTCGGCTTCGGCGCGCCAGGACGCGTAGACCGAAGCCTCGACCGGAGCCCACGCCGCTTGGCCCTCGTCGAAGTAAGCCGACGCCCAGGCCGAGATGCGGTCCGTCGCGAAGCGGACCCAGTCGCTTCCGGTCCTCTCGGCCGCCACGTCGGCCACCGTGGGAACCGATGCACGAGGCGCCGGCTCGTCGCTGGAGCTGTCTCGGACCGTTCGCAGGAAGTCGGCGACGGTGCTCCTTCCGTCGAGCGCCTGGGCGAGGTCTTCCTCGGTAATGTCGCCGGCTTCGATCGCCTCCAGGTAGAAGCGGGTCGGCATGGTGGAGCGGGCGCCAGCGACTTGCTGCAGTCGCCGGGCGACGGACGAGACGTCCTGCTCCAGCATCCCGAGATAGGGGTTCACTGCGACGAAGCCGTCCAGTGGCCACACGGGTGCGATCCGCTCGGTAGCTGCGACCAGGCTGGCCGTGGTTCGAGAAGAGGGAGGGGCTGCGTGTTGTTTCGACATGACGTTGGGTCTCCTGTTCGAGTCAGCGGGACGTAGGGGCTCGGAGGCGATAGGCGCCGACCATGCGGTCGATCATCGCGTTCGCGTAGAATCCGTTGCGGGTGAGGACGTAGGCTCGCTGGCGCAGCGGGCTGCCGGCCGAGGAGGCGACCACCTGCAGCGCGATCGCCGTCGCAAAGCCCAACAAGACGAGCAGGCTCAGGCCGAAAATGATCGGATCCGAGCCCTCGGGCGCCGGGAGCACGTCAAACAGGAGCCGGCGAGCGCCCTCTTCCAGGCCGAAGAAGGCCAAGGTGGTAACGGTGGCGATGGCGAGGGCTCCGGCCAGCCCGGCCAGCGTTCCCTTCGAGTCGAAGGCGGGCGCGAGGATCTGGGTGAGGCCGAGCACCAGGATGGCGCCCACCAGGAGCAGGGCGGGCTGCTCTTCGACGCTGAAGCCGAGCAAGAACGCGAGGCCGGCGTACAGCGCGAGAGCTCCTGCAAAGCCCGCCAGCATTCGGACGGGGCTCTTGCGCCGCTCCGGCACGGGCACCGAGCTCGCGCGGGCCAGCTCCACGACGCTGCCCGAGGACAGGAAGGCGTGGGCCTTGTAGAAAGAGTGGGCCACCAGGTGCAGGACGGCGGCCGGGTACACGCCGAGGCCGCATATGAGGAGCATGAAGCCCATGTGGGCGGCGCTGGAGTAGCCCAAGGCGACCTTCACGCTCGGCTGGGTGAGGAGCACGACCGAGGCGAAGAGCGCCGTGAATCCACCTCCGATGACCAAGAAGACAGAGGCCGTGAAGCCGAGCTCCATCACGGCAGCGAAGCGGATGACCAGGAAGGGACCGGCGTTGAGGATCCCGGCGTGGAGCAGGGCCGATACCGGGGTCGGCGTCTCCATGACTTCGACCAGCCAGCCGTGGGTGGGGAACTGCGCCGACTTGAAGAGCGCCGCCACGGCCAGAAGGGCGGCGGCGAGCTCGATGGCGCCGCTGCCCGCGACGTTGGCGGCCCGGGCGAAGATGACGTCCAGCTGGCCGCTTCCGACGCTCTGGTAGAGCAGGCCGGCCGCGAGGAGCAGACAGACGTCTCCGATCCGGGCGGCGATGAACTTCTTTCGGGCCGCGGCGACGGCAGCCGGTCGCTCGGGATGGAAGAGGAGCAGGGTGTGCAGGCTGACGCTGGTGCTGATCCAGGCCGCGGCGAAGAGGACGACATTGCCGGATAGAACCAGGACCTCGACCGCGGCGATGGTCCGACACATCCGGGACAGGAAGATGCCGCGGCGGGCATCACCCTCTAGGTAGGTTGCGCTGAATCGCAGGATGACCACCGACAGCAGCGCGACCATCCCGAAGATCGTGACGCTGAGGGCGTCGAATCGAAGCGAGGCGCCGAGCTCCGCTGCGCCGAGGAGCGGGCTCGTCATCGGGCCCCAAAGCCCCACCCCGACCGCAAGTCCGATGGCGACGACCGGACCTAGACCGGCGGCCCAGGCGATCAGGGAGGCTGGCCGCCGGGGACTTGATGGGTACAAACCCGAGGCAAGGAGGAGGGTGAGCGGAGCACCCAGGGCGAGCGTCGCCATCCATAGAGGTGAGGGGTTTTCGAGCAGTTCTTGCGGCTGCATGGGTGATGCACGGACTAGTCGAGGCGTTCGGCATGCGTCCAATTCAATTGAGTTAGCCTACATATTTACAAAAAAGAACGTTCCGGCCCACCTGGTGCCGTGTCGGACCTCAGCTATCCTCACCTTCGCTACTTCTGGATGGTGTCCAGGGAGGGCAACCTCACCCGGGCGGCGCGCAAGCTCCGGGTCAGCCAGTCCGCCGTTTCGGTGCAGCTCAAAAAGCTCGAGGACGCCCTTGGGCACCGGCTCTTCGAGCGGAAAGGCCGGGGCTTGGAGCTCACCCGAGTGGGTAAGGTCGCGCTCTATTACGCCAACCAGATCTTCGATCTCGGGGACGAGATGCTCGCCATCATCGAGGACGAAGAGCAGGTGGCGCGAAGGACGCTCGCCGTGGGCGCCCTGGCTACCTTGTCACGCAACTTTCAGATCGGCTTTCTCGGGCCGCTCTTCGACCGGGAAGACGTCGTGGTGAGCGTTCGGTCGGGGCCGGTCGAAGAGCTGATCCGGCGCCTCGCCGCGCACGAGATCGACGTCGTCCTCTCGAACTACATACCGGCGCGCACGGCCGAGGATCGCTGGGTGACCCACACCATCGACCAGCAGGCGGTCAGCTTGATCGGCCGGCCGCCGGTGCGATCGCAATGTGAATTGACGGACCTGCTGAGAGAAGAGGCCTTGGTCGTTCCCTCGGCGGACTCGGGGATCCGAAGCGCGTTCGACGCCCTCGTCGATCGCCTGGGCGTCCGCCCCCGCGTTCTCGCCGAGGTGGACGACATGGCCATGCTTCGCCTGGTAGCGAGACGACACTGGGGCCTCGCCGTGATCCCGCCCATCGTCGTCCAGGACGAGATCGAGGCTGGGAGCCTGGTCGAGCACGCCCAGCTCCCGGGCATCTTCGAGACCTTCGTGGCCATCTCGATGCCCCGGCCTCAGCGCAGCCCGTTGCTGAACGAACTGCTGGGTTTCGACGAGGACGGACCGAGTCCGAGCCGAGGCTGAGCCCGCTTCAGCTCGGACGGGCCGGAGGGGCGCCGAGGACCTCGTAGTGCTGAAAGAGGTCCCGAAAGTGGTCGTCCAAGGTTCGGACCTTGCTTCGGGCGACGCGGACGGCTTCGCCCAGCCGGGCTCGATCGCGGCTGAGCATGCGGCGGATCGCGGCCGCGCAGGCTTCGGGGTCCCCAGCTCGATAGCGTTCGGACACCTCGAGGCTCGGGATCTCGGCTGCGCCGCCGGCATCGGGAACCACGACCGGCGTGCCGGCACACAGGGCCTCCGCCACCACCAGCCCGTAGGTCTCGGCAGAGCTTCCATGCACGAAGGCGTCGGCGCTGGCGATGGCTCGGGCCATCTCGCTTCGGTCTCGGGTGTGGCCGGCGATGTGGACGCCGATCGTGCGGGCCGACAGCCGGTCGATCCTCTTGCGCGATGGGCCGTCGCCGAAGATCACGAGGCCGATCGGCTGCGCCTGCCCAAGCCGGCGCATGGCCTCGATCAGCGTCGGAAGGCGTTTTTCGGGATGATGCCGCGACACCGCGACCAGGAGGCGGCCTTCCGGTGAGACGCCCGCCTCCCAGAGGAGACGACGCCGCAGCCCTTCGTCCGGCTTGGCTTCCATGAAGGGCGCGGCGTCGATCCCGAAGGGCACGGACCGAGTCGAGCTGAGCCCCCGATCTTCGAGCCGCTTCTGCAGCCAGTCCGATGCGACGACGGTGGTGTCGAAGAGTCCGCTGAGTCGGCGAAGGACCGACCAGATCGGACCGAAGGCCCAGTCGACCGTCGCCGGTCGAAACCAGCGGTCGAAGGTCGTGTGTCCAAACACCGCGACCGGGTCCTGATGGAAGACGAGGCTCTTCTTCGCGGAGCCGAGCCAGCGGCCGACGAACCATCCGCCGCCGTACACCGACGAAGCCTCCACCACCTCGGGCTTCTCGCGGCAAAGTACCTCGTGCACCCGCCGCTCGTTGACGAAGAGACGGTAGCGCGGGTCGCCGGGGACGGTCGGGCTCTCGACCCAGATGATCCGGCCGCCGTTGCGAGGCTCCTCGCCGTTCCTCTCGCCCGGGGCGACGACCACGACCTCGTGGCCGGCCCGAGTGCCGGCCACCAGCTTGTGGTCCAAGTAGGTCCGGACGCCGCCCCCTCGCTCGGCGTAGAACTCGGCCACGTCGACGAGCTTCACCCGAGACCGCCTAGCGCGGTCCCCGATTTTGGGGAAGGTCGGCTCCGATCCGCGCGTTGCCCTCTCGATGGACGGAGCTGCGTCAACGAGGTTCTGGCGGCTCTGCCTCCGGGCTCTCTCGACGGGGGCGCCAAATTCTGGCGCCCGGAATCCGCCCCTGCGGATGGGAGCAGTCGAGGGTCCGGGCCGACCGCGTAGACCTCCCCGCCCTATCGTTCACCCCCCTAAAGATTCGGACCCGAGTGTGGACAGGCTCGAGTCGGGGTGGTCTATACGCCCCCGGAGATTCCGCGCATGAGGATGGTCATCGCCCGAGAGCGGGGCGAAGGTGAATTTCGGGTCGCCGCCACCCCGGAAACTGTCAAGAAACTCAAAGGCTTAGGGGTCGAAACGACCATCGAGGCGGGAGCGGGGGAGGCGGCCCATTTCTCGGACGCCGCCTACAGGGAGGCGGGCGCGACAATCGTGTCCGAGAGCGAGCTTCCGGCTGCCCTGAAGGAGGCCAAGGTCCTGGCCGCCGTCGGGCCCGAGGTTCCGAATACCTTCACCGAGGCCTTGTCCGAGGGCGCCTTGCTCGTCGCCTTCTGCGACGCCTTTCGTCGCCTCGAAGCAGTCAAGGCGATGGCGGCCCAAAAGATCAGCACCATCGCGATGGAGCAGGTCCCGCGGATCACGCGCGCCCAGTCCATGGACGCCCTGTCCTCCCAGGCCAACATCGCCGGCTACAAGGCGGTGCTGGTCGCGGCGGCCAGGCTCGACAAGTACTTCCCGCTGTTGATGACCGCCGCCGGCACCGTGCAGCCGGCCCGGGTGGTGATCATGGGGGCCGGCGTGGCGGGGCTTCAGGCCATCGCCACCGCCCGTCGCCTCGGCGCCGTGGTCGAGGTCTCGGACATCCGCCCGGAGGTGAAGGAGCAGATCGAGTCTCTGGGCGGGAAGTTCATCGAGCTCCCGATGCAGGAGAGCGGCGCCGGTGAGGGGGGCTACGCGAAGGAGATGGGCGAAGAGTTCCTGAAAAAGCAGCGTGAGATCGTGGCCGAGCGCGTGGCTCAGGCCGACGTCGTCGTCACGACCGCGCTCATCCCGGGACGGCCGGCGCCCAAGCTGGTGCCGAAGGAGATGGTGGAGCGGATGCGACCGGGCGCGATCATCGTCGACCTCGCGGTGTCCCAGGGCGGCAACTGCGAGCTGTCGAAGCCGGGGCAGGACGTGGTGCACCAGGGCGTCACCATCGTCGGGGCGACGAACCTGCCCTCCGAGATGGCTCACGACGCGAGCTTGCTCTACGCCCGCAACATCCTCGCCTTGCTCAAGCCCATGATCAAAGAGGGCGAGCTGACGGTCGACCTAGAAGACGACGTGGTCGGACCCTCGCTGTTGGTTCACGGCGGTGAAGTGAAGGCCGAGCGCGTCAAGGCGCTCATGGAGAACGACTCATGACCATGGAACTAGGCGCCATCTGGGTTGCCCTCTTCATCTTGGTGCTCGCGACCTACGTCGGCTTCGAGATCATCACCAAGGTGCCCCCTACGCTGCACACGCCGCTCATGAGCGGCGCCAACGCGATCAGCGGCATCACGCTGGTGGGCGCCATCGCGGCCGCCAAGACCGCGCCGCCGACCGTGTCCAACGTCCTCGGCGGCCTCGCCGTGGCCCTGGCCACCATCAACGTGATCGGCGGCTTCCTGGTCACGAACCGCATGCTCCGCATGTTCAAGAAGAAGAAGTAGCCATGGACGTCAACGCGACCCTCGTACCGGCTCTCTACCTGCTGTCGGCGATCCTGTTCATCAACGGTCTCAAGCAGATGACGCGGGTGAAGACCGCGGCCAACGGCAACCTGCTGGCGGCCAGCGCCATGCTGGTGGCCGTCGTCTCCACGCTGCTCGATCTGGGGGCCATCGACTACCGTTGGATCCTGGGCGGCCTCGTGGTGGGGGGCCTCATCGGCGGCATCGCCGCCGTCCGGGTCGAGATGACCTCGATGCCGGAGATGGTGGCCCTGTTCAATGGCTTCGGCGGCGGCGCCTCGGTGCTGGTCGCGCTGTCGGTGTTCTGGGGCGGCGTGATCGAGACCCAGTCCAACGCCACCCCCTGGTCGGTGCTGGGTGGCGTGGCTTCGGTGACGGTTTGCCTGTCCGTATTCATCGGCGCCATCACCTTGACGGGCAGCATCATCGCCTTCCTGAAGCTGCAGGGTAAGCTGAAGAAGGGCGCGCCCGTTCTCCTGCCGGGGCACCACGCCCTCAACGCGATCCTCATCTTGGGGACGATCGCGGTGTGCGTATGGTTCGTGGGCTTCGGCGCTGGGTTTCAGGCCGTGGTGGCGGCCCTGGTCTTGGTCGGGATCTCGCTGGTCCTCGGCGTCATGGTCGTTCTGCCCATCGGCGGCGCGGACATGCCGGTCGTGGTCTCGCTCCTGAACTCCTACTCGGGCATGGCGGCCTCGGCGGCTGGCTTCGTGATCGGCAACCCGCTGCTGATCATCGCCGGCGCCATGGTCGGTTCGGCGGGTCTCATCCTGACCAGGATCATGTGTGTGGCCATGAACCGCTCGCTCATGAACGTCCTGCTCGGCGGCTTTGGCATGGACGACGCTACGGCCGGCGATGACTCGGAGTACGAGAACGTGAAGTCGACCTCCCCGGAGGAGGCGGCGATGGTGCTCGAGACGGCGGAGTCGGTGATCGTGGTCCCGGGCTACGGTCTGGCGGTGGCCCAAGCCCAGCACACCGTCCGCGAGCTCGCGTCCATCCTAGAAGAGCGCGGCACTCAGGTCCGCTACGCCATTCACCCGGTGGCGGGCCGGATGCCGGGCCACATGAACGTGCTCTTGGCCGAAGCCGACGTGCCCTACGACCAGCTGGTGGAGATGGACGAGATCAATGGCGACTTCAAGAACACCGACGTCACCATCATCGTCGGCGCCAACGACGTCGTGAACCCGGCCGCCCTCGACGAGAAGGGCAGCCCCATCTATGGGATGCCGATCCTGAATGTGCACGAGTCCCGGACCGTCTTCGTCATCAAGCGCTCTCTGAGCCCGGGCTACGCCGGCATCAAGAACCGGCTGTTCGAGATGGACAACGTCATGATGGTCTTCGGCGACGCCAAGAAGATTCTCCAGGGGCTGGTCAACGAGTCCAAAGAGCTCGGCAAGGCCGCCTGATCCCTGGCGGGGCGACATCGCAATCAACCGCCTTCCGCCGGCGCCGCGATGTCGAAGGGCGCCGTCAGCCGAGGCTGGGGGCGGCGTCGCCGCGCTCGGCGGGGCCGGTCTCGTTGTACTTTTCGCCGGTGAGGCGGCGAATGAAGGTCCTGGTGCGCTGGGAGAGATAACAGCTGGTGAAGCTCATCGAGAGCCTGGGGTCGAAGTAGGGGTTCTTCAGTCCCCCGAGGTTGACCAGCGTCAGGATCTGCTCGGCCACGCTCACCGGGCAGCCGGGGATGCGGATGACATCCTCCTTGCGGTTCATGAACATGTTGCTGCCGACCTTGAGCATCTTGGCGAAGACGTCTTCGTACTTTGCCTGGAGAGGCTCCAGCGTCGACCGATCCTTGTAGATCGAGTCGAGCTTCACGAGCTGCTCACCGATCTGCCCTTCGTACTGGGTGCAGTCGCCGATGAAGACGACCTTCTCGCCGGGCTGAGCGTCGATGGGGCCTTGGTAGTGACCGAACACGATATGGACCGGCGGTAGCTTTTCGTCCGTCTTCTCGTCGAACAAGCGCACGATCTCGATCGCCTCCTCCATCGCGCCGGGGCAGCCGCCCCAGCAGTAGTCCTTCTCATTGCCGGGGGGGCGGCCTCCGTAAGCCTTGATGTTGCTCCCTTCGAAGTAGTCTTCGACCCGAATCAGGCCGACCCGAAAGCCCTCCGCGCGACGCTGGGCATCCTCCAGATCGAGGTCGCCGACCACGTCGATCTGGTCGAGGTTGGTGGGCCCGAAGCCCCGCTCGTGGGCGAGGCGGATGTGCTCCACCTCCATCGGGTCGACGCCGATGATGTGGCAGCAAACAGTGTCGAAGGCGACCTGGTTGTTCCCCATGATCACCAAGTTGAGGTCGAAGGGGACGGGGGTGAGCATCCGTCCCTCCCCGGCGGTGATGGCGTCGGCGGCGAGGAACCGAGGTTGGGTGATGTACTGGAGGTCGGCGACCTTCTCTTCCAGCAGGTGGTCGTGATCGATGAGCCGGTGCCGGTCGTCCTGGATGCCGATGTAATTCTTCATGCCGAAGGTGACGGTGGTCCACGGGTGGGCCTTGAACTTTGGGCAGTTCACGAAGAAGTCGGCCCGAGCGACGGGCTTGGGCGTGTAGATCCGATCTCGGAGCCGGCCCGGATGGGCGAGAGGGATCTCGACTTGAGGCTCTTCGTCGAAATGGTAGAGCTTGGCGCGGTTACCCTTGGCGACCGGATAATAGCCGGCGTGCTTGAAGGCGTAGCGGGTCGGGACCGTAATCCCGCAGCGCTCGCCGACGGCGAGCTCGGTCATCGCTCCATCGTCTCGGTCTCGCAGCGCTTGGAGGACCCCCTCGGTGAACTCGGGTCGAGTGAAGGCGTTTTCGAACATCGGTCCGGCCTGGACGAGGTTGGGTTTCACGAGGGTCCGGCCCTTGGGCCGCAGGTCGAGGGTGGCCAGTCCCTCGCCGACCAGCCGCCGGATGCGCGGGGTGTGGTAGCCATCGCAGTGGCGGAGGATGACCGTGGGCCGCATGGGGTGCAGCGTACCAGCCGAGACGTGGAAAGCTCCCCGATGAAACCCGGCAACCGTCCGATCTCGTCCGCCGGCTTGACAATTTCCCTGAATTAGACTCAGTCTAATCTGGCGATGAGCAAACTGAACAAGAGCAAACTGAACGACCTTCCGCAAACGACCCGTGAGACCATGGTGGAGCTGTTGAACGCCCGCCTGGCCGACACCATGGACCTCTTCAACCAGACCAAGCAGGCCCACTGGAACATCAAGGGGCCGAACTTCATCGCCCTCCACGAGCTCTTGGACAACGTGGCCGAGCACTTCGAAGAGTACAGCGACATGATCGCCGAGCGCTGCGTCATCCTCGGCGGCATTGCGCAGGGCACCACGCAGTGCGTGGGAGAAAACACCAGCATCAAAGAGTTCCCTCGGGATCTCATGGCCCAGAATCCGGTCATCGACACCCTGACCACCAACATCGCCGACTACTGCGGCAAGCTCCGCAAGGCCATCGACGGCGCCGACGAGGTCAAAGACAAGGACACCGCCGACCTCTTCACCGAGATCTCCCGCGTCATCGACAAGGACCTCTGGTTCCTCGAAGCCCACTTGTACGGCTGAGGCGTACTTGGGGGCCCGGTCCCGGCGAAGCCGGGCCCACCCCTGCTTCGCGCCGCTCGTCGGGCAAACGCGTTCGCGTTTCCCTCCTCTCGTCGCTGCGTGGGCCTCCGACCGCTGCGCGGTCTGCGGCCCTTTGCGTTGGGGGCCCGGTCCCGGCGAAGCCGGGCCCACCCCTGCTTCGCGCCGCTCGTCGGGCAAACGCGTTCGCGTTTCCCTCC
>CAYZFR010000032.1:0-28404 GCA_964477875.1 uncultured Myxococcales bacterium
CCCTAGCGCAAGCCACCCGTCGTTTGCCAAGGTGATGGGTCCCATGAAAGCGGCCACAGACCCAGAGCAGGAACTGACCCTCGAGGCCCCCGCCACCGCTTGGCGCCCGGTGGTCGAGGACAAGGCGCGCAGGCTTTATCGCCGCGCCCGCGGGCCCCAAGCCGACGAGGAGGCTTGGGTGCACGATGTCCGAGTCGCGACCCGCCGCTTTCAAGAGGCGCTGGCCCTGGCTCGGCCCGTCCTACCGCCCATCGCCAAGGCGAGGCGTCGGGCTCGGGCACTCCGTCGAGCCCTCGGCGAGGCCCGAGAGCTGGACGTCCTGACCGCCCATTTGCTGGGCCTGGACAGCCTGCAGGACTGGTCCGAGCCGGAGCTGCTGGAAAAGCTCGCCGCCCATCGAGATGGCCTGATGGCCCG
The DNA here is from genome assembly GCA_964477875.1 of uncultured Myxococcales bacterium. Lineage (GTDB taxonomy): Bacteria > Myxococcota > Kuafuiibacteriia > Kuafuiibacteriales > Kuafuiibacteriaceae > Kuafuiihalomonas. The sequence continues at coordinate 418 of CAYZFR010000032.1, forward strand.
GGCCCAGACCGAGATGCTGCCCAAGCTCAGCAAGCACGAGAAGAAGGCCGTCGCCTTGGCCCGGCGAGGTCCCTCGATCCCCTTCCTGGTCCGCGACCTGGCGGCAAGCCACATGTACGAGCGGTGCGCCGCCATCGAGGCCCGGCTGCCGTGTCTTCAGGACGCCACCGCCGCTCGAGCCCACCACCGGCTCCGTGTCGACATCAAGCGGCTTCGCTACACGCTCGAGTTGACCCGGCCCCTGGTCGCCCTCGACCCAGCGCCCCTCAAGACTCACCAGGACCGGCTCGGCCGGCTCAGCGACGGCTGGGATCTGCTCGCCTTCGCCCGAAGCCGGCTGGTGCAGCGCAGCCTGGGCGAGCGCCAGGCTGCGGTCGAGGCCGAGATCCGGGGCCGGATCCAGCGGGACTTCGAGGAAGCCCGAGACGCGGCCCTCATGGACCTCCCAGAGCGCCTGGGGGACCTCCGACGGCTGGCTGGCCACGTCGGGAAGCTAGTCTAGTTCGGTGCTGAAAGACGGCTTCAATCGCCTCGGATGCGGCGGAGGGCGCCCAGCGTTCGGACGGCCCCCTTCTCGTCTCCGAGTCGCTCCTGGACCCGCGCCAGGGCCAGGTAGCCGTCCTCGAAGCCGGCGTCCCGGAGGATCGATTCCTCGAACATCACCTTCGCCTCCTGCAGGCGCTGCAGGCACTCCAGAGCGAGCCCGTAGTTGAAGGCACTGACCGGGTCGTGGGGAGCGACGATGTGGGCGAGGCGAAAATGCCCGGCCGCCGAGGCCACGCAGCTTTCCTCCATCAGGAGCTTTCCGAGGCAGATCCGGCCCGGCACGTGCTCGGGGTCCAGCTCCAAGCAGCGCCGGTAGGCATCACGGGCCTGGCTCGGGGTGACGGTCTCGAGCTCCAGCCCGAGCTCGTACCAGTCCTCGGCCGACATGCCATCCCGAGCCGTCGCCTCCTCCGAGGCCTGCCGAGCCAGGGGCTCCACCTCTCGGGCGAGATCCTTGGCGTCGAAGTCGAAGACGGCCTGGCCGGTCTCGACCTCCCACTGCCGCTCCCCGTCCCGCACGACGAGCGCCCTGCCCTCGGCCTTGATCTGGACGGCGGACAGGGGCCGGCCCCGAGGCAGCTCGGCGTGAAGCCGAATGAGGGCGTCCTTCACCCGCTGGGCCGGGACGTCCTGGGCGAGCAGAGCCTTGGCGGTGCGGAGGAGGACGAGGTCCTGAAAGCCGAAGCTCAGCTCGCCGGAGGCGCTGCGCTGGGGATCGAGGAAACCCGCCCGGACCCAAGAGCGGAGCCGCTGGACCGGCAGCTCGAGAAGATCCGAAACTTGGCGCGCCGAGTATCCGGCCATGCCGGGGAGCTTATGAGCTTTTTGCCTTTCGAGTGGAAGCCTTCTTCTTCGAAGTTGATTTCGCCGTCTTCTGTGGCGCTTTCGCCGCGTCGTCCTCGGACTCCCCCAGGCTTGCCTTCAGCGCGTCCATCAGATCGATGATCTGGCCCTTGGGGGACTCGTCGGGAGCCACTGTGAGATCCTGGCCGTCCATTTTGCGCTGAATCGCGGCTTCCATCCGATCCTTGACCTCGTCGGTGTACTTTTCGGGCCGGAACTCCTCGCTCGCGCTTTGCTCGATGATCTTCTTGGCGAGTTCGAGCTCGCCCTCCTTGAGCTCCGCCTCTCCCTTCGGGACCTCGTCGAAGCTCTGGATCTCGTGGTCGTAATGGAGCTGGTACATGACCAGGCCGTCGTCCTTGGGAGCGATGAGCACGAGGTACATCTTGCCGCGGGCTGCGTACTTGGCGAGGGCGCAGCGACCGGTCTCACGAAGCGCTTCTCCGAGGAGGCGATAGGCTCGGTCGCCGCCCCGGTCGGGCCCCAGGAACCACGTCTTTTGAATGTACACCTTGGGGACCGACGCCTCGGGTACGAACTCGGCGATGTCGATCGACTGAGTGGACTGCTCCTGCAGCTCCTTTATCTCGTCGTCGGTGAAGATGACGTACTGGTCCTTGGCGACCTCGTAGCCCTTGACCATCTCGTTGCGCGGCACGACCTTGTCCTCGTCCTTGGGGTCGATGTACTGCTGCTTGAGGCGGTGCCCGTCTTTGGACAGCAGCCGAAACGAGATACCGGAGGACGGATTGGCGGCAGAGAACAAGCGGACCGGAATGTTGACCAGCCCGAAGGAGATGCTGCCGGTGCTGATCGCTCGCGGAGCCACCCGGGAAGGGTAAGCGGAGGCCCCTCTTGGCTCCAGAAAAGAGTCGAACCGTGGCCTCTTCCTCGCTACGCCGATACCAGGAGAAGCGCCGCGCCGGCGGCACCCCCGAACCCTATGGAGGGGCTCCCCGCCCCGGCGGACCGCGCTTCGTGGTGCAAAAGCACGCGGCCACGCGCATCCATTACGACTTTCGTCTCGAGTTCGACGGCGTCCTCAAGTCTTGGGCCATCCCCAAGGCCCCCTCCTTGGATCCAGCGACCAAACGCCTCGCGGTCCGGACCGAGGATCATCCCCTCGACTACGCCGACTTCGAGGGCGTGATCCCAGAGGGCAACTATGGAGCTGGCGCCGTCATCGTCTGGGACGAGGGACGCTTTCGCTCCATCGAGGAGCCCGGAGTCGGCTTTGAAGAGGGCAAGCTGCTCGTCGATCTCTTCGGGGCCAAGCTTCGGGGGCGATGGACCCTGGTTCGGACCCGCCGCAACGAGGGCAAGGACTGGCTCCTGATCAAAAAGCCCGACGGCTGGTCGGGAGCGGACAAGGACGAGCGGGTCCCCGACGTCTCGGTCCTGAGCGGGCTCGGCGTGGAGGCGCTTCCGAGGCGGGCGGAGAAGAGAGCGGCTATCGAAGCCGCGCTGGAAGAGCTTCCCGAAATGCCGAAGCGCGCGCCGTCCTTCGCCCTCGCCAAGCGGGGCGAAGGACCATGGAACCGGCAGGGCTGGATCTACGAGCTGAAGTACGACGGCTTTCGACTCATGCTCCAAAAGACCGACGAAGAGGTGAGGCTGCGCTTTCGCAGCGGCGCCGACGCGACCCGCGCGTTTCCCGAGCTGGTGCGGGTAGCCCATCGGCTGCCGGCCGAGCACTTCGCGATCGACGGCGAGGTCGTGGTCCTCGACGAGGACGGGCGCCCCAGCTTTCAGCGCCTTCAAAAGCGCGTTCGTCTGGAGCGAGAGCTGGACGTGGCCCAGGCCAGCGTCCGTCACCCAGCCACCCTGCAGGCCTTCGACCTTTTGGCCCTGCAGGGACGGGACCTGCGGGGCGAGCCGCTCCTACGGCGCAAACAGCTCCTCCGCGAGCTGGTCCCGCCACTGGGCGCGATCCGCTTCACCGACCACGTGGCGGAGCGGGGAGAGGCCTTTCTCGAGCAGGTCCGGCGGATGGAGTTGGAGGGGATGATGGCCAAGGACGCTTCGGCCCCCTATCCGAGCGGGCGTAGCGACCGCTGGCTCAAGGTCCCGCTGCTTCGCAGCGACGAGTTCGTGATCGCCGGCTTCACCGAGGCCAAGCGAGGCCGGCTCGGCTTTGGCGGCCTTCATCTGGCCAGCTTCGTGGGCGGCAGGCTCCGCTACCAGGGCCGGGTGGGCAGCGGCTTCGACACCGAGGCGCTCACCCGCTTGCGCGAGATCCTCGAGGCCGAAGCCATCGAGGCCCCGGCCTGCGACGGCGCGCCGGCGCGGGCCGACTCCACCTGGGTGCGCCCCCGGCTCGTGTGCGAGGTCCGCTTCATGAGCCGCACCGACGAGGGGCTCTTGCGGCAGCCGGTCTTCTTGGGGCTTCGGCCCGACAAGTCGCCGGAGGACCTGGTGGACGGCGACGAGTCCGGGCCCGAGGCCCCGCTCGGCGAAGCGACCGAGGAGCGGGGCGAGCGCGTCGTCTCCCTCGTGAATCTGCAGAAGGTGTTCTGGCCCGAGGAGGGCTACACCAAGGCCGACCTCATCGAGTATCACCGCGCCGTATCCGACCACCTGCTGCCGCTGCTCGCCGACCGGCCGACCGTCCTCACCCGCTACCCGGACGGCATCCACGGCAAGAGCTTCTTCCAAAAGAACACGCCTGGCTTCGCGCCCGAGTGGCTGCGCCGGGCCCGGCTGTGGAGCGAGCACGCCGAGCGCGAGATCGACTATCTGGTGCTGGAGGACGTGCCTTCCCTCGACTACGCCGTGAACTCGGGCGCGATCCCGCTGCACGTTTGGGGCAGCCGCCTGCAGAGCCTTCAGACACCCGACTGGCTGGTCGTCGACTTCGACCCCAAGGCGGCCCCCTTCACCCACGTGGTCCAGCTTGCCCGGGGCCTCCACCGCCTGTGCGAAGAGCTCGGCCTGCCGTCCACGGCCAAGACCAGCGGGGCCACCGGCCTGCACGTCCTCATCCCCCTCGGCCGGCAGCTCACCTTCGAGCAGACCCGTCAGCTCGGCATGCTCCTGGCCCGGGTCTTGGTGCATCGCTACCCGGAGCTGGCCACCGTCGACCGCATGATCCAAGCCCGCGGCGAGCGGGTCTATGTCGACGTTCTACAGAATGGACACGGTCGACTGCTCGTGTCGGCGTTCAGCGTGCGCCCCCTCCCCGGCGCCCCCGTGTCGACCCCGCTCCACTGGCGGGAAGTTGGGCCCCGCCTCGACCCCAAAGTCTTCGACATCAAGCGCGTACCGAAGCGCCTGGCGCGCCAGCGCAAGAATCCGCTCGAGGGGCTCCTGGATCTCCGCCCCGACCTCCTCGCCGCGCTGAGAGCCCTCCAGCAACGCTTCGATTCGGACCGATCGCGGTAGGCGTGAAGAGGAGGCCCAAGGCCCAAGACCTCGAGACAGCAGCTCGGCGTGCCCACCGACTCCGAGTCGGTTTCAGGTCTCCCGGTCGCCGGGCCCGGGCCCGGGCACCAACGAGTTTACATAGGAGAGCCAGACGGCGAAGGCCTCGGCCGGCATCGAGGGGCTCACCACGGCACCCGACAGACCCGTGCAGCCCATGTCGGCGAGGGTGTTCTCGTCTTCGACCGTCTCGACGTCGGAGACGAAGGTCTCGATGCCGAGGTTCTTGGCCAGCTCGATCACGGCCTTGAGGAGCGCCTTGCGCCGGGCGGCGGTGCGGACGTCGCAGGTGAGCTCCCGGGACAAGCGAACGCAGTCGACGGGAAGCCTGGCCAGATCGTCGAGCCCGCAGCGAGATCCGAAGTCGTCGATGCGGATCCGAATCCCGAGCCCCCGCAGGGCCTGGAGTCGGGCGACGGTGGCGTCCCGCCGCTGAAGGAGGAGGCTCTCGGCCATCGCCAGCTCCAGCTGCTCGGCCCGAATGCCGGCCTCTTCGATCAAGCGCCCCAGCATCAGGGGCACTCCGTCTTCGAGGATGACTTTGGGAAGGACCGGCAGGACGAGCCGAAACTCGGCGGGCGTGCGCCATCGGCGCAGGCGTTTGGCGCCGGTCTCGACCAGCCAGCGCAGCACCGAGACCGCCACCCCAGCCTCGTCGAGGTGAGGCCAGACCCGCTCGCCCTCTTCGATCCCGTGGATGGGATGGTGCCAGCGAAGCTTCAGATCGGTGCCGAGGACCGACTGGTCGAGCAACGAGGTCCAGGGCTGATAGACGACCTCGAAGCCCAGGCTTTGCAGGCGAGCGCCGATGTCAGGCCCGAGCTGGGCGAGCTCCGACTGCACGGCGTCGGGGACGTAGACGCTGTAGGTGCCCCGCCCCATCCGCTTGGCCCGGTACATCGCGTGGTCGGCCTTTTCGACCAGGGTGTCGACCAGATCGTCGGGCTCGCTGAGGGCGATGCCGATGCTGGTCCCGACCGCCCGCTCCAAGCGCGGTATGGCGAAGGGCTGATCCAACGCGCCGAGGACCCGACGCGCCACCGCGACGGCCTCTTCGCCCGCGGCGATGTGCTCGAGAAGGATGATGAATTCATCGCCGCCGTGGCGAGCCACGGTCTCGAAGGACCGTACGCAGGTCTGGAGGCGTCCAGCGACCTGTTGAAGCAGGGCGTCACCGGCCTCGTGGCCGAGGGTGTCGTTGATCTCTTTGAAGCGGTCGAGATCCAAGAAGAGCACGGCGCAGCGCTCACCGGAGCGACGGCAGCGATCGAGGGCCGACTCCAGCCGCTCCTTGAGCTTGATTCGATTCGCGAGGCCGGTGAGCTCGTCGTGGTGGGCGAGGAAGGCGAGGCGCTGCTCGTTCTTCTTGCGCTCGATCGCGTAGCGGATGGCGTGGACGAGGCCGGCCCCATCGATGCGGCCCTTGACCAGAAAGTCCTGAGCCCCGCACTTGACGGCCTGGAGCGCTGCGCGCTGGTCGGCCACGCTGGCCAAGACCACGATCGGCACCTCGGGATGACGGTTGTGGAGCTCCTGCACGCCCACCACGCCCTGGGCGTCGTAGAGGGTCAGGTCGAAGAGTACGAGGCTGAAGCGGTCGGCGCTCAGATGCTGCAGGGCGCCGTGGAGGGTGTCGACGGTGGTGACTTCGATGCCGGAGGCCTGTCGAAGCAGGAACTGCTCGAGGACGCGGGCGTCCCGCGCGTCGTCCTCGACGAGCAAGACCGAGGTCCCGAGTGAGGAGACGAGGTCGCCCGTGGTGACCGCCGCCTCGGGAACGGGCTGCGCGCTCATCGCCGCTTCCCCATACCCCGGCTTTCGGCTGGGTCGGTCGAAGCTTGAGCCGATGCACGCCAGGTCACCGCATGCGCGGGCGCGCGAAACGACTGATCCGACCTCAGAGCCCGGTCAAGAAGGCCTTCAGCGAGGCCAGAACCTCGGGTGGGATGCCGTGCCCGCCCCGGAAGCTGTGCCAGCCCACCTCCAGCCCGCTCCCTTCCAGCTGGGCCCGCAGTCGCTGGGCCTGCACGTAGGGGAGCACGGGGTCTTCGGTGCCATGGCTCTGAAAACAGGGCAGGCCCTTGCGCTGGTCGAGAGCCGGAAACCAGCGGTCCTTGGCGACGAGGGTGGAAGAGAGCAGCACGAGGCCCGCCATCTCCAGCTCGCTGGTGGCGGCCTGGTCGAGGGCCACCATCGACCCCTGAGAGAAGCCCCCGACGACCAGCTTGCCTTCCGGATGGGCGGCCCGAACCGCCAGGATGGCCTCGTGGGCGGCTCTCGAGGCCGCGACCATGCCCGGGGGCTGGGCTTGTTCGAGGCCCTCGACGTCCCCGGTCCGCCTCGCGTTCTCGAAGCGACCGATGTCGATCATCCACCACATGCGGCCCGGATAGGGCGGCGGCATCGACTCCGGCGCCTCCAGGAAGACGAATCGCGCCTCCGGCAGATCCAAGGCCCCAGCCAGGGGAACCAAGTCGTCCCCGGGGGCTCCGAAGCCGTGCATCAAGACGATCAGGAGCTTTTCGCCCTGCCCCACCACCGTGCCCTGCAAGGGCCCAAACGCCGCCATGGACTCGGGTTGCCACCCTTCCCCCACCCGAGCAACCGCTCCCCGACCAGCCGCCCCACCGGGTGCCCTGCTTTCACGGCGCCTTCGAGGCGCCCACCGGGGGTGGGCTGTCGCCCTGGGGAGGGTGGTTGGGCCGGCGAGGAAAACGGTGGGTGGCACCGGCAGGGATGCGGTAGGAAGAAGGCGTGGGCAAAGGGCTAGTGAAGGGGCCGGTCAAGCCGTGGCAGGTGTTCCGATTGATGACCGACCGGGCCACGCCTTGGACCCACAAGGCGGTGATGGGCCTAGCGTTTCTCTACCTGGTGCTGCCCATGGATCTCATTCCGGACATGCCGCTCGTCGGCTTCCTCGACGACCTCGGGGTCCTGGCGGCGGCGGTGGCCTGGGTCGCGAGCCGGCAGAAAGCCATCCACCAGGGCGAGGGCGCCGGCGCTCAAGACGATCCGTCCCGGACGGCGTGACGGGCCCAGTAGTAGATGGCCTCTGCGAAGTCCCGCGCGCTGTAAGGCGCGAAGGTGCCGCCGGGACGCTGTAGATAGTTGCGCGCCATCGTGACCGGGTCCATCGGCTCGTCCTCTCGGGCACCGGCCAGGATCGCGACGATCTCCCAGTCGGCCTCGGTGCTCCGGGTGCCGCCGTTTTCGAGCAAGGTCTCGGCGCTGTAGAGCACGACCTGGGCAAAGCGAGCCGGCTCGGGCTCTCCACCGGCGGCCCGGACCCGGATCACGGGCTCCTCGCCTTCGGCCCGCTGATGCCACTGCGCCACGAGGGGCGTGGTCTCGTCCACGGCGACGGTGCTGCCTACGAAATCGGTGGGTGGCACAACAACGACGACGACGTGGGAGAGGTCGTCCCGGCCTCGGCCGGGTTTGCGGTCGGCCCAGTGGGCCGCCACCAGCTCGAGCAGCGCTTCGGGGGAGCCCCGCCAGCGCTTGGGCGACTCTGGGTCCTCGTGCCGGTCGAGCGCGAACTTGGACCAGCCCAGAGAGGGCACGCCGGAAGTCGTCATCGGGCCTTTTGGGCCCCGAGCCACGGAGAGGGTCAAGGCCGGCGGCGCCCTTCGCCGAAGCAGCCGCCGAGCTGGTATGACGGGGGGCATGACTTGGAACCGGGCCTTGGGACTGCTGCTCTTCGCGGCCGCCTGCGGTGAGGCCGAACAGAGAAACCCTGTACGGGCCGACCTGGGGACGCCAGGCCCGCAAATTCTCCGCTTCGCCGCCTCCTCGGAGACGGTGCTCGAGGGGACCTCGGTGGTCCTGGCCTGGGAGACGGCGGAGGCCACCTCGATTCGGCTGGAGGCGGACAGCCTGGATCCCCTGCTGGTCGAGTCGGAGCGCCTGACCAGCACCATCGAGACGGCTCCGCTGCTCGCCGAGACCGTGTTCACCCTCACCGCCCAGAGCGAGCAGGGGGAAGTCAGCCAAAGCCTTCGCGTCGCCGTCGAGCAGCCGGACGCCGACCTGCCGCCTCGCATTGCGCGCTTTCGCGTCACGCCTCGGATCTTCCAGGGCCGAAGCGTGACGGCGCGGGTCACCTGGACCGCCGCCGGCAAGCTCACCCTGACCGCTGACGGGGACCCGGTGGAAGGCTTCTCGTCGTCGAGCTTCGGCGCGCTGGAGCTGGAGGTGGACGAGGCCGAGACCCTCTTCGAGCTGACGGCTCGGCGGGCCGGACAGATCCTCACCGCCACCGCGACCATCGAGCGGGTGCCGGAAGAGCTGGAGCCGAACGACACTCCCGCCACCGCCGCCGTCCCCAGCCAAGGCAAGGGGATCGGCGAGCTCACCGAGAACGACCGGGACTACTGGGTGGTCGAGGTGCCCGACAACGGCCGGGTCTTCGCCGAGGTGCAAGGTCCGTTTCAGAGCTGTCCCTTCGACTCCAACCTGGTCCTGTTCCGCTACTTCCCCGAGATGGATCGGACCACCTTCCTCACCCAAAATGACGACATCTCGGCCGAGCGCCTCTGCTCTCGCATCGATCCGAGCCTGGACCCCGCCGCGCGAGGTCTGGACGCCGGCCTGTACCTGCTCCTCGTGACGGGCCGAGGGTCGGACGAGGTCGGCGACTACGAGCTCCTGGTCGAGGTCGGTGAAGGCCGCTGCGGCAACGGCGACATCGAGTTCGGCCAGGGCGAGGCTTGCGACGACGGGAACGAGCTCGACGGCGACGGATGCAGCGCCGCCTGCGTCATCGAACCCGTCCTCAGCTCCAGCGACCGCGACGCTGGCGAGGCGAGCGTCTCGCTCGACGCAGGCGTGGAGGCCCTCGCCGAGGTCTCGCTCTCGGATGTCGGCACGGTCGCCGGGCGACTGGACGGCGACTGTGAGGGCGTCACTGTCGAGCTCCTCGACGCCGAGCGCCTGGATGTGAACGACTACCTCGCCTTGGCCGAAGGCGAGTGTGGCTTCCAAACCCGGGCCGTTCCCGCCGGGCGCTACCTCGTCCGCGTCACCGGTCCATCGGGCGGCAGCGGGCCGCTCCAGCTTCGGGTTCAGTCTGCGCCCAAGGGCTGCGGCGACCTCCTCATCGACGCCGGTGAGCTGTGCGACGACGGCAACCTCATGTCCGGCGATGGCTGCGACGACAGCTGCGTGCCCGAACGTCAGGCCATCATCCCCGGCTCCGAAGCTCGCACGGTGATGCTCCCGGCTACGGGCGCTCAGACCTGGGCCGTCCAGCTGAGCGACATCGACGGCGGCTCGGTGCAGGCGCGCGCCCAGGGCGCCGCCTGCCCGGGCCCCACCCGCGTCACCCTGCTCGACCGCGGCCTCGTCCTCGGCGTGAAGGAGACCGAGGTAGGCTGCGCCGAGATCTTGCCCGCCGGCGGCGACGACTTCGCCGCCGATCTACCGCCTGGAGTCTACGACCTCCGCTTTCAGAGCCTGAGTGGGAGTATGCAGACGGCGGAGTACGGACTCCAAAACTTGGGCCCCGTCTGCGGGAACGGCATCCTGGAGCGCCGGGCGGGCGAAGAATGCGAGCAGGGCGACCAGAAGTGTCAGGACTGCACCCTGGTGACCGAGTCGCCCGGCGACGAGGGTCTGCAGACCGGAGACGAGGTCGAGTACTACCGATTCTCGGTCAATCAGGGGCTCGGTCGCATGTCGGCCAACCTCGCCTTCGATATGCCCCAACCCGCCCTGAATCCCCAGATCCTGGTCGAGCTCTTTGATCCGGAGCTGAAGCTCCTCGCCCAGAGCCCCCTCGACGGCAATCCGCCCCGAACGCCCTTTACGGGCTTCGTCGCCCGGCGAGATCCCGACGAGCCGCCCGGCTCGTACACCGTCCGCGTCTCTCGGCCGAACCAGGCCGGGCCCGTCACCGTGGGCTATTCGATAGGCCTCAACAGCTCCGAGCCGAGCTGCGGCAACGGCTTCGTGGAGCCCACGGAGATCTGCGACGACGGCAACCTCGTCGATGGAGATGGATGCAGCGCCGGCTGCGAGTACGAAGCGCCGACCATCGCCGAGGGCGAAGAGGTCCTCGTCCCCGAGTCTCGAAACGATTCCTTCGAGACCGCCAAGAATCTGCGCCTCGAGCCCGGGCTGGCCCTGGTCCCGATTATAGGCCAGCTTTCGCCGGTCGGCGACGTCGACTTCTTTCGCTTCACGGTCTCGGAGGACGTCGTCGTCGACTTCCGAGCCTTTTCGAACGTGGGCCCGACCGCGGAACGACGCTGCACCCCCGACGCCCGAGGGCGCCTGACCCTCTTCGACGAGGGCCGGAACACACTCCTCGACGAAGGGCCCAGCGAGAGCCCGGACTGTCCAGACCTGAACGGCATCGACGGCCGGGACCTGGCGGCCCGCCGCCTCGTTTCGGGCACCTACTATCTACGCTTCGATCGGCCGCAAGGCGGGCAATCGTCGAGTTACGCCCTGTTCGTCATCCTTCGGTGACGCACAGCGCGTCGTAGCGAACCTCGATCGAGGTCCCGGGCGCCGGGCGGCCACGGTCGGTGAACTCGATCCGGTTGGCGCCGCCGTCGTAGGTCCAGTTCCCCCCGCCGGGCGCCTCGGCCGGGAGCGGCACACCATCGACGAGGACCAGCAGCGAGCCTGGCGCCGGCGTGTCCCGCAGGGGGAAGAACGAACGCAAGGAGACGCTGGCGAAGGTCGCGTCGAACAAGATCTGGCTGTACAGCTCCTGCTTGACCTCCAGCGAGGCATCGTTGGGAAGGGCGGAGCTCAAGGCGACGCCGTTCGTCAGAAACGCCGCCTGGCGATAGTTGTTCTGGATGCGGACCAGGGCGCCGGGCGGACAGTTTTGGATGCTTTGACCGGTCCTGCAGCGCGTCAAGTCGGGCGGGACCACCGCCGAGAGCCGGAAAACGGTGTCGGTGCCGGGCTTGAGGGCCTGGATGGCGGCGACGTTGCTGTCGATGCTTCCCGGCGACTGGTCCGCTTCGTCGGACAGGATGATCACCGCCAAGTCGGCGTCGGGCCGGATGAAGTCCCGATTCCAGCCCAAGGACTGGGGGGGCGTCAGGGCGGCGACCATCGCCTGGAGACCACGTTCGACGGGGGGGCCAGGGAACGGCAGATCGGTGACGCGGCGGAACACGTCGGCCGGAGTGGGGACGCTGAGGCGGTCGACGATCCGCCACTCGTTGCGCTGCTCCCGATCGTCGCCGTCGGAGAAGAAGCCGCACGAGCCCCGGCGCCAGTCTCCCTGGGGTGAGGGGCCGACGAAACCGCAGGGCGAAGACTGGGACCCCAACATGTCGGTGCTGATGACCGCAGTCTGGTAGTCGATGTCCGCGTCCACGAGAGCCTGGAAGATCTCGTCCGAGGTGGCGCGAAGGAAGTCGATCTCCTGCTGCATGGAAAAGGAGTTGTCGATGACCCACAGCAGGTCGACCTTGGGATTGTCGGACTGCGAGAAGGTCTCGACGACCTGATTCCGGTCGCTGGCGCGGCCGCGGATCTGGACGGTGTTCGCGCCGTTCTGCCCGTCGACCTCGACCCGCAGGACCGCGAAGTGCTCGCCAGTCTCGGTTGGGACGTAACGGATCGGGATCTCGAAGAACTGTCCCGGACTCACCGGGCGGACCCCACCGGGCGCAGGCGGAAAGCCGGGCGGAAGCTGTCCGAAGACGATCTCGTCGTCTCCCGTCAGCTCGAAGGTGGTGACGCCGATCTCTTGGCCGCTGATGTTGCGAAGCTGAAGCAGGCGTCTCGGAGCCTCACAGCCCAGCCTGACGTTGCCGAAGTCCATCTCGGTCGGAAAGGCGAGGAGCTTCCCGAGTCCGCCGGTGCCGAGGATGTCTACCGAGGCGTTTCGAGCCTCGCTCGACACCTTGAAGTCGGCGCTCGACGAGTACTCCCGCTCGTCTTCCGGCGCGAAGCGGACCGAGACGACCTCGGAGGCGCCGGGCTCGAGCAGGACCGAAGGCGCAGGCGCCCGGTCGTAGGCGAAGACGCCGGTCGCTTCCTCCAGCGTGAACTCGCGCAGGATGCAGGGGCCGGTTCCGGTGTTCCGGATCGCGAAGTCCCGCTGTGTCGTGGCGCCGACCGGGACGAGGCCGAAGTCGACGCCGGGAGGGAGCGACTCGACCTCGCATTGCTCGATGGGCAGCTCGCGGGCGAGGCCGATGATCGGCACGATCAGCTCGGGCGCCAGCGGATCGTTGCTGACCAAGACGAGGCGCGCGTCGATGTCGCCCGGGGCGGTGGGCGAGAAGCCGAGCTCGAGGTCCAAGCTCTGCTGCCGAGACAGGACTCGGGGATTCAGGTCGACGCTCATCTCTTCCGCGTCGTCGCCCTCGAAGCGGACCTCCTCGATCTCGAGGTCGGCGAAGCCGGCGTTGGAGAGGGTCAAAGGCGCATTCCCGATCTGGCCGACGGCGACGTCCCCCATCGGGATCGGTTTCGGTGTCACGACCGCGACGGGCCCGCCCGGCGAACCCTCGACCGGGATCTCCACCCGGACCGTAGGGGCGACGTCCTCCGGGGTGCGGCCGGTGATGTCGACCCGTCCGAACAGCGCCTCGCCCAGATTGGCCGGCGTGGGTGCAAAGCTCAGCTCGAACTCGAAGGTCTCGCCCGGTCGATAGACGATGCCGTCGCCGTTGAAAGGCTCGATCTGGAATTCGTCGTCGCTCTCCTCGACCAGCTCCCAGCTCAGGACTTCGATGTCGACGTTGGTGACGTTGGTGCAGCGTACGAAGGTGCTCTCGAAGCGACCGGGTCGCAGGGCGCCGAAGCTGACCTCGCTCGGATCACAGGCCAGGCCCGAGCGCACGCCTCGCCCCCGGAGCTCGATCACGTTGAGGCAAAAGTCGTCGGGACAGGAGCGGATCTCCAGCCGGCCCTCGTCCCGCTCCCCTGTCGCGGTGGCGGCGGGGCGATAGTCGAACTCGAGCTCGAAAGCCTCGCCCGGCTGCAGCCGCCGGCCCTCGGGGAGCACCGAGCCCTGGCGGTCGGAGGCCACCGGCGTCAGCAGATCGAACAGGCGGTCGCCTTCCTCGAAGCTCGCTTCGCCACCGGCGAAGGGGACCAGGAGGTCGGCGGGCTGGGACAAGAGGTTGACCACCTCGACGGTCCGGCGGACCCGGGTTCCGAGCCGGACCGCTCCAAAGTCCACCGGCTGGGGCCGAATGAGGAGAGTCCGGTCGGCACCGCGGCTGCGCACCACGACCTCCACCGTCTGCTCCAGGTCGCCGGCCTCGCCGGTGAAGCGCAGGAGGGCGTCGACCGGCTCGTCCTGGGCGGCCAGCATCTGCACGCTGAGCAGGACGTCGAAGCTCTGGCCGGGGTCCAAGCGGGTGCCCGAAGGACTCTCGATCTCGATCCGCTGGCCCGGCGCGGTCTCGACCACTTCGCCGCCAGTCAGGGTTAAACCGCCGGAGCCGATGTTCTGCAGCTCGACTGTACGCTCGAGGGTAAGACCCTGAGGCAGGTCACCAAAGTCCACCAGGCCCGGACCCCGGAGATCCCCGGCCACGCCCGCGGAGCTCGCTTCTTCTTGGCAGGCCCAGCTCGCGGCCATGATGACGCAGAGCCCGCCCTTCAGAATTCGTCCCATCGTGGTCTTGATAGCGCCCTCGAGCAGGTCTCGGTCAACGTTTGGTCTACCCCGAGGAGGGGGGTGGGAAGATAGGGGGCCCCCTTGTAGTGAATCGCGCCGTGGTTTAGCGATGACGGCTCGCAGATGTCCGAGACCGCCGTCGTGACCACCCTCGAAGGTCGCTCCTTCGAGGTGCCGATACGCAACCTCACCCCCTCCACCGTCTTCGTATCGACGGCCCAGCCGCTGAATTTCGGCCAGGACGTGATCCTCAGCCTGCTGGGCCACAACGCCGCGGCGGTGGTGGTCTTCGCGTCCTCGGCGCCCCGAGGGGCGGTGCTCTGCTTCGAGGCGACGCCCGAGCTTCGGAGCGCCATCGACGGCCATATCCGGGGCGTCCCCATCTCTCGCCCTCCCCCCATCGACGCCGACGCATGGCGCGAGATCACCAACTCGGGTCAGGAGCGGGCGGCGCTGGGAAGCCCGGCGCAGCTCCGCACCGAGTTTGACGAGCCGAAGACCGACCCTGCGGTCCTCGCGAAGGCGGCTGCCTCGAACACCGGAACGACGGAGGGTACGCCGGCGACGCCCTCTCCTTTCGGCGCTTCGACGGTCTCCACGCCGGTCCCGCCGGCCGAGGCGGAGGGCGAAGAAAACCCGGTTCCCGCTCTAGAGAGCGACGGCTACACGATCCGCTTCGCGTCCTTGGCCGCCTATCGTCTCCAGTACGACGAACACATCGAGCACGGCGGCCTCGTCGCCCGGGGCGGACCGGTCCGAGTCGGGCAGCAGAAGATGCTCGTCCTCCAGATCCCGGGCCGAGAGCGCTACACGGTCAGCGCCCGGGTCATGTTCAACTCATCGGGCCAGGTCGGCTTCATGTTCGACAGCTTCGCCCTCCACCGAGACCGCCTCCGCCAGCTCGGTGAGTGAGCGCGACGCAGAAAGGCGAAGCGAGGTGGAGCCGGCGGCTGAGCCGGGCCCGAGCGTCAGATCTTCGGGCCCGCCTGCAGGACCTCTTGGCTTGCCTGGTCGGCGTATTGCTTGAAGTTTTCGTGGAACAAAGAAGCGAGCTTGCGGGCCATCTTGTCGTAGTCGGCGCCGCTCTTCCACGTGTTCTTCGGTACGAGCACCTCGTTCGGAACCTGCGGGCAGCTGGTGGGGATGTGCAGCCCGAAGATCTCGTCGGTGGTGGTGTCGGCCTTCTTCAACTCACCGGAGTGGATGGCGTCGATGATGGCGCGGGTGTGCTTGATGCTCATTCGGGAGCCGACGCCGTAGGGCCCGCCGGTCCAGCCGGTGTTCACGAGCCACACGTCGACCTTTTGCTCCTTCATCTTCTTGGCCAGAAGCTCGGCGTACTTGGTCGGGTGCCACACCAAAAACGGGGCACCGAAGCACGCACTGAAGGTCGCCTGGGGCTCGGTGACGCCCATCTCGGTCCCCGCCACCTTGGCGGTGTAGCCGCTGATGAAGTGGTACATCGCCTGTTCCGGGCTCAGCTTGCTGACCGGAGGCAGAACGCTGAAGGCGTCGGCGGTCAAAAAGATGACGCTGCTGGGCTTGGGGCCGGTGCAAGGCATCTTGATGTTGGGGATGTACTCGATCGGATAGGAGCAGCGGGTGTTCTGGGTGATCGTATCCTTCGTGTAGTCGACCACTCGGGTGTCGGGATCGTAGACCACGTTCTCGAGGATCGCGCCGTACCGGATCGCGTTGTAGATCTCCGGCTCCGCCTCCGCCGACAAGTTGATGCACTTGGCGTAGCAGCCGCCTTCGATGTTGAAGACGCCGTCGTCGGTCCAGCAGTGCTCGTCGTCTCCGATCAAGAGCCGATTCGGGTCGGCGGACAGCGTCGTCTTCCCGGTCCCCGAAAGACCGAAGAAGATGCTCACGTCCTCCTTTTCGGGGTCCTGATTGGCCGAGCAGTGCATCGACAGGATCTCCTTCCTGGGCATCAGGTAGTTCATGATGGTGAAGACCCCTTTCTTCATCTCGCCGGCGTACTCGGTGCCGAGAATGACGAACTCCTTCCGCTCGAAGGAGAGGTCGACGGAGGTCTTCGAGGTCATGCCCTCGGTCTGCTTGTTGGCCGGAAAGCGACCTGCGTTGTAGATGACGAAGTCCGGGTCGCCGTAGTTCTCGAGCTCTTTGGCCGTGGGCCGGATGAGCATGTTGTGCATGAACAGCGCGTGGTAGGCGCGCTCGCAGATCACGCGGACCTTGATCCGATGCCGCTCGTCCCAGCCCGCGAAGGCGTCGATCACGAAGAGCTGATCCAAGGTATTGAGATAGTCGACCGCTCGCTCGCGGTTGATGTCGAAGGTGTGGGGCGTGAGCTTCACGTTCACCGGACCCCACCAGATGTCGTTCTTCGTGCTCTCGTCTTCGACCACCCGCTTGTCGCTCGGGGAGCGGCCGGTCTTGTCACCGGACATGGCGATCAGGGCGCCGGTGGAGGAGATGGCGGTGCCGCTCTCGCGGGTGAGGCCCTGCTCGTACAGAACCGAGGGCGGAGGGTTGCGCAGCACCTTTTCGACGGTGATGCCATGCTTTTCCAGAGAGAACGCAGACGACATGCCTTGGGTTTACAACGACGCGCCACCGCTGGCCACGGCGGAATTCGCAGGGCGGTTCGGACGAGCGTGCGCGCTGGCGCCCTCCACCGGCTGTCCGAGTCCCCGGCGCACCACCCACTCCAGCTGCCAGAACGCATCGTCCTCGCTGCCCGCGTGAACGTGGATCACACGCCCATAGGCATCCACCAGCACCCAGGACGGGATTTCGTGGAGCCCCAGCCGGCGCATCAGCTCGGCCTCGGGGTCGAGCAAGGTGGGGAAAGGGAGGGCGCGGTCCTCCAAAAAAGCTTCGACCTCGGGGGCGGAGCTGCGGGAGGCCACGGCCACCACCTCCAGTCCGTCGGCGTGCAGACGCGTGAAGAGATCCGCCAGGCGGGGCAACTTTTGGGCGCAGGGCGTGCACCATGGCGCCCAGAAATCGATCAGCACCACCTGGCCCCGCAGCTCCTCGAGCCGGTTGGCCTCGCCCGCCAAGTCTCGAAGCTCGAAGGACAGGACCTCGCCCAGCTCGACCCGGCCCGACATGTGCCCGCAGGCCCAAGGCCCACCGGCCAAGGACGCGACCACGACCCATCGCATCATGGCGTCCATTGCATCCGAGCCCCACGCCGCCATCAACTCCTCAGGCGCCCTGCGGATCGGAAGCCGCAGCAGGGAGCAAGTGAGCAAGTCGTCCTATTCTGCTACGGAAAGCCCCCAGTGCTTCGGCCCGCCCTCATCTGTTCCCTCGTGTTGGGTGCCGCGGCCTGCGGCGCCGGCGAACCGCCGCCCGAACCCAGCTACGAGCTCCGAGGTGGCCTCGCTCACACCATGGGCCTTCCGCTGCTGATCGACACCGCGACCGTCCCGCCCGCCTACGCCGAGGCCGAGCGCCTGTACCGCACCGCCACCACTGCCTACGCCCGAAGGCAGGTCGGCCTGGCGGCGGAAGCCTTCTTGGAGCTCGGCTACCGCCTGAAGACCCAACCCGAACCCCGGCAAGCCGGGGCCTACCTGGCCGCCCGTTGCGTCGCCTACCAGAACGCCGGCACCGCGTGGCTGCAGGCCGGACAGCCCCATGCGGCCAGGGCTTTGCTGTGGGCGGCCGAGGCCCGAGACCCGGACTGCGGCGACTCGATCGCCCAGGTCTTCCGGCGGGTCGAGACGGCCCTCGCCGCGACATCCTCCACGTCGAGCACCGCCCATCCCTGAGCCGTACGTGAGTCCGCCATCGGCTTCAGGGCTCTCTCGAGGGCCATGCTAGCGTCGGCCCCATGCGCGAATTCGAATATCTGGTCATCGGCGGCGGCTCGGGCGGGGTAGCCTCGGCGCGCCGAGCGGGCGGCCATGGCAAGAAGGTCGGCCTGGTCGAAGGCGGCCCCATGGGCGGGACCTGCGTCAACGTCGGCTGCGTTCCCAAGAAAGTGATGTGGAACGCGGCATCGGTGGGTGAAGCCATCGAATTCGGACCCGACTACGGCTTCGGCGTCCAGCCCGCACCCTTCGATTGGGCGGGGCTCAAGGCGAAGCGAGACGCCTACGTGGCGCGCCTGAACGAGATTTATCGCCGCAACCTGGACAAGGATGGGGTCGCCGAGATGAACGGCTGGGCCAGGTTCGTGGACGAGCGGACGGTCGAGGTGAACGGCGAGCGGCTCCGGGGCGAGCACGTCCTGGTCGCGGTCGGCGGGCGGCCCGTCGTCCCGGACATCCCGGGGGCCGAGCTCGGCATCACCTCCGATGGCTTCTTCGAGCTCGAAGAGCGCCCTCGCCGGGTGGCGGTCATCGGCGCTGGCTACATCGCGGTCGAGATGGCCGGGATCCTAAACGCGCTCGGCTCCGACGTCTCGCTCCTCATCCGCTACAGCTCTCCGATCCGGAGCTTCGACCCCATGCTGCAGGAGAACTTGACCGACCACATGGTCGAACAGGGCATCCACGTAGAGTCCTGCGGCGCCCCCCAGGCCCTGGTGAAGGAGGAGAACGGGCTCTGCGTGAAGCGACAGGACGGCGGCTGCATCGGCCACTTCGACTGCGTCCTGTGGGCGATAGGCCGCCGGCCCAACACCGAGTCGCTCGGTCTGGAAAAGACCGGCGTGAAAGTCGACGAGCGCGGCGTGGTGGAGGTCGACGCCTTCCAGAATACCTCGGCCCCCAAGGTGTACTCGGTCGGCGACGACACTGGAAAGTTCGAGCTGACCCCGGTCGCCATCGCAGCCGGTCGACGGCTGTCGGATCGGCTGTTCGGCGGTCACCCCGAAGCGCGCCTCGAGTACCAGAACATCCCGACCGTGATGTTCACCCACCCGCCGATCGGGACGGTGGGCCTCACCGAGCCCGAGGCGCGAGACCGCTACGGCGACGACGTCCGCATCTACCAGTCTCGCTTCACCAATCTCTTCTACGCGATGGCAGCCAAGAAGAGCATGACGGCGATGAAGCTGGTCTGCGTGGGCAAGGAGGAGCGGGTGGTTGGCGTCCACATTATCGGCATGGGGGCCGACGAGATGCTCCAGGGCTTCGCGGTGGCGGTGAAGATGGGCGCCCGCAAGCGCGACCTGGACGACACGGTCGCCATCCACCCCACGGCCTCGGAAGAGCTCGTGACGATGAAGTGAGCTCGTTTCGAGGCGTCGATCAGGGACGATTCGGCTGCGCGAGCCGAGCAGAAACATTCGGCGCCGAGGAGCCAATGGCCCCCTCCTGGGCCAGGAACAGCCGATTGTCTCGTCGCTCCAGGCGCGTGACTGCAGCCTCTTGAAGGGCCTGCATCGCCTCCGCGCCGGCGACGCGGTCGAGCCAGGCCTTCACCCGGCTGTCCCACTCCACCCGCCGGTACACGTCGAGGGCCCGCTGCAGCATCCAGAGCGGGTGGGTGATGACCGCGCGCTCCCCCTCCACGTCACCGACCCGAAAGGGGTGGCGACCGAGCGACCTCGGCACCCGGCCCTCGGGGCGGGTCGGATTCGCGGCGTACTCGGCCAGACGACGGTGAGCGTCCACGAGCAGCGGGGCGTACTCCGAAAACAAGCGGCGAAAGAGCGGGTCGAGGGAGACGGGCACCTCGTCCGGCCCTTGATCTGCCGGTCCCTCTACCCTCTCCCGGATCCGTTTCAGCCAGGCGGTCAGGGCCGGATACTTCTGCAGCTCCTTGGACGGGTTGGGGTCGACCGCCCAGTGGCCTGCCACCGGACCGGCGAGCGCGATGTCGGCGGAGCTGGCGCGCTGCCCGAGAGCGAAGGGCCAGCGCTCGAAGTGGGCGTCGAGGACGGCCCGCGTCTCGGCGGCGAAGCTCTCCAGGGCGCCGGCGGTGGAGGGGGTGGCCCCGAGCGCCTTCGCCCCTTGGGCAAAGAAGCGCGCCAATCGGCGACCCGCCACCCGCCGGATGGGTCTCGGGAGCCAGGGAGACGCGATGCTTCCAAACTGGGCGTGAACCTCGTCGAGGTGGCTCGGATCGCCCCAGCGGGCATGCATCGCCGGGACCAACAGCCAGTTGTCGGTGTAGATCTCCAGAAGCTCGGCCGCGAGCCGCTTGGTCGGGTGTTTGCCGTCGTCGGGTACCAGCGCAGGCTGCGGATACCTTGCCTCCAGCCAGTCCATGATGACGGTGGAGTCCTGCAAGGCCTCACCCTCGGGCGTCAGCAGCACCGGGATGAAGCGAACCCCGGTTTTGGGAACGATCACTCGACGGTAGACCCACAAGGTTGCCAGCTGCTCGTCGAAGCTCACTCCCTTGAGACGAAGATTGGTCCGTGTCTTGGCGGAGTAGTACGAAAAGGGCGCGGACAGCAGGCGGAGACGACCCACGCCTTCGACTGGCTTTGCCGAAGACGCGGGTCAAGAGGGGTTAGACCAGGGTCTGAGGACGAGGGAAGGTCGGCGACCAGGTCGCAACCGGATCCAGGGCCCGCTCCAGCACCTCGCTCATGTCGTTGACGAACACGATCTCGACCTCCTCCAGCACCTTGTCCGGAACGTCGTCGACGTCGGGCTCGTTCTGCTTGGGCAAGAGGACCGTTCGCAGACCCCGCGCGTGGGCAGCCAAGACCTTGGACTTGATTCCACCCACCGGCAGCACGCGCCCCCGCAACGACACCTCTCCCGTCATGGCCACGTTGCTCTTCACGTTTCGTCCCGTCAGCAGCGAAGCGAGCGCAGTGTACATCGTGACGCCGGCCGAGGGTCCGTCCTTGGGCGTCGCCCCCGCCGGCACGTGCACGTGGACGTCCCGGTTTCGGAGCTGGTCGGTGGGCACGCCGAGATCTTCGGCGTGGACTCGGGCATAGGTGAAGGCCGCCTGAGCGGACTCTTTCATGACTTCACCCAGCTGCCCGGTCAGGACGAGCTGTCCCGAGCCCGGATAATCCGAGGCTTCGACGTAGAGTACGTCTCCCCCCATCGGCGTCCAAGCG
This sequence comes from uncultured Myxococcales bacterium, assembly GCA_964477875.1. Lineage (GTDB taxonomy): Bacteria > Myxococcota > Kuafuiibacteriia > Kuafuiibacteriales > Kuafuiibacteriaceae > Kuafuiihalomonas. Next base: position 21,777 of record CAYZFR010000032.1, read on the forward strand.
AGGCCGGTGGCCACACCGGGCTGCTGGGGCGCCTCGTGTCGCTCCTCGCGGTTGCGACGCCTGCCGAGGTGAGCCTGCAGGTCCTTCTCGTCCACGGTCCACGGCCGATGGAGCTCACCCTTCGCCTTGGCGACGGCGGCGGCCCGATAGACCTTGCCCAAGGTCCGCTGGAGCTGCCGCACCCCCGCTTCTCGGGTCCAGCCCGAGATGGCGACGCGGAGCGCCCCGTCGGTGAAGAGGACGTCCCCCTCATCGACACCGGCGTTCTTGGCGAGCTTCGGGAGGACGTGAGAGCGGGCGATGACGACCTTTTCGTCCTCGGTGTAGCCCTCGATGGTGACCACCTCCATCCGGTCCAAGAGCGGCGCCGGCACGTTGGACATGTCGTTGGCGGTCGCGATGAACAGCACCTTCGAGAGATCGAAGGGGACCTCCATGTAGTGGTCGGTGAAGGCGTGGTTCTGCTCGGGGTCCAAGATCTCGAGCAGAGCCGAGGACGGGTCGCCCTGCCAACCGCGCCCCAGCTTGTCGACCTCGTCGAGGAGCAGGACCGGGTCCGAGGCGCCGGCGCGGCGGATGCCCTCTACGATGCGTCCGGGTCGGGCGCCCACGTAGGTGCGCCGGTGGCCCCTCAGCTCGGCTTCGTCCCGGACCCCGCCCAGAGCTACTCGGACGAGCTCTCGGCCCGTCGTCTCGGCGATCGACTCGGCGATGCTTGTCTTACCCACCCCCGGCGGGCCGACCAGCAGCAAGACGTCGGCGCGGCCGCTGCCAGCCAGCTTGCGAACGGCGAGGTTTTGAATCACCTGCTTCTTCACCTCGTCGAGGCCGTGGTGGCTTTCGTCGAGCTGCGCCTCCACGGCGCTGATGTCGACGTCGACGCCGCTGGTCTTGCCCCAGGGGAGCTCTGCCACCCAGTTCAGCCAGTCGATGGCGACGTTGCGCTCCGGCGAGCCGTTGGGGATCCGCTGCAGTCGCAGGAGCTCCTTATCGACCGCCTGTCGGACCTCGTCGGGCAGCTCCAGCTCTTTCAGCCTGCCGGCGAGCTCGGAGCGCTCGTCTGTTCCTTCACCGAGCTCGTCCTGGATGGCCTCCAGCTGCCGCCGTAGGATGTGCTTGCGCTCCTGGTCGCCGATGTCCTGGCGGACCTTATCCGCGATGTTCTTCTGGGCGTCGAGGACCTCACCCAGCTCGGTCGCACGGCGGAGCACCATGCGCGCCCGCTCCATGGGATCGATGGTCGTGAGCACTTCGTGCTTCCAGTCGAGCTCGCTCTCCAAGAAGGTGGCCACGAGATCGACCAGCATCGGAGGCGACTGAACGCTCCGGGTTGCGGCCTGGATCTGGCCCTGGTTTTCGATCTTTTCGAAGAGACGCTCGACCGCCTCGACGAGGGAGCGTCGTAGCGCCTCGGCTTCGGGGCCTTCAGGCCAGCTCTCTTCGACCGTCTCGTAGCTGGCCCGCAGGTGGTCGGACTGGCTGAAGTCGCCCCATCGGACGCGCTTGGCGCCCTGGATGGCGACCGCCTTCACCTGGTCATTTCGCTGAACCGGGTGGAGGATCCGGGCCAACACGCCGACCGGCAGCAGATCGTGAGGGGTGAACTCGGTCTCAGGGGTTCGTTGAATGGCGAGCAGCACCCAACCGTCGTGATCGCGGGTGGCCGCTTCCACCGCCGCCAGCGAAGCCGGCCGGGCGACCGCGAAGGGCGAGGCCACTCCGGGGAGGAGGAAGCCCTGCCGAAGCGGCAAGACAGGGAGCGTATTCGGCAGGTCGTTCGGTACTTCCAAATTCATCTTCATCATCCGTCCCTCTTGGGGACGATGAAATGGATAGCCACCTCGTCGACGCCGTCAAACCGATGAACCGACGAAGAAATTCGAGTAGCTTGGGAATGAAAGAGCCCCGAAGTGAAAGATCGCTTTTCGCTCGTCAGGCGGACCCCGCCCCCGCGTTCGCGATGGGCCCGGGGTAGTCGCCGACCTCCTTCACGAAGCGCCACACCCGGGAGACGTCCCCGCCCTCGCGTCGCTGAAGGACCCGCAAGCTGGCTTCCCCCTGCAGTTCGAGTGGAAAGGAGGTGTCGAGCGTCTGGACCGCTTCGGGCTCGGCCGAAGGGTCGAAGGCCACCCGCACCACGGCCTTGGGCCCGCTCGCATCTTCGAGGAGCGCCAACACGGTCATGCGGTCGGTGGGTGGACCTTCGGGCCAGCTGGGCACCACTCGAAGCCGGCCGTCGTCGGCCAGCTCGGGCCGAAGCTCCACCGCAGTGGTGGCAGAGTCGACGGCTAGGTCGCGCCGCTGGGCCTCGAGGAGAAAGCGCGCGAGCTGGGAGGCGGTGTTGGAGCTCTCTTGCTGCGGCTCGGCGGCTTCGGCCAGGGCGAGGGCTTCAGCCTCCCGCTCCACCGCTTCCAGCACCTGGCCCTGGCGAAAGTCGACGGTGGCCACGGTGTCTTCGACCATGGGCGCGAAAGCCTCGTTGGATAGGCCGAGGGCGCGCTTGGCGGCCAGCTCGGCCCGCTCCAGGCGCGCGGGCGTGGTGTCGGGGTCCACCGCTTCGAGCCACGCGAAGGTGTTGAGCGCCATCCCGTCCTGGCTGGTCTCGATGACCTTGGTCCAGGTCTGTTGATCGTGGGAGCCGGCCCGAACGAAGGCCGTCCCAAGGCCGGCCACCGCCACCAATCCGAGGGTGATGGACCCGATCAGCGCCCAGCGGGGAGAGCCGCGGACGGGGAGGCTCGGCCCGGCGAGGGCGGCCACGAGCACCCCCACGAGGGCGCCGCTGAACACGAGATCGAAGGTGACGGCGGGCAACAGCGTGAGCAGCAAGCCCAGCATGCCGCCCCACAACCAGCGCCGGAAAGGGCCGCGAAAGCCGAGGGGGATCTGCTCGCGGCGCTGGATGCCGATGAAGACCGAAGCGCCGAGGAGGCCGAAGATGATGGCGGCCGAGCCGGCCACCAGCACGCCTCCATGGCCGAGGCCGACCACCAGGCCACCGCCGATGGCGGAGCCGAGCATGAGGACGACCGTCGACAGGCGGCCGAGCAGCCGCTCGATGGGCGGCCCCAGCAGCCAAAGTCCGATCAGGCTCAAGACCAGGCTGATCGAGGGGATGGGGATCGGGGCGCCGGGCAGGTTGTTGACGGGGTGGACGAAGGCGTAGCTGACCACACGCCAGATCTGGCCGGACAGAACCAGGTCTCGGTTGAGACCACCGAGGACGAGGACGCCGAAGGTCTCTTTGGCGCCGGCGACGAGCATGGCGACCGAGACCACGACCAGGAGCACGCTGGTGGCGATGGTGACGAGGGGCGGGCGCACCAGCATCGGCCCCACTCGGGCCTCCTCTTCCTCGAAGGCCTCTACCGTCCGGTCGCCGTGCACGACCGCGTTCCGCATCTGCGCGAGAATGGCGTCTCGAAAGTGACGAGCCTGGGACCGGTCCTCGAAGGCCCGTAAGGGGAAGACGAAGTCGAACAGCTCGGTCCCCACCAACAGAAAGCCCCTCCGGCCCCGCTCTTGGAGCATCACGCCGGTCACGTCTCGGAGGGGGACAGTGAGCATCTGGGCGGCCCGGATGTTGATCGGCATCATGAGCCGGTCCTGGAACAGGGTCAGCGTGCGGACGCCGATGTTTCGAGAGGCGCGCCACGAGAGGGCGACCAGGGTGAGGCTCAAGAAGAGGACCACCGAGGCCATGACGTACGCCTGGGCGTCGTCCGAGCCCCCGAGCGCCAAGCTCAGCGTGACCACGACCCCAAAGGCGAGGCTGGCCACCAGAGAGGGGGTGAGGATCGGGGGCGGCTCGAGAACCACCCGCTTCAGAGGCTGGGCCGGGGTGAGCTCGGGCTCCTCCATCTCGAAGAGTCGTAACCGACCGCGGCCGGCTTGTATTCAAAAACCCTGGCCGGACTCGGACGGATGAAGGTCTCCGGACCCAAGGTCGATGGAGAGCGCGGTCGCCGCCGCGAGATCTTCGACCTCGGGGGCGTGACGCAGCGCCTGGGCCAGGGCGGCGTCCCACAAGCCTTCGACTTCGGGGCCCCGCTGGTCGCAGGGGAGGACGATCCGGGGCTCGACTGGGGGCACGCTGACGGGGCGAGCCCCGACGGCGGTGATCACCGCCCGCCGCCCATCAGGCGAAAACAGGAGCTGAAGCCGCTCGTGGGCGTGGCTGGTGTTTCCGACGATCCGCCAGGGCGGCGTCTCGATGTGGGCGCTGGCAGTCAGGGTTCGGGCGGCCTCCAGGGCCTTCAGCTGCTGCTCGCCGAAGGCGCTCCAGTGCTGGTGCAGATGCTTTTCGAAGGGGATGGGGCCGTCGAAGCCGACGTAGTCCACGGGCCCAAAGCCGTGGAAGCTGCTGCTGGGGAGAAAGCGGAGGGTATTGCCGTCCAGGACCACGAAGGGATGCTCGGCTTCGGGTCCCCGGCCGTCGATGGACGGGAAGCGCTCCGGATGGACGAGCACCTGGCCCCGCACCGCCCCCCGCGGGGTCACGAAGGCCCGGACCCCCGCGTGACGAAGATGGGTGGTCGCGATCTGCCGCGCCCGAGAGTTGAGGCCGTTCTCCATCCCAACCTCCCACTCTACCGAAGCCCCGCCACGGTGCCACCCTCCGTTTTCGCCCGAGCACGCCGAGGAGACAACCCACCTGCGTCTACGCCGCTTGCGTCGGTCGCTGGGTCCGGTCGACGCTTGTTTCGAGTCCCGCCCCATGGAAGTGTCCGAGATGTTGCGGGGTCGAAGGCAGGCTTTTCTCGCGGTCGTTGCGACCCAGCTCGCACTCTCGTGTGTGAGCGATGCGAATGATCCCCTCCTCCCCCCGGGTCCGCCGCCTCGACTCCCGGAGACGGCAGAGATTTGGGGCATGAGCCGGGACGAGCAATGGGCAGCCGTGGTCGTGCCTCCGTCCACCCTTTTGCTCGTCGACCTGCGCCTAGGGGGGGTCACGACCGTAACGGAGCGGCTGGCTACGCTCGAGTTGGGCGACTTGCCCATAGTGCGCTTCACTCGGTCTGGAGGGCTCTACTTCTCGGAGTCGACGCCGGACGGGACCATCGCCCCGGTGGTCTTCGACAAAGGCGCCCGGATGGACCTCGAGGGCGCCGCACGGGGACGAGTCCATCGGTTTAGCTGGGAGAGGTTCCCGCCGGCGCTGGTTTTCGTCGGGGACCGCGATGTGGCGGTTTGGTCCGACCGGACCGGAGACATCACGGTCTACGATAAGGACGCCCCCGGCAACGACCTCTTCGTGTTTCCGAGCGGCGAGCTGCAGTTGCCCGGCTCTTTCGGGCAGGTCGGCGTCTTCGACGAAGACTACGGACTCGTCCATGACACCGCCTCCGGGTTAGCGCTCGCGTCCATCGAGGGCTTGTCCAAGCTGCCGGAGGTTCGTTTCGGGGACACCGACTTCGAAACGATCTGGTGTGGGTTCGATGAGGACACCCTGCACCGAGTCGACCTGAGGACCGGGGAGCTTCGGTCGAACCGGGTGGCCGAGGTCAAAAACCACGGTCGAGTCGGCGATGAGTGCGTCGCGATCGTGAGGTTGCTCGGCAAAGAGGAGCTCGTGTTTCGGGCCCTGACGTCCGCCGGAGTTCGCGACCTCGCGCTTCCCCGCGCCACGGAGATGGATGGGCTCTACTTGGATGGCCATGCTGGGCGATTCGTTGCGAATGAGGAGGTCGGTTTCCTGGCCGTAGAAGGACGCGCCGTCTTCAGCCCCGAATTGCGGCGCGAGTGGCCTTCCATCACCATCATGGACGCAGCGCCGTTCGATGATGGTTCTCCAGGCATCATTGCCACCCAGTGGTTCGCAGAGGCGGGTGGCTCGCCGCGGCGTCGTCTCGTCCTCTTCGGCGTGGACGGAACCGCCGAGGTGATCGACGAAGTGAACGAACCTGCACCCGAGAACCCGTGCTCACGCCTCTTCTCGTACCCGTATGTGGCTCGTTCAGGGGTAGTTGCTAATGAAGTCGTGGGGGCCAAAGTATTGAAGTGCGAGGCCGGCGAAGAAGTTGGGGTCCGTTGGGTCGTCATCGATGTCGGCAGCCGCTCACGGAGGGTTCTGGGCGACCGTGATTTGGCGGTGTCCGGTTCACATGCCTACGCCGTCTGGGGGGAGAGCAAGGTCCTCGTTCTCGAGCCCGCCGACGACGAGCAGGGCATGCTTCAGCTCCTCCAGTTCCCGCTGTAGGTATCCGAGCCTGGGCGGAGGCGACGAGCTCGTTCGGGGGGCGGATGGTTTTGGGCTACCGGTCACTGCGTCGACACCGACGTGTCCAGGGCGGACGACGCGGGCCATCATTCCGGGCAGACGTCCTGGCACATGAACGAGATGCACGTCGACTCGGCTTCCTTGAGCGCGAGCCGGGCGTTCGCTGGACGCGGGGCCCGCTCCTTGCCGGCAGCGTCGAGTCGGGAGGCGCAGCTGCTCACGGTGTCTTCCAGGCAGGCATTGCCGTGGCGGTGCTGGGTCGCCAGACAGGTGCAGCACGGATCGAGGTCCTCGGGGGCCTCGGTCAGGCTGGCGAAGCAGGCGGCCCGGGTCCGGAACAGCGTCGGGCCCCGCCCATCGTCCAGGACGAGGGCGTCCGGCTCGATGGTGACCCGATGACGAATCGGG
>CAYZFR010000033.1:0-21808 GCA_964477875.1 uncultured Myxococcales bacterium
GGTCCACGACGTAGTCCTTGAGGCGGTCGTCGCAGTGGACCTGGCGGACCAGATCCTTCATGCGACCGAGGGCTTCGGGCCCGAGCACGGTGGCCAGCGTGTCGGGGTCGGGCGGAGGCCGATCGAGGAGCGCACGCTCTTCCTCCCGGGAGGGGTAGCCCACTTCGACGTGGAGCATGAAACGGTCTTGCTGGGCCTCGGGCAGGGGATAGGTTCCCTCTTGTTCCACCGGATTTTGGGTAGCCATGACCAAGAAAGGCTGAGGGAGCGGGTAGGTCGTCTCCCCGATCGTGACCTGCTTTTCTTGCATCGCTTCGAGCAGCGCGCTCTGGACCTTGGCCGGGGCTCGGTTGACCTCGTCGGCGAGGACCAAGTGGGCGAAGATCGGGCCCTTGCGGGACACGAAGCTCTGGCTTCGGGGGTCGTAGACCATGGCGCCGGTGAGGTCGGCGGGCAGGAGGTCGGGGGTGAACTGGAGGCGGCTGAAGCTCAGGCCGAGGCTCTTCGCGAGGGCCCGGACGGTGAGGGTCTTGGCCAGACCGGGCACGCCCTCCAAGAGGACGTGTCCGCCGGTGAGCAGCCCGATCAGGAGGCGGTCGATCATGCGGCGCTGGCCGACGATGACCTGGCCGAGGCTCGTACGGAGCTCCTGCAAGACCGTCGTCTCGGAGCGGATGGTGTCGAGGAGGGCTCGGAGGTCCGGCGCCACGCGTTCGGTGCTGGGGAGATTCACGGCGATATCTTGACTCGACGAGGGGTCGTGCGTAGGTCGCCGTGGGAATGGATGCTCGTCAACTCGATGTCCGCACTGTGTCCCGCAACATCCGAGAGGGGGTCGTGGACAAGGGCGAGTACGAAAAAGCACTCGCCGGGCTCCCCGACCTGGAAGGTGAATGCGAGTTCATCGACTACGACTCGATGTTCCAGCGTGAAGTGGCGCCCTCCGCTCCCGCGCCCACGCCGGTCTTCTTGAACGAACCGACCCCCGACCGACCCCCGAATTACGGGTTCGGTCCCATGCCCGGCACTTACGATCCTGGCACCGACGGGGCGGGCGGCTCCACGATCTGAGCTTGGCCATGGCGGAAGAAGAGTCGAAGGGTTTCGTGGTGAAGGACCGCCGGCGCTTCGACGCCGAGGGCAACGTTCGTCCCGCCGACACCGAGCCCGCCGATGGCGGCGGTCCCGAATGGCGTCCGCCCGAAGAGGTCCAGGCCCGACAGGAGAAGCCCCAGGAAGCGCCCGCGGCCAAGTCCGAGCCGGCTCCGGAGCCGGCCGGGGATTCGCACGCTGGCGGCGAAGGTGGGATCGGCTTCTCAGAGCTCGTCATGTCGGTCGCGACCACCGCACTCGCGTATTTGGGCCGGGAGCCGGGAGCGGGAGACGTCGTCGTGCCCGGTCAGGTCAACCTGCGGATGGCGGCGCAGAACATCGACATCCTCGGCATGCTGCAGTCGAAGACCCGCAACAACTTGAGCAAAGACGAAGAAGATCTCCTGAACTCCCTGCTCTACGAGCTGCGGACGCTCTACTTGGAGACCGCGCGGTCGATGCCGCGCTCGCCGTCTGGTGCCTGAAGCGCCCGACCCAGGTCGACCTTCCAATCCCCGTCTTCTTCCACCATCGGAAACTCCGCCGATCGACCCTCCTCGACGGTTGCACGGAGCGTGACCCGCCGGCCTATCGGAGAGACCACCACGACCGAGGTCGGGGCTTGCTCGACCCGAAGCTCGATGGCCTCGAGGAGCGCTCCGGCGTCGGCCTCCTTCGCCGCCTCCGGCCCGTGAAGCGCGGCGTAGCGCGCGCGGAGGTACTCCATGCCATCCTCGGACACCCGGGCGGCGGCCTGGGCCCAGCGACCGCGCTGGGCGTCCTCGAGGAAGGCCTCGAGCGCGCCCTCGGGCGTTTGGACGTCGGCGCAGGCGCTCGCCGCGAAGAGCAGCACGACAGTCGAGGCCGAGCGCACGACGGACAGGGTACACATTGACAGGGGGGCTGTGAATCCTTTGTATCGCCTCCGCGGCTGGGGTGTCGCCAAGTGGTAAGGCAGCGGTTTTTGGTGCCGCCATTCGCAGGTTCGAATCCTGCCACCCCAATCCCACGCTCTGGAGCTTCGATTGGTCGGCAACGTACTGAAGATCTTCGCTGGCAACAGCAACCCGAGTTTGGCCGAGCAGGTCGTTCGTGAACTCGACGTTCCTCTCGGACGAGCCAGCGTCGGACGCTTCTCGGACGGTGAGATCAACGTGACGATCGGCGAGAACGTCCGGGCCTCCGACGTCTTCTTGATCCAATCGACCTCCTCCCCGGCCAACGAGAATCTGATGGAGCTGCTCGTCATGATCGACGCCCTGCGACGGGCCTCGGCCGAGCACATCACCGCGGTGATTCCGTACTACGGATATGCCCGGCAGGACCGGAAGGTGGCCCCGCGCACGCCCATCAGCGCGAAGCTCACGGCCGATCTGATCGCGACCGCGGGAGCCACTCGGGTGCTGTCCATCGACATGCACGCCGGTCAGATCCAGGGCTTCTTCAACATCCCCTTCGACCACCTGTACGCGATGCCCGTGCTCCTCGATCACATGCGGCAGAACTTCTCGGAGCAGGCTGTGATCATCAGTCCCGACGCAGGAGGCGTGGAGCGGGCGCGGGCCTTCGGCAAGCGGCTCAACTGCCACATCGGCATGATCGACAAGCGCCGGCCCCAGCCAAACGAGGCCCGCGTCATGCACGTGATCGGCGAGGTGAAGGACAAGGACGTCATCATCATCGACGACATGATCGATACCGCGGGGACGCTCACCGCGGCCGCCACGGCCCTGAAGGAGAGAGGGGCGAAGAAGATCTTCGCCTACGCCACCCACGCCGTCTTCAGCGGGCCGGCCCTGGAGCGGATCGGGAACTCCAACCTCGACCGGGTGGTGGTGACCAATACGATCCCCCACGCCCCCGACGTGCCCGACAACATCGAGGCGGTGTCGGTGGCGCCGCTGATCGCGGAGGCGATCCGGCGGATCCACCACGGGGACAGCGTCTCCTCCCTGTTCGTCTGAGCAGCATCCCCTCGCGTGCAGCACAGCACCTCCCTAGGGTAAGCACCCAGATTCCTGGGACCCGGTAGCCGTTGACGAGACCGGGTCTAGGTGCTAAGGCCCCGCTTCCGCCGCGCTAGCGGGTCGGTGAGCATTGCCATGTCGATGACTGAAATCGAGGTCGCGCCCCGCGACCAGCTGGGCAAAGGCCCGAGCCGCAGGCTTCGGGCCTCGGGACGCATTCCAGGCGTGCTGTATGGGCACAAGGAGCAGACGGTCAGCTTCTCGGTCGACCCGCACGTCTTCTTCAAGACGCTCCGGAGCACCGGCATGGGCAAGAATACGCTCTTCAAGGTGACGGGTCTGGCTCGGGAAGCAACCTGCTTGATCAAGGAGATGCAGCAGGACCCGCTTCGCTGGGACCTGATCCACCTCGACTTTCTCGAGGTGCGAGAGGCGGACTCGGTGACGGTCGACATCCCGGTGAACGTCCACGGCCGTGCGGCGGGTGTGGTCACCGGCGGTGATCTCCAGCGGGCCAAGCGGAGCCTCCGGGTGAAGTGCAGCCCGTTCAGGATCCCCAAGTCGGTGGAGCTGGACGTCACCCCGATGCAGCTCGGCGACACCATTCGGGTCGGCGACATCGAGCTTCCCGAGGGCGTCGAGCCGGTCGAGAGCCCGCGCCTGGCCGTAGTGTCGGTCAAGGAGTCGCGCCGCAGTCGCCAGCAGGCGGCGGCGGATGCGCAGGCAGACGCCGAGAAGAAGTAAGACGTGTACTTCGTCGTCGGCTTGGGAAACCCCGGCGCGAAGTACGCGGACACGCGTCACAACGTCGGCTTTTGGGTCATCGACCGATTGGCCGACGAGGCGGGTGTCACGGTCTTTGAAAAGAAGTTCAAGGCACGATTGGCCCGAGCCTGCATCGACGGTGAAGACTGCTTCCTCATGAAGCCCGAGACGTTCATGAACCTCTCGGGGGAGTCGGTCGGACCTGCGCTGGGCTTCCACAAGAAGTCGGTGGACCATCTGGTGGTCGTGCACGACGACGTGGACCTCGAGGTCGGGCGGCTCAAGCTCAAGAGGGGCGGCGGCCACGGTGGGCACAACGGTCTGCGAAGCCTCGCCCAGCACCTTCCGAGCCCCGGATACGTCCGGGTGCGGATCGGCATCGGGCGGCCCCCCCCACGATGGGACACGGCCGCCTACGTCCTCGGAAAATTCGCGAGCGAAGAGCAAGCGGACGTGGAACGTGCCGTGAGCGAAGCCGCAGACGCGGTGAAGGTCATCCTGACCGAAGGAATCGATCGGGCCATGAACCGATTCAACCGGGGGCCGGAAACGGCGGCCGGCGAGGGCGCTCCAGGGCGCCGAGAGTAGAAACGATGAGCGAGACGCTGGGTAAGCTGAGAGAGTACGAGACGGTCTTCGTGACCGGCGCCGAGATGACGGAAGAGGCGATCAAGGAGTTGTTCGGTCGCTTTCGCGAAGTGGTGGAGAAGAATGAAGGCAGCATCCTCCGCGAGGACAGCTGGGGTAAGCGCAAGTTCGCCTACGACGTAAACCGCGCCAGCCGAGGGGCCTATCTGGTCTTGCACTATGCGGCGCCGGCCAGTGCGGTGAGCCACGTCGAGCGGTCGCTTCGAAACTCCGACAAGGTCATGCGCTTCATGACCAGTCGTCTTGGCGAGGTTGAAGACGTCGAGGCGCGGCGGGCCGACATCGAGAAGGTGGTCCGTGAGAAGGCAGCTCGGAAGAAGCAGGAGGAAGAAGAGGCCGCGGCGGCGGCCGCCGCCCAGGCCGAGCGAGAGGGCGGTGCCTCCGAGGCCCGAGGATCCGAATCATGATGAAGATCATCCTCCGAGAAGACGTTCCCCACTTGGGCGTGGTCGGCGACCTCGTGACGGTCAAGGACGGCTACGCGCGCAACTTCCTGATCCCCCAGGGCAAGGCGGTGTTCGCATCGGTTCGCTCGATCAAAGAGCTGGAGCATCAGCAGCGGATCGCCGAGCACCAGCGGGCCATCAAGACCGAAGAAGCGGATCAGGCTCGCAAGCAGATCGAGAGCCTGTCCATCACCATGGAGGCCAAGGTCGCGCCGCCCCAGCTCGGCGAGGACGGGGAGCCGGTGGTCGAAGCTCGGCCCAAGCTCTTCGGATCCGTCACCAACCGTGACCTGGCCAAGGCTCTGGCCGAGGCCGACGTGAAGGTCGATCACCGTCGGATTTTGCTCGACGGTCCGGTCCGAGCGGTGGGCCGCTTCCAAGTCCGGGTTCGACTCGACGGCGGCATCGAGGCCAAGCTCCCCTTCTGGGTGATCCCCGAGGGGACCGCCGACGTGGAGGCGGAGAAGGCGCGTATCGAGGCCGCGGTGGCCGAAGAGGCCAAGGCCGCCAAGGCGGCCGCCGAGGCCGAGGAGGCCAAGCGCGCCGAAGAGGCGAAGGCGGCCATCGCCGAAGCCGAGGCCGCGAAGACCAAGTCGGAAGACGAGAGCGCCGCGGACGCTTGAACGGCGAGCGATTCAGCGGTCCGGGGCGCGTACCGCCGCAGGACTTGGACGCCGAGCGAGCGGTCCTGGGGAGCATACTCATCAACGGGCGGGCCATCGACGCCGCCCTGGAGATCATCGACGCCGGCGACTTCTATCGACCGAGCCATCGGCTGGTGTTCAGCGCGATGACCGAGCTGGCCAAAAAGAGTCAGCCCATCGACGTCGTCACCCTCAACGCCCACCTGAAGTCGGCCGGCCATCTGGAAGAGGTGGGCGGCGCCAGCGCCCTGGTCGAGCTCGCCGAGGTCGTCCCCACGGCGGCCAACGTCGCCTACTACCTGGGCATCGTCCGGGACCGGGCGATGCTGCGAAAGCTGATCCAGGCTGCTACCAGCATCGCCACCGAGGCCTACGACTCCACCGAGCCCGAGCAGACGGTGGACGCGGCCGAGAAGGCGATCTTCGACATCGCCAAGCGGCGGGCCCAAAAGGGGATCACGCCGATCCACGAGATCGTCCAGACGGCCTTTCAGCGGATCGAAAAGCTGGCCGAGGAGAAGAAGCCCATCACCGGAGTGTCCACCGGTCTTCACGCCCTGGACATCAAGACGGCCGGGCTGCAGCCGGCCGACCTCATCATCGTGGCCGGCCGGCCTTCGATGGGGAAGACGGCCTTCAGTCTAGGCCTCGGGCTCCATGCGGCGGTGAGCGACGATCGGGTGGTCGCGATCTTCTCTTTGGAGATGTCCAAGGAGAGCCTCGTGACCCGGATGCTCTGCAGCGATGGCCGCATCGACTCCTCCCGACTGCGGGGCGGCTTCCTCAACGAAGACGACTGGCCGAAGCTGGCTCGGGCCGCGGGTCGGATCAGCGAGGCGAAGGTCTTCATCGACGACTCGGGCTCACTCTCTTCGCTCGAGCTCAGAGCCAAGTGCCGGCGCTTGGCGGCCGAGGCCGGCCTCGATTTGGTGATCGTCGATTACCTCCAGCTCATGCGGGGCTCCGCCAGCGCCCAGAGTCGGGAGCAGGAGATCTCCGAGATCTCCCGAGGGCTCAAGGCTTTGGCCAAGGAGTTGAACGTGCCGGTGGTGGCCCTGTCCCAGCTGAATCGCGCAGTCGAGAACCGGGTCGACAAGCGTCCCGTACTCGCCGACCTCCGGGAGTCCGGCGCCATCGAGCAAGACGCCGACGTGATCATGTTCGTGTACCGGGACGAGGTGTACAATAAAGAGACCGAGGACAAGGGTGTCGCCGAGATCATCGTGGGCAAACAGAGAAACGGGCCGGTCGGAACGGTGCGGACCAAGTTCTTCGACGAGTTCACCCGTTTCGATAATCTCGCTCCCCAGGATGGGGGCGGGTGAGGACGAAGGGGGCTGGTTCGTGTACCTGCTCCGCTGCCGGGACGGCTCGCTGTACACCGGCGTCAGCCCGGACGTAGCCGCCCGCATCGAGGCCCACGAACAAGGACGAGGCGCGCGCTACACGCGGGGTCGTGGCCCCTTCGAGCTGGTGGGGACCGCCGGGCCCTTCAGCCGAGGGGAGGCCCTTAGGCATGAACACGCGCTGAAGCAGCAATCGACCCGCAGAAAACCCGATTTCCTCGACGCTCTATCCGCCGGATCGTAAGGATGTGCACGGAAAGGGCGAATCGGCAGGAGGCGGATGGGTGAGCGATCAGGTTCGGCCCAAAACCTGTATGTAGTATCCCTGTGCAGTCCGGAACGCCCGGAGGACGCCCCATGAACGTGTATCGATTTCGAAGCATCGCCCAGCCCTTGGTCGCCCTCACCGCCCTCCTCGGCGCCTGTGAGGAGCCCCCCTCGACCGCCGTCTCCAGCGAGCTCGTCACCGACCCCGAGCCCGGGGCCCTCCTCGAGTTCGACGACTGGGTCCTCCAGCGGACCCGAGAAGTCGACTTCCGGACCGTCGAGCTTCGCAACGAGGGCGGGGTCGGCATTCAATTTTCTCGCGTCGCCATCGAAGGCGCCAACGGCAGCCAGTTTCGTATCACCGACGCGCCCCGCGGCCTCAACCCGGGCCAAACCGACACCATCTTCATTCGCTTCGAGCCCGAGGTGCACGGCCTGATGGAGGCCGAGCTCGTCATCGAGACCAATGATCGCCAAAACCCAGAAGTCCGCTTCCAGCTCCGGGGCGACGCGAGGGACCCCTGCGACCTGGTGATGGAGCCGCCGGTCCAGTCATTCGTCCTGGGCGAGACCCGGCGGGTGCGGCTCGCCTCCACCAGCAAGTCGGCCTGCGACGTGACCGTTCTGACCACCGCCAGCCCTTACTTCGAGCTGGTCGACCCGCCCGAGCTGCCCTTCACCATTCCGGCCCGGGAGACGGCCGAGGTCCAGGTCATCCACAGCGACAACCCGCTTCAGGCTGGCGTGCCGACCGCGGAGCTGATCGCCATCGACAATGATGGGGGCCGGAACACGGTCCGCTTCGAAGGCCAAGCTCCTCTCGCTGGCTGCCTCGAGATCACCCCCCGGGACCTCTTCTTCGCGGGGACCCCCCTTGGCTCCTTCAGCACCCTGGGCGTGCGCATCATCAACACCTGCAACGAGGCGATCGGCATCCGCAACGTCACCATCCCCTTCGGCGGCGAGGCTTTCTCCGTCGCCGACGAGCGCTACGACGGGCCCTTCACCATGGCCGCTCTAGAGACCGTCATCATTCCGATCCGCTTCCAGCCCGAGGTCGCCGGCGGCGCGGAGGGTCGGATGTTCGTGCTGACCGAGGACGCCAACCGCCTGCGGGTGGAGCTTTTCTTGTTCGGTCGAGGCGAGCCGCCGGTGGCCGCCATCTTCCCGGATGAGCTCGATTTCGGCGAGGTCACCTATCGCAACCCGATCGGTCCGGAGGGTCGGTCCGAGTGTAGCTCCGCGACCCGGGAGGTGTTCGTCTTCTCCCAGGGGAACGCTCCGCTGACGGTCAGCAACATCGAGGTGGAGGAGGAGGGTGACGAGCTCTTCTCCATCCAGGGCGTCTTTCTGGAGGTCGGCGACGACTCGACGCCGGTCACCGACCTCGAATCGCCGATCGACGTACAGGTCGGTCAAAATCTCCGCATCGTGCTCCAGTTCTTCCCGACCTCGGTCCTGGACGCCGAGCACGAGGCGACGCTGCGAGTCGAGCACAACGGCGAGCAGGGCCTCAATCGCATTCTCCTGACCGGGACAGCGACGCCCGACGTCCCTGTCTTCGATGAGTTCCGCCAGGCGCCGGGCCCGCAGGTCGACATGGCGACGACTCGACGCCGGTCACCGACCTCGAATCGCCGATCGACGTACAGGTCGGTCAAAATCTCCGCATCGTGCTCCAGTTCTTCCCGACCTCGGTCCTGGACGCCGAGCACGAGGCGACGCTGCGAGTCGAGCACAACGGCGAGCAGGGCCTCAATCGCATTCTCCTGACCGGGACAGCGACGCCCGACGTCCCTGTCTTCGACGAGTTCCGCCAGGCGCCGGGCCCGCAGGTCGACATCTTGTGGGTCATCGACGACAGCTGCTCGATGGTCGACGAGCAACTCCGGCTCATCAACAACCTCGAAGACTTCACCCAGTTTGCCGATTCCCAGAGCGCCGACTATCAGATGGCGGTCGTCACGACCCTGGGGACAGGGTCGACCTCTGGCCAGTTTGAGCGATGCTTCCCCCATCCGCGCGTCATCTCCGGCACCTACTTCGACCGGGCCGAGGCCTTCCGCTGCACCTTCGAGGTGGGGACCAACGGCTCGGGCATCGAGGCCGGCATGGCGGCCGCCCGGAACGCGCTCGTGAAGGCCGACTCCGACAATCCGGGGACCAACGCAGGCTTCCTGAGAGAGGACGCCGAGCTCGCCGTGGTCATCATGAGCGACGAGGACGACTTCTCGACCGAGTCGGACCGACTGTTCGCCAACTACTTCGACATCGTGAAGGGGCCCGGTCGCTCCGACGACGTGAAGGTCCACGCCATCGCGGGACCGGTGACCGAGCCATGCCTGAATCCCGGCGGCTTCTTCCAGGTACAGGAAGGGTTTCGCTACTTCCAGCTCGTCCAATCGACGGGCGGCATCTTCTTCAACATCTGCGAAGACGACTGGAGCCCCATCCTCACCCAGCTCGGTCTCGATACCTTCCAGCCCCGGGATCAGTTCGGTCTGAGCAAGGTCGCGGATCCGCCCTCGCTCCAGGTCTTCGTCGACGGGCTGGCCGTCTCGCAGAATCCGACCGACGGCTATGAATACGATCGTCAAGCCAACGTCGTGACCTTCAACGGCGACTCGGTCCCCGGACCCGGAGCGCGGGTCGAGATCAGCTACCAGGACCTCTGCTCGCCGTGACGAGCGCCCCCCGCGCCGCCTTCGTCGCCGTGGGCGACGAGCTGATGAGCGGCGCCATCCAGGACGGAAACGGCGAGACCATCCGCGCTTTCTTGGAGGCTCGGGGCGTCCACCTGGTCGAGCGACGCCTCGTGCCCGATGACGAAACCGCCATCCGGCGGGCCGTCGTCGAGCTGGCGGGTCGGTCGGACTGGGTCATCACGACGGGCGGGCTCGGGCCCACCCTCGACGACCGGACCCACGCCGCGGTGGCCGGCGCCCTGGGGAGACGGCTGGTCGTGGACGAGGCCTCGGCGGCGCGGATCCGATCGCGCCTCGCCGCCCGGGGGCGGTCCGCCATCGAGGCCCAGCTCCAGATGGCCGCGGTGCCCGAAGGGGCCACGGTGCTCCCCAACGAGGTCGGCGCCGCCCCCGGCTCCATCACCTCGCACGACGGCTGCCGGATCTGCGTCCTGCCCGGGGTTCCGGGCGAGATGGAGCGCATGCTTCGGCCACTCGGCGAGCTGATCCCCGTGGCCGGCGCCCTCGTCCGGCGGACGCTGTCGGTCTTCGGTCTCAGCGAGTCGGAGGTAGATGCGATCGTCACCCCCGAGCTCGGCGAGGGCACGCGCTACGGCATCCGCAACGATGGTCTCGTCAATCACGTCAGCCTGTCGGCCGACGGAGCCGAGCGGCTCGAGAAAACGGTCGGGGCGGTGCGCGAGGCCTTCGGGGCTCGGGTCTTCAGTGAAGAGGGGGAGGCGCTGGAGACGGTGGTCGGTCATCGGCTGGCGGCCCAAGGGGCGACCATCGCCACCGCCGAGAGCTGTACAGGGGGCTGGGTAGCCCAAGCTTTGACCGCCACTCCCGGCTCCTCACGCTACGTCCTCGGGGGCGTGGTCGCCTACGCGAACGCCATGAAGACCCACCTACTCGGGGTGGAGGAGGCGCTGTTCGAGACCGATGGGGCCGTCAGCGAGGCAGTGGCCCTCGCCTTGGCCGAGGGGGCCCGGACGCGGCTGGGAGCAACCTGGGGCGTCTCGACCACCGGTGTGGCGGGTCCGGGCGGAGGCAGTCCCGAAAAACCGGTGGGAACGGTATGGATCGGCTGGGCGAGCGCTTCCGGCGCCGAAGCGATCCAGCTGCGGCTGCCGCCGGAACGCCGGGACCTGATCCGCTGGCTGACGGTGCAGGCCGTCCTCGGGGGTCTTCTCGGACGAATGCCCAATATGTAGGGGTCAGACCGCTAGAGACGCCTCCATGCAGTGTGACCATTGACCGACCGCTGAACACCTGTCAGGGTCTGGGCATGGCCAAGAGCGGAGAAAAAGATTCCGGGGATCGGAACAAGACGATCGAGCTGACGTTGGCGACGATCGAGAAGCAGTTCGGCAAAGGGGCCATCATGCGCATGGGCGACGGGCAGCCGATCGTCGCGGTGGACACCATTTCCACCGGCTCGCTCGGGCTCGACATCGCCCTCGGCATCGGCGGTCTGCCCCGAGGCCGGATCGTCGAGGTCTATGGTCCCGAGTCGTCGGGCAAGACGACCCTCACCCTGCACGCCGTCGCAGAGGCCCACAAGGCGGGTGGGGTGTGCGCCTTCATCGACGCCGAGCACGCGTTGGACGTCGGCTACGCCAAGAAGCTCGGCGTGAACACGGCCGACCTCTTGATCGCGCAGCCCGACACCGGCGAGCAAGCGCTCGAGATCACGGAGATGCTGGTGCGGTCGAACGCGGTCGACCTCGTCGTCATCGACTCGGTGGCCGCTCTGGTGCCCAAGGCCGAGATCGAGGGAGAGATGGGGGACTCCCACGTCGGTCTGCAGGCCCGCCTGATGAGCCAAGCTCTCCGCAAGCTGACCGGCACGATCTCGAAGTCGAAGACCTGCGTGACCTTCATCAACCAGATCCGGATGAAGATCGGCGTGATGTTTGGCTCGCCCGAGACCACGACCGGCGGCAACGCGCTCAAGTTCTACGCGTCCCAGCGCCTCGACATTCGCCGTATCGGCTCGATCAAGAAGGCAGACGAGAACATCGGCAACCGGACCCGGGTGAGGGTGGTGAAGAACAAGCTGGCGCCTCCCTTCCGGGAAGTGGAGTTCGACATCCTGTACGGACGGGGCATTTCCAAGACGGGTGAGCTCGTCGATCTGGGGACGGATCTCGGCATCGTGGACAAGGCCGGGGCCTGGTTCTCCTATCAACAGGACCGGATTGGACAGGGTCGTGAAAACGCCCGGAGCTATCTCGAGGAGCACGTCGAGACGGCTCGAGACATCGAGCAGAAGATTCGGCAGCACTTCGGCTTGTCCCCCGCCGACGGCGAGGCCACGCCGAGCGAGCCGCCCAACAACGTCACGCCCATTCCGAAGAGCACCGCGAAGAAGAGCTGAGTCCTCACCCGAACGGAAAAAAAGAGGGCCCGGAGACCATCTCCGGACCCCCTACCAGCGTCGCGCGGACCTGGGACGGGACTGATGTTCATTCATCAAGCGACGCTGGCTAGAGAACGTTTTTGCATGTCGCGTGCCAGGCTTGGGGCCTTGGCTGGAGGCCCCATGGGCGGCGGGGGTTCGATTCCTAGCGATCAGATCAGCGCAGGCAGACCCGGTCCCCGGACTTCACCCGCCCCACGCATCGGCGGGGCTCTGGACAGTCCGCATCCTTTCGGCAGCGCGAAACGCACATCACGGCTTCGTCGATGCGAACGCAAGCCTGCCGTCCGGGACAGGGGCGCGGGCCGCAGGCGGCGTTCGGGGGGACGCATCGGCCGGCAGCCCCACACTGGGTTGGCGGCGGACACCCGCCGCTGGGACCGCAGGGCGGCCGCGCGGGCAGGCAGACAGCGAGGCCCTCCGCCTCGGTCTCGACGCAGCGCTGCTCCTCGCCGCAATCCGCGTCGAGTCGGCAGCGGGTCCGGCAGCCCTTCGCTCCCTGGACAATGAGCCCTCCGTCTGGGCAGGGCGAGGGCTCCGGCATGCAGGCCCACGCCAGCAATAGGATCAACGTGAACCTGGCGTGGCCTCGGCCCTCAGGCCTCGAGGTCCACCCATTGGACCGCCGCCGGAGCATCCTGGTCTGGGTAGAAGGAGCGGAAGTCCGGGCCTACTGCAATCTGTGCCGGCACTAGTTCGGCACTAGTTCGAGGTGTGGCCGCGGGGGCTGAAACCGAAGACCCGCGTATTGTCCACCGTCTCTCCGCCGTCTCCATCCTCGTCGTCGCCCTCCAAAAAGTTGGAGCTGTGGTGCAACACCATGAACCAAGTGCCCTGGGCGTACTCGAAGAGGTTGGTGGTCACCACGCTGGCTTCGAAGGTCTCTTCGTCCGCGGTGGTGATGGCCAAGTCGACGATCTGGTTGACCCACGCCACCGTCCCCACCACCTCGACCTGGACGTCGTTGATGGTCACCTCGACGTCCTCGATGGAGTTGAAGATGTCCTGCCAGCTCCGCACCACCTCACCGTAGCCGGTGACGAGCTCCCAGCCGGGGTGCACGCACCGGACGTGGGGCGTCTTGGCCCACAGTCGCGCCATGCGCTCCATGTCCTTGGCGGAAAAGGCTTCGTAGAACTCCAGGTTGGCGCTCTCGACGCGCTCCAAATCCCGAGTCAGGGATCGGGAACGGTCCGCTTCTGGCTCGTTGGCGGGCTCGAGGCTCGCTTCCAGCAGCTTTCCCATTCCCCCCCAGCCTAGCACGGAGCCGAGGTCTCCATGGTTCGGATTCGGGCCCTCCTGCGCGGAGATCCCCGGCGGGACCTCCCGCTTTGCCCGGGCTGGGGACGGGTGTAGGTAGCCTTGCATGCTGGACTTCCGAGAGGTGGCGGCAGACCTGGAAGGAGTGCGGCGGCGCTTGAGCCGACGCCCTGACTTCGACCTTTCGGTCCTGGACCGCGTCAACGCCCTGGTCCGCGAGCGCAGCCGCGCCCTCACCGAGACCCAGGAGCTCAAAACCCAGAAGAACGCCCAGGGCAAGGCCCTGTCCAAGGTGTTCAAGTCGGGCAGCGACGCCGAGAAAGCGGAGGCCCGAGCCACGCAGAAGAAGCTGAACGAAGACATCCAGGCACTGGAGGCGGACGCTCAGCGCATCGAGGGCGAGCTCGAGGCGCTGATGTATGGCATCCCCAACCTCCCCGACGACTCGGTCCCCGATGGCGCCGACGAGAGCGCCAACGTGGTGGTGCGACAGTGGGGCGACAAGCCCGCCGTCTCCGAGCCGGTCCGAGATCACGTCGCCCTCGCCGAAGAAGCTTGGGGTCAGCTGGACTTCGAGACCGCGTCCCAGATGACGGGGGCGCGCTTCGCCGTGCTCACCGACGACGTGGCTCGATTGGAGCGAGCGCTGGGCCAATTCATGCTCGACCTGCACGTCGAGGAGCACGGCTATCGTGAGGTCTCGGTGCCTTACCTCGTGAACAGCGCCTCGTTGACCCACACCGGGCAGCTGCCCAAGTTCGGCGACGACCTGTTCCGCGTTCCCTTCGGCGAGTCGACGGACTACTGGCTGATTCCGACGGCTGAGGTTCCCCTGACCAACCTCCACGCTCGATCCATCGTCGAGGGCGAGCTACCCCTTGCCTACTGCAGCCTGACCCCTTGCTTTCGAAAGGAGGCTGGCGCCGCGGGACGGGACACCCGGGGTCTGATGCGCCAGCACCAGTTTCACAAGGTGGAGCTGGTCCGCTTCGCCCACCCCGAGCGCTCCTTCGACGAGCTGGAGCTGATGGTGCGACACGCCTCGACGGTCCTCGAACGCCTCCAGCTTCATCATCAGATCGCGCTCCTGTGCGCCGGGGACATGAGTCCCAACGCCGCCAAGTGCTACGATCTCGAGGTGTGGCTCCCGGGCGAAGGCCGGTATCGAGAGATCTCGAGCTGCTCCAACGTCACCGACTACCAGGCCCGGCGAGGTGGGATTCGATTCCGCGACGCACCGAAGGCCAAGCCGCGCCTGCTGCACACCCTCAATGGCTCGGGGGTCGCGGTGGGGCGCTGCGCGATCGCGGTTTTGGAGCAGCACCAGCGGCCCGATGGAACCGTCCGCGTACCCGATGCGCTCCGTCCCTACATCGGCGGACGGGCCTCCCTCGGGACCCCGTGGAATTGAATTCCGGGCCGGTCCGTCCCAGGATGCGCCGGTGCGCATGCTCTCGCTCGTCTTGCTGGCCGGTACCCTCGGCTGTCAGCAGTACGTCTTCGAGCAGGTCTGTCCGGCTGGGATCTCGGAGGTCGACCGAACGATCCCCGCCCTGACGCCGTCTCCTGCCGACATCTTGTTCGTGATCGACAACTCGGGGTCGATGGCCGACGAGCAGGAGAACCTCGCCCGCAACTTCGACGCATTCATCGACGTCCTCGCCGCCAGTCCTGGCGACTACCACATCGCGGTCGTCACCACCGATGCCGGGGTGGGCGGCGATGGCTGCGGCCGGCGGTCCGAGTGCGAGGGCCTGGCCTCCCAGATCCGCCTCTCCGACCCTCCCTTCGCGCTGCAGAGCACCGATCAGTCGGCCTGCATGGACACCGGCATTCCCTTCAACTGCTTCATCGGCGCCGAGTCCGGCGGGTTCATCCGAACCCTGGATACCGACCGCCAGACCATCATCGACCAGTTCAGCGCCAGCGTCCGGATCGGCTCCTGCGGCTCCGGCTCCGAGCGGGGGCTCCGGGCCATGCGAGAGGCCTTGGCCTTCGCGGATCAGGACGGCTGCAACGCCGACTTCATTCGAGAGGACGCAAACCTGATCGTCGTCTTCGTCTCCGACGAGCCCGACTTCAGCGAGGACGCTCCCATCGATTATCTGAGCGACCTCTCGGACGCCAAAGGTGGCGACTTCTCGAAGGTCCGGGTGGCGGCGATCGTCGGCGCCATCGACGGCGAGGCCTCGGTTTGCCGGGCCGACGCGTCGGGAGAGGCGACCGCGAGCTGCGGGACCCAGGTCTGCCAGGCGCCGCCCGAAGAAGGCAGCCGGCAGAGCTGCAACAACGACGGGGACTGCCCGGGCGGCGAAGTCTGTCGCGACCCGGATGGCTCTGGAGAGAGCTGCATCAACCCTCAGGCGGAGCCCCTTCTCCAGGCGCCCAATGACGATCTTCGCTGCGGCGACTGCACCTTCTACGCGACCGAGGACTGCTGCAGCGCTCGCCCCGGCTTCGGCTACGTAGAGTTTGCCGAGCGAGCCGGGGCTGAAGCCTCGGGGAGCGCCCTAGAGCGCATCGAGTGCCGGGTACAAGAGGGACAGGAGACGTTTTGTGTCGTGGACGCCATCTGCCAAACCGAGTTCAGCGAGACGCTGGCCACCATCGCCCGGGAATTGGTCCTTTCCGAGGTCTTCGCGCTGGACCCTCCGGCCGAGAACCCGAGCGGCGTCACCGCTCGCATCACTTCGCCTTCGGGAGAGGCTCAGACGCTCGAGAACGGCGTCGACTTCCGGGTCGAAGACGAAGGCCGGACCATCCGATTCCTGGGGGGCGCCGCGCCCGGCCCCGGCGACGAGTTGGCGATCGCCTATGTGACCGAACGGCAGGCCCCGCCTGCCCTCCGCGGAGCTTGCGCCCCCGACGCTTCGACGCCTTAGGGGGGCCCTTAAAAACGGTCTCGGTTGGTGATATGCGCCGGGCGGCATGCCCAAGAGCGCCCACGATATCTCGGATGGGAGCCTGCTCGAGACCGAAGTGGCCGTCGTCGGGGCCGGGCCGGCCGGCCTGACCGTCGCGCGAGGCCTCCGTCAGGGCGGCCATGAGGTCCTGGTGCTCGAGGCGGGGGGCGTCGAGACCAGCGTGGACCCCGACGTGGGGCTCGTCGAGGCACCCGACGACGTCTACGACCTACGCCGCTCCCACTTCCGAGGGGTCGGGGGCTCTTCGACCAGGTGGTACCGTTCCGGCTGGAAGGCTCGGCCGCTCGACCGAGAAGACTTCGAGGCGCGGGCACACGTTGCCGAGTCAGGTTGGCCTATTGGGCTCGACAGCCTGTGGCCGGACTACGAGGACGCGGCCCGCATTTGCGAGATCCCCGGCCAGCGTTACGAGGGCTCGGATTGGCCCGAGATCGTCGCCGCAAAGGACCTGCCCGGCGCGCCAGACTTGACGTACCCGCTCTTCCAGCTCGGACCCTACGGCAACTTCCTCCGGCTGGCCGAAGGTCTCGAGCGGGGAGGGGAGTTCGAGCTTCTGACGGGCGCCAAGGTGGTCGGCATCGACCACGAAGACGGTCGTTTCGTCCGCGGCCTTCGAGCGGTCGGCGCCGGCGGCCGTCGCTTCCGGGTCGAGGCCAAATGCTACGTCCTGGCGAACGGCGGCTTCGACGTGCCCAGACTCCTGCTCGCGTCGTCCTTGGGCAACGAGCACGACCTGGTGGGGCGCTACTTCCAGGAGCATCTGCAGTCGAGTGCGGGCTACATCGTCCTCGATGATCCGAGCCGAGCGTCTCGGCTGGGCGGAACCATGAGGCTTCAGGACGGAACGAAGCATCTGGTCTCCTTGGCCCTGTCTGCACGCACTCGCGCGGAGCACGGGCTCTTGGGCTGTGTTTTGTGGCTCGCGCCGATGGACCGAGCCGAGCGCTCGCCGGCGGCCCGAGCCGTCGACGCCTTCCGAGGTCGCTGGGTGGTGGATCAACGTCTGCCCCATGACTGGCCGGAGCGCGCCTTCGACATTCTGCGCGACCCGAGGCCCCTAGTGCGAAAGTTGGCTCTCAAGCTGGGAGCGCTCTCGCCTGAGCGGATCTTGTCCATCGACTTTGAAGCCGAGAGTGAGCCCGACGCCAACTCCCGCGTGGTCCTGACCGACGAGCGAGATGCCGAGGGCATGCCGAAGGCCACCCTGCAGTGGAAGCTGAGCTCGAAGGACCGCTGGAGCATCCGAGAAAATCAGCTCCGGATCGGGCAGGCCCTCGAAGCGGCGGGCTTTGGTCGGCTCGTGGAGCCCTTCGGCGACGAGCGCCGGAGCGCGCACCTCGGGGGCGCTGCCCATCACATGGGCACCACGCGCATGCACGTCTCTCCCGAGAAGGGCGTGGTCGACCCCGACGCTCGCCTCCACCGGTGCCAGAATCTGTGGGTTGCCGGGAGCTCGGTGTTCCCGACCTCCGGGGCGGCGAATCCGACTCTCACCATCGTCGCCCTGGCCCATCGGCTCGCTCGGCATCTGAACGCGGAGCTCGTCCCTCGGTCGGTGTTGGCCTGAACCCTCAGAAGAGCTCCAGCTGAGGGCGAGGGCGACGGAAGGTCTGGACCGGCTCGGTCGGCGGCGCCTCTGCACCTCGGCGGGTGAGTCCATGCTTGGCGACGAGGCGCTGGAAGAGCAGACCGAAGGTCTGGGCGTAGGCGCCTTCGCCGGTCATCCGGGCGTGGAAGCGAGGGTCGTTGATTTTCCCTCCCCGGGCCTCCCTTATCCGCGCCAGCGTCTTGTCGGCCGTGAGGGGCATGCGCTCCCGGATGGCCTGCTCGAACACGGGGGCTACCGCTCCGGGCAGGCGCAAGAGGGTGTACCAAGCCCGAGAGGCGCCTGCGTCGGCGGCGGCCCCGAGCAGGTCGTCGAGACCGTGCTCGGTGAGCCCCGGGATCACCGGCGCCACGTTCAAGCACACCTCGATCCCGGCCTCGGCGAGGCGCTCGATGGCCTTCAGGCGCTGGGTGGGGGCCGGGACGTAGGGCTCGACCGCCCGCGCCCGGTCGGCCTGAAAGACCGGGATCGACATCGATACCATGACCGAGGCCTCCTCGCGGAGGCGCGCCAGCAGGTCGATGTCTCGGGTGACGAGGGTCGACTTGGTGACGATGCCGGCCGGGTTGCGGTAGTCCGCGCAGACCTCGAGGCAGCCCCGGGTGAGGCGGTACTTCGCCTCCAAGGGCTGGTAGCAGTCCGTGACCCCGGAGAAGAGGACGGGCGCGCCTTTCCAGCTCTTCCGCTCGAAGGCCGCCCGCAAGTGCGCCGCCGCGTCGGGCTTGACGACGAGCTTTCGCTCGAAGTCGGTCCCCGCCCCGAGGCCCAGATACTCGTGGCTGGGGCGGGCGTAGCAGTAGGCGCAGCCGTGAAAGCAACCCCGGTATGGATTCACCGACCACTCGAAACCGAGGTCTGGGCTGTCGTTTCTCGAGAGAATGCTCCGGGACTGATCGTGCAAAACGTCCACTCGGGCAGGGGGCGCCTGCCCGTCCGCGTACTCCACGTGCTCGGTCTCGAAGCGGTTTTTGGGATTGCTCTCGGCCCTAGCCATGACTGTATACTGAAAACAAGTTCAGTCCTGGGCAATCGAAAAAGATTTGGCGCCATGCGCCGTCAGGAATAGAGCCGCCCCGCGTGGTGTACGGGCCTCCGCTCGCCGCCCCGCCCCGAGACTCCGAGATGCGCTCCTGCTCGAAAGCCTTCCCGATCTTTTCGACCCTGGGCCTCGTTCTCTGCCTGGGGATGCCCGCTCGGGCCCAAGCTCCGATCACGGACGAAGACATCGCCCGCGCCGCCGAGGGTGGCGGCGTCATCGCCGTGTCTTTGGATCAGGCCCTGCGGCTGGCGGTGGTCCGGAGCTACGTGCTCAACCAGCGGCGTCTCGACGTCGAGACCTCGGAGCAGCAGGTTCGCCAGGCCTACGGCACCGTTTATCCCCGGGTGGACGCCAACGCTTCCTACACCCGGCAGATCGATCAGCTGAATCCCTTCGCTGGTTCCAACGCAGGGGCGGCCTTCTTTGGCGGAGGTGCGGCCGAAGGCTTTCTCTCCGTGGACCCCGAGACGCAGGACGAATTTCAGGCCTTCCAGGAGGCGCAGCCGACCGTCGATCTGTCCGACAACCCCTTCTTCCTCGAGAATCGCTTCGCCCTCGGCCTCACCGTGACCCAGCTCCTCTACGATGGATCGGCCTTCGCGGCCATCCGCGGAGCTCAGGCCCTGCAGGCGCAGCAAAAAGCGCTCTTCCGCGACCAGGCTCGGCAAACCGTCCGCGACGTGACCGAGGCCTACTACGACGTCGTCTTGGCCGAGGCGCAGGCCGATGTCCTCCGCCGCAGCGAGGCTCGGTCCAGCCAAGAGGTGGAGGATGCCCGGGCCCGGGTCGAGCAGGGCACCCAACCCCGGTTCGCCCTCCTGACCGCCGAGGTCCAGCTCGCCAACATCCAGACCGAGCGCCTTCGGGCCGAAAACGCCGCCGCGACGGCCAAGGACCAGCTGAAAGTGCTGCTGGGCGTTCCGGTCGGGATGAGCCTCGAGCTGAGCGACGGCCTCGACCCCGTCGCTCGGCCCATGAGCCCCGACCTCGAGCAGTCTGTCTCCACCGCCTACGCCGAGCGCCCGGACTTGGAAGCGGCGCGCTTGAGGGTCGAGCTCTCGGAGATCGAGCGCAAGGTCGAGTTCGCCACCTATCTTCCGATCCTGGAGGCCTTCTTCACCGCCGAGCTGAACGGGCAGGTTCCCGACGATCGGACGAGCACGGGGCGCGGCACCACGGTCCGCAACCCCGACGGGAGCTTCGACTTCATCGAGGGTGAAACCGCGGACCGAGGCTTCTTCTCCGGGGATTTCTGGGGCCCGAACGTCACCGCTGGCCTTCGCCTTCGGTGGAACCTCTTCAATGGCTTCGAGACGGCGGCCCGGGTCGCGCAGCAGAAGATCGCCGAGCGCCGGAACCGGCTGGCGCAGAACCTGCTCGGGGCCCGCATCCGAGCCGAAGTGGAGTCCGAGGTCCGAAACCTGCAGAGCGCCTTCGATCAGATCCAATCTCAGACCAGGAACGTCGAGCGAGCCGAGACCAACTACGACGACGCCAGCGTTCGAGTCGAGCAGGGCGTCTCCAGTCAGGTCGAATTACGCGACGCCAGTGAGCTCCTGGACGACAGTCGGCTGAACTATTTGAACGCGCTCCGTGACTATCGGGTGGCGGAGGTCCAGTATCGCGTCGCGATAGGGCAGCCGCCGCTGCCGAACGGCGCGCTCCCGCTGGAGACTGAGGAAAGACACGGTGGAGAACAGGAGTAGCTGGGCAGCGCTGGGCTTCCTCGCCCTCGCGGCCTGCCAGCAGGCTGAAACAGAGGACGCGTCGCCGTCCGAGGAAGCCTCCCGGGGACAGCGGGTCGAGACCGAAGTCCTCGAACGACGCACCTTCGTCGAGCGCGTCGACGTGACCGCCACCGTCCTCACCGACGGTGACGTCACCCTGAGCGCGCGGGCCTCGGGGACACTCCAGCGGCTCGCCGAGCTCGGCGCCTCGGTGGAGGAGGGCGAGCTCGTCGCCGAGCTCGACCCCGCGCTGGCCCAGGCCGCCCTCGCTCAGGCGAAGGCGGCGGCCAAGGTCGCGGCCGCTCAGGCCGGTCTCGCCCGCTCTCGCTACGAGCGCCAGAAGCCGCTCATGGCCAAAGAGGTCATCAGCGCCACCGAGTTCGAGGCCATCGAGGCCGAGCTCGCCCAGGCCGAGGCCAATGTCGCCCAGACCGAAGCCGCGGTCCGGCAGGCTCGGGAGCAGCTACGACTGACGAGGGTGGTCGCGCCTCGCTCCGGCGTTGTGGAGGAGCGCTTTGCCGAAGCCGGCGAGCAGCTCGCGATCGGTGCGCCCATCCTGCGCATCCTGGACCTGGAAGAGATCCGCGTTCGGGGTGCGGTCCCCGAGCGCTACGCGAAGGACATCGACGTCGGGGATCCGGCGACGATTCGTTTTCGAGCCTACGACCTTCCGCCTCGGGGCGCCGAGGTGAGCTTCGTGGGTCAGGCCCTCGATCCTCGAAGCCGCACTTTCTCGGTCGAGGTGCGGCTCGACAACGCCGAGCAACGACTCAAGCCGGAGATGGTGGCGAGAATGGTGCTCCAGCGTAGCTCGATCGAGGACGCGATCTCCCTACCTCAGACCGCCGTGCTGAGCGACGAGCTCGGAGCGTCGGTCTTCGTGGTCGAGGAGGGAGAGGGCGTCCGGCTCGCTCGTCGTCGGCGCGTCGAGACGGGGACGCGCTCCGAGGGGAGAATCGTCATCACCAAGG
>CAYZFR010000033.1:21908-27971 GCA_964477875.1 uncultured Myxococcales bacterium
GCGCGTCGAGACGGGGACGCGCTCCGAGGGGAGAATCGTCATCACCAAGGGCCTGGAGCCCGGCGAAGAGGTCGTGGTCGTGGGACAGACGACCCTCAGCGGCGGCGAAATGGTCGAGGTCGTCGGCGTAGACTGAAACATGAAGGTCGTCGACACCGCCATCGCCTATCGCCCGACGGTGATCGTCTTGAGCGTCCTCATCTGCCTGGGCGGGATCTTCGCCTACGTCACGCTCCCCAAGGAGTCGAATCCAAGCATCGAGATTCCGACCGTCGTCGTGACGACGCTCTATCCGGGGGCGAGTCCGGCCGACATCGAGAACCTGATCACTCAGGTCATCGAGCAAGAGGTACAGGCGATCAACGGGATCGAAGAGATCCGCTCCACCTCGGTGGAGGGGGTGTCGACCATCATCGTCGAGTTCACGCCCGACGTCGACATCGACGACGCGACCCAAAAGGTCCGAGAGAAGGTCGACCTCGTCAAGCCGGATCTACCGACCGACGTCGAGGAACCGATTATTTCGGAGATCGACTTCTCCGAGTTCCCGATCATGACGGTGAACCTCGCTGCCGAGTACCCGCTCGCGCAACTGAAGGAAGTGGCCGAGGATCTGCAGGACGAGCTGGAGGGGCTTCCTTCGGTGCTCGAGGTCGACCTGGTGGGCGGTCTGGAGCGAGAGGTACAGGTCGACGTCGATCTGGAGGCCCTCCAGGGCTACGGTCTTGCGCTTTCCGACGTCGTCGACACCATCCGCAACGAGAACACCAACCTTCCCGGCGGCAGCATCGACGTCGAACGGATGAACTTCCTCATTCGTGTGGACGGGCAGTTCGAGCGACCGGCCCAGATCGAAGATCTGGTCGTGGCGACCTTCGATGGTCGTCCAGTGCTGGTTCGTGACCTGGCCGAGGTTCGCTTTGGCTTCGAGGAGGTCGAGACCTTCGCCCGACTGAGCATCCTGCGGGAGGAGCAGGAATTCGGAGAGCTTCGGCAGGTCGAGGACCAGAGCTTCAAGCAGGTCGTGTCGCTCAACGTGAAGAAGCGGAGCGGCGACAACATCCTCATCGTGGCCGAGGACGTCGACGAGGTTCTGGATGGCTTCGCCTTTCCGCCCGGTACCGAAGTCCTCATCACCGGCGACCAGTCGGAGCAGGTCGAGACGCTGGTCAAGGATCTCGAGAACAACATCATCAGCGGGCTGCTGTTCGTGGTAGCGGTGCTGCTGTTCTTTCTCGGCGTTCGAACGTCGGTGCTCGTCGGTGTCGCGATCCCCTTGTCGATGTTCGTGTCCTTCATCGCCTTCATGGTGATGGGCCAGACGCTCAACTTCATCATCCTCTTCAGCCTCATCATCGCTTTAGGGATGCTGGTCGACAACGCGGTGGTCATCGTCGAGAACATCTACCGCTATCGGGAACAGGGGGCAGAACGCTGGGAAGCGGCGCGCAAGGCCACCAACGAGGTCGGTACGGCGGTGGTCGCCTCGACCGCGACCACCGTGGCCGCCTTTGTTCCCATGCTCTTTTGGCCCGGAATCATCGGCGAGTTCATGGGCTACATGCCGCTGACGCTCATCGTGACTCTGTCGGCCTCCTTGTTCGTGGCCTTGATCATCAACCCCGTCATCACCGGCTATTTCATGCAGGTGGCGGGCGTGGACGAGCCGGTCCGACGTCCACCAGGCCCGGTATGGGCCGTTCGGGCGATCGGCCTCTTTTTGCTGCTGTTGGTGGCGCTCACGAACTGGGTCAGCTTTCTGGTCTTGACCGCAGGCGCCGTGCTGGCGGTGCTGATCTACCGTTTCGCCCTTCAGCCGGTCGCCGGGGGCTTCGTGCAGCGGGGCCTACCGAGGTTGGTGTCCCGCTACCGGGAGTTCCTGACCTGGATGCTTCAACGAGACTATCGAGGCCGCGGTAGCCTGCTTCGGAACGCTTTCGGGCTGGGCTGCTTCGCTGGCGGCCTGGGCGGCGTGGTCGTGGGCGGCTTGCTCTACGCTTCCCTCGGACGTCTGCCGTCGATGGTGGTGTTGGTGCCGGCCGGTCTCGCGCTCGGGGCGGGCGTCCTGAGCATCGTGGTCCACTGCTTCGAGATCATCGCTCTTGGGCGCGGGGTGAGCATACGCGCCGGAGTCGTCTCCGGAGCTGCGGTCTTGCTGCTGCTCGGTCTCATGTCGGTAGCGACGACCGGCATCGACGTCACCACCGTGCTCAGCCTCATGCTGGTTCCTGGCTTGCTGATGGTAGTGGGGGCGCTGGGGATGGTCGTCCTCGGGCGCCGGGAGCGCCTCGTCCTCACCGACAACCGCGCTCGGCTCATGAACGGCGTGCTAGGACTTCTGCTGGCCATCGTGGCCATGTTTGCCGTGGCGCCGACGGGGGTCGAGTTCTTCCCCGACACCGACCCGAATCAGATCCGGGTGGTCGCCACCGGACCAGTGGGGCAGAACGTCGAGGCGAGCAACGAGGTCGCGAAGGTCATTCAGGAGCGGCTGGGCGCGCTCTTCGAGGCCAGCCCCCAGACGGAGGAGAACGTGAAGAACGCCGTCGTGAACGTCGGCATCGGCGGAGACGCCGAGTTCGGCGGCGGCTCCGATACGGCCGAGGAGTCTTCGGTCACGCTGAACCTGGTCGACTTCGAGGCGAGAAACGAGTCCAGCTCCCAGACCCTGGCCAGGGTCCGCAAGCGCCTCCAAGGACTCCCGGGCATCGCGCTCCAGATCCAGAAAGACGAGCAAGGGCCGCCTACGGGGCCGCCGGTCAACATCGAGATCACGGGACCCTCTTTTCGGGAACTGATGCGGATGGCGGAGAGCGTGAAGGCGAGGCTGCGTCAGGGCGTGGACGAGGGTGCGCTCGAGGGCCTGGTCGACGTGCGTGACAACCTCTCCACCGGCCGCCCCGAGCTTCAGGTCGACATCGATCGCTCCCGGGCCGCCCAGTTCGGGCTCAGCACCCTGGACGTCGCGGCGACCGTACGGACGGCCATCCAGGGCGAAGAGGCCAGCACCTGGCGGACCGGCGAAGACGAGTACGACATCCGAGTGCGGCTCCGGGAGGAGGACCGAAGCAACCTCGATAGCCTCGAAGACCTCATGGTACACGCGGAGGGCAATTCGGTTCCGCTGGTCGCAGTGGCGGATCTGCGCGTCGGCGGGGGTCTGGGGTCGGTCACCCGACTCGACCTGGAGCGGGTGGCAGTGGTCGAGGGCGACGCCGCGCCCGGCGTCAACGCCCAGGAGCTGCTGGGTCGGGTTCGAAGCTACCTGTCCGACTATCAGGCTCAGCTGCCCGTAGGCTATTCGATGCAGTACACGGGTGAGAACGAAGACCAGCAGGAAAGCTTCTCTTTCCTGAGCACTGCCCTGGCGGTGGGTGTCTCGTTGATCACGATGATTCTGATCGCGCAGTTCAACTCGGTGATGGGCCCCCTCATCATCATGATCGCGGTCGGGCTGAGCATGATCGGCGTTCAGCTCGGCCTGATCCTGACGCGGACCCCCTTTGGCCTGTTTTCCTTCATTGGCATCATCAGCTTGGCCGGCATCGTGGTGAACAACAACATAGTGCTCATCGACTATACGCAGCAGCTCCGGGACCAGGGCATGGAGAAGCAGTCCGCGATCATCGAGGCTGGGGCGACGCGCTTGCGTCCCGTGATCTTGACCGCGTTCACGACCGTGCTCGGCCTCATCCCCCTCACGTTCGGGATCAACATCGACTTCGTCGGGCTGCTCACGCGCCTCGATCCGAACTTCCAGATCGGCTCTGCCAACACCCAGTTTTGGGGTCCCATGGGGACCGCCATCATCTCCGGACTCACCTTCGCCACCTTCCTCACTCTGGTGATCGTCCCCGTGATGTACTCCCTGCTGGACTCGACCGCCGCGCGCTTCCAGCGCTGGATTTCTCCGAAACCGAACGGCAAGATCTCCGAAGCGTGGGAGAGCTGATCAGCCGGAGCGAGCTCGCCCCGCCTCCGATGCCGGTGATCCTCTTCGTCATCATGGATACGCTGGCCGAGCGGTGAAGCTGCTCGTCGTCACGCCTGGTTTTCCGAGCCCCGAGGCTCCGGGTCGGATGCGCTTCACCCTAGAGCAAGCCTTGGCTCTGGAGGCGAAGGGCGTCCAGGTGAGCATCCTCGACACGTCAGCCCTCCCGCCGGCGGCGGTGGGGCTGCACAGCTTCGAGAGTGTGGAGGTGCTTCGCCTGCAGCATCCCGGCTCGGCGAGTGCGGCCCCTTTCGGCTTCGCGCGGAACGTATGGGACGGGCTTCGGTGTCTGAGGCGATGCTGGTCCGAGCGCAGCTTCGACGCGGTGCTGTACTCCTTCGCCGACCACAAGCATCTGCGGGTCCTCCCGTGGGTCAACCAGCGGGCTAGCGCCGTCGGTGTCCTCAGCCACGGAGTCGACGTCATGCCGGCCCCGCTGGGGGCCCGGCGGATCGGCACCGAGCTTCTCCTCAGGCAGGCCGATGTGCTCTTCGCGGTCAGTCGCTTCACCGCCAGCCTCACCGAGCACTGGGTGTCGGCGCCGGTGCGGCTGGCCGTCAA
The DNA here is from genome assembly GCA_964477875.1 of uncultured Myxococcales bacterium. Classification (GTDB taxonomy): domain Bacteria; phylum Myxococcota; class Kuafuiibacteriia; order Kuafuiibacteriales; family Kuafuiibacteriaceae; genus Kuafuiihalomonas. The sequence continues at coordinate 26,461 of CAYZFR010000033.1, forward strand.
CGGCGTTCGCTTCGACAAGCTGGCCGAGGCTCGAGCCTTGACGTCCAGCGAGGCGAGGTCGCGGCTGGGCTGTCCTGGACCGATGCTCCTGAGCGTGGCCAACTTGGTGCCTCGCAAGGGGATCGATCTGGTCCTGGAGGCGCTGGCGAAGCTTGCCGAGGGCGGGCTCGACTTTCACTACCGGGTGGTGGGCCGGGGTCCGGAGGGGCCTCACCTGAAGGCGCGGGCTCGGCAGCTCGGCTTGGAGGATCGCGTGGTCTTCGAGGACGCGCGGCTCAGCGACGGGGAGCTGGCCCTGCGCTACGCCGCCTGCGACGTCTTCGTGCTCCTCAGCCGTACGCTCGAGCATCCCCCGGCGGTGGAGGGATTTGGGCTCGCCTACGCCGAGGCCCAGGCGGTCGGCCGGCCGGTGGTCGGGGGGCGCAGCGGCGGGGTGCCCGAGGTCGTGAAGGACGGCCAGACCGGCTTCCTCGTCAACCCCGAGCTTCCCGACGCAGTGGAGCAGGTGACCCATCGCTTGCGCGAGCTCGTGGCCGATCCCGAGCTTCGCCGGCGGATGGGCGAGGCCGGACGCGCTTGGGTGGAGTCCCAGTTCACCTGGTCTCGGCACGCCGAGCAGATCCTGGCCGGCTTCGACGGCTGAGGGGACAAACGACTCGGAGCTCCTATCGAGCCCCCGCCCGGGCGATGTCCCCGTCGAACTTCTCTACCCCGCCGCGATCTCGTCGAGGAGGCGAGCCAGGGAGGCGGTCGTCTGCCGCCGGTCGTAGCGAGCCACCACCGACGGGTCGTAGCCGAGATAGTCGAGCTCGCCGGCGGCGAGACGCCGCAGCCATGCGAAGAGCTTCTCGTTGGGATCGTCGGGATGCAGACACAGGCCCGGGCCTTTGGCGTCGCGGAGAATCTGCATGGCCTCGCCGTCCCTGCCTACGGCGAGGATGGGGCGCCCGAGACGCAGGTAGACGTAAAGCTTTTGGGGGACCCAGCCCTCGGCGTGGGGGCGGTCGGGGACGAAGAAGAACACCGCTCGACACTCGGCCATGTGCCGGAGGGCTTGGCCCTGGGAGAGGTAGCCGAGCTGTTCGGCGGGAATGGGGCTCGTCGCCACTTCGTCCCAGGGCTTCGTCTTGCCCACCCACCGGAGGGTGAGGGGCGGCGCGAGCTCCTCCTGGAGGCGCTCCAGCCGCTCCAGGAGCGGCCGGGCGGTATAGCCCGGATAGAGCGAGCCGGCGTAGCCGAGCAGCAGCCGGTCCGGATCCGGCTCCGGCAGGTCGGCGGGGAAGTCTTGGTCGCGCCAGCCGTTGGGAATGTGCGTCGTCTTTCCCCGGGCGACGGGAAAGGCCTCTTCCAGCTCCGCCTGCTGGGTCCGGGTGTTGGCGATGATCCGGTCCGCGTTGGCGTAGACTCGGCGCTCCAGCCACTGATGAATGGGCAGGGTCGCTTCGGGAATCGGGGCTCCGGCCGACAGGGTCCAGGGATCACGAAAGTCCGCGACCCAAGGGAGACTGGTG
>CAYZFR010000034.1:0-23209 GCA_964477875.1 uncultured Myxococcales bacterium
CGGTTCGGTAGCGTGGCGCGGGTGAGCGTCGCGACCCGGCTCCGCCCCTTCGGCACGACCGTTTTCAGCCGCATGACCCAGCTCGCCATCGAGCATGAGGCGATCAACCTCTCTCAGGGCTTCCCAGACTTCGAGGGCCCAGCCTTCATCCGAGAGGCGGCAGCGGAGGCGATGGCGGCCGGCCACAACCAGTACGCCCGCTCGGCCGGCGTCCCCGAGCTCGCGAGGGCAGTGGCCGGCCACCAAAAGCGCCACTACGACATCGAGCTGGAGCCGATGAGCCAGGTGGGCGTCTTTTGTGGAGCGACGGAGGCGATGATGGCGGCCGCCCTCGGCCTGCTGGAGCCGGGGGACGAGGTCCTGACCTTCGAGCCTCACTACGACGCCTACCCCGCTGCCGCCGCCATGGCCGGCGCCCGCCTGCGCTTCGTGACCCTCCGTCACCCGGACTACGCCCTGGACCCCGAGGCGATGGCCCGGGCGATCGGCCCCAGGACCCGAGCCCTCATCCTGAACACGCCCCACAACCCGACGGGCAAGGTCTTCACGAAGGCGGAGCTGGAGACGATCGCCGAGCTGGCGAAGAAGCACGACCTGATCGTCTTGAGCGACGAGGTCTACGAGCACCTCTGGTTCGAGGCGCCCCACGTCCCCATCGCCACCCTGCCCGGCATGTTCGAGCGGACGGTCACGATGTCCTCCTTCGGCAAGACATTCTCCTTCACGGGGTGGAAGGTCGGCTGGGCGAGCGGCCCCGAGGACCTGATGCAGGCGCTCCGCTCCGCCCACCAGTTCATCACCTTCTGCAGCGCTACCCCTCTTCAGCACGCCGCCGCCCGGGCCCTCAACGATCTGGGCGAAGACTTCTATCGCGACTTTCGCCAGGACTACGCCGAGCGCCGCGATCACCTGCTTCACACCCTGGCCAGGGTCGGCCTGAAGGCCCCCGCCCCCCAGGGCGCCTACTTCGCCCTCGCCGACATCCGCGCCGTCACCGAGAAAGACGACGTCGAGTTTTGCGCCGAGCTCATCTCCCGCGTAGGCGTGGCGGCCATTCCCCCCAGCGCCTTCTACAGCGTCGATGAGACCGAGGGCTCCCACCTCTGCCGCTTCGCCTTCTGCAAGACCATGGACACCCTGAACGCCGCCCGCGAGCGTCTGTGGGCCGGCCTGCCGAACACCCCCTGAGCGGTAGCTGCCTGTCCAAGCGTACCGGCGACGTTGGCGGCTACCACGAAAGCTCGTTCGCAGTCTGCCCCGAGTCAGCGGGCAGAGAGGGTGGCCTCGGGGACGCGGACTTGCTCTTGGTGGCCGCGGATGGCGCTGGCGATGGCCCGGGCGAGCGCGTGGATGACGTCCATACGAGGAGCGCCAAAGGGGCCCTCGACCGAGTTCCAGATCAGGTCCTTGCGCACGACGACGGCGAGGGCGTCGAGGTGATCGGCCCCTCGAGTCGCTTCGTGAAGCAAGTCCTCCTGCACCGAAGCCGCGAAGCGGGCGAGGTCGGCGTACAGGATCCGGGCCGCCTCGAACTGGACCTCCCGGCCCTCGGGCGCGCGCTGCAGCAAGTGGACGTGACCCCGGAGGGGACAGCAGATCCGTTGATGGACGTCCTCCAGCATCTCCCAGACCATGCGCCAGGCCCGCTCGTTCCGGATGGAGGAAGGGTGGGCCAGATCGAAGGCCCGCTCGAGGCCCGTGAACCATCTCGAGGCCAGGACCCGGATATCGAGGCTGTGGGCGGCCAGAGGGCGAGGCAAGTTCTCGGTCACGTCGAAGCCAGCTTCGGCCAAGCCGAGGACGAGCCGACCTCGAAGCCGCGGGTCGGCGGTGGACGCGAAGAGCGCCTCCGGCAGCAGAGGGTCGTAGCCCGTCGAGCCTGGGGTCGCGTCGACCCGGGACCGAAGCGTGACCGGCGGTCGCACCCTGCCGTCCAGAGCATGGACGTCGGAGGTGTGGACCGACAGCTCGAGGGTGGCGTTGGCGCAGGCCGCGCCCACTGCCCCCACCACCTCGTCGTAGTGCTCGCTCATGAGGTGTCGGACCTGGGAGGGCTCCAACCACCCCTCTCCCCACCGCTGGGCGCTGGGAAGACGATCGACGTCGAGGACGAGCCGCGCCAGGTCGACCCGAAAGACCTGGGGCACGTGAAGCCGAGCCGCGATCTTGCCGGCCAGCAGCGTCGCGCCCCAGTCCCGGGCCGCGGCGTAGGTCCGGGATAGCTCTTCGGCCCGCTCCGCGCGGGGACTCAGGAATTCGCCAGGGATTCCGTTTCCGTCGTGAATGGAGCCGACGAAGAAGCGCTCTGCCCCCGGGCAGGGCGCGACATCCCGCGCGCCCTCCACGGGAACGAAGGTCCAGGCCCGAGCTGGATTCAGATCGGGCGCCAATGGCGATGACAGCCGCTGCAAGCTTCTTTACACCGTGAGGTCCGTCCGTGGCTTCCATTGGGGGTGACCGTGAACTTTAGATGGCGTTTTTCCGTAGATAGAGGGGGCACTTTCACCGACTGCGTCGGCCTCGACACCCAAAGTTCCGAAATTCGGGTTGCGAAGGTCCTGTCCAGCGACCTTGCGGCGGTGGTGGGCATCCGCGAGATCCTCGACCTGGACGAGCGAGATCCCATCCCCGCCTGCGACGTGCGCGTGGGTACGACCATCGCCACCAACGCCCTCCTGGAGCGCCGCGGTGCGCCGACCGCCTTTTTGACCACCCAAGGCTTCGAGGATGCGCTCTGCATCGGTGATCAGACCCGCCCCGACCTCTTCGCCCTGGACGTCCAGCGTCCGGCTCCCCTGGCCCTCTGGACCGGCGGCCTGGCCGCCCGCCACCAGCCCGATGGCGCGGTGGAGGAGCGGCCCGAGGCCGGCGAGGCCGAAAGACTGCTGCGACAGGCCCTGGACGCCGGCTGCACCAGCCTCGCCATCGCCTTGGTCAACGCCCACCTCGCCGAAGAGCTGGAAGTAGAGCTGGAAGACGTGGCCCGGGGCCTCGGCTTCGAGCACGTGACCCGCTCCAGCGCCGTCGACCCCGTGCTCGGCTTCACCGCCCGAGCCTTTACCACGGTGGCCGACGCCTACCTCACGCCCCTCCTCGTGCAGCACCTGCAGGAATTGGAGGCTGCCTTGCCGGGGTCCCGAATCCGGGTGATGCAGTCCAACGGCGGGCTGGCGCCCCTTCGGCACCAGGGCCCGGGCGCGAGCGGGAAGGACGTCGTGCTGAGCGGACCGGCGGGCGGGGTCGTGGCCCTCGGCGGCGTGGGTCGCCGGATGGGGAGCGACCAGCTGATCGGCTTCGACATGGGCGGCACAAGCAGCGACGTGAGCCGGTGGGCGGGCGAGCCGATGATGCGGCGGGAGACCGAAGTGGCGGGGGTGCCGCTTCGGACCCCGATGGTGGAGCTCCACACGGTAGCGGCCGGCGGCGGATCGATCTGCCGTCGCTCCGGACGGCGCATGACGGTGGGCCCCGACAGCGCCGGTCATGCACCCGGCCCCCTGTGCTACGGGCAGGCCGAGGCCGAGGCCCTGACGCTGACCGACGTGAACCTCGTCCTCGGTCGCCTGGTCCCATCCCTGTTTCCTTTTCCGCTTCACCGGGAGCGGGTCGACGAGGCCCTGGCCACCTTCGACGACCCAACCGAAGCCGCCCAAGGCTTCTTCGAGGTGGCGGCGTCGACCATGGCCGCCGCCATACGTCGCGTGACCGTCGGCCGGGGCTTCGACGCCCGAGCCCACGACCTGGTGGTGTTCGGCGGCGCGGCGGGCCAAGTCGCCTGCAGCCTGGCCCGCCAGCTCGGCATCCTCCGCATCGTAGTCCCGCCCCACAGCGGCCTGCTGTCGGCGGTCGGCATTGGCCAGGCGGTGGTCCGATGGGACGGCGCCACCGACGGCGAGGGCGCTCAGGTCGGCGAGGAAGATGGGGAGTCTCCGTTCGCGAGCCTGGAAGAGAAGGCAGCCCAGGCCCTGGCCGCCGAGCCCGGTCAGCTGAAGACCCAGCGCCGCTTCGACCTCCGGGTCCGCGGAACCGAGCACGTCATCACGGTGGACGCGGGCCCCAAGGCGGCCCAGGACTTCGAGGCGCGCTGGACGAGCCACTTCGGGACGGAGCTCGAAGATCGAGAGGTCGAGATCGTGGCTTTTCGGGTCGCGGCCTGGTCGGAGGCCGAAGGGCTGGATGCCCTGGGCGGTCAGGGCGCCGAGGCCGCGGGGGAGCAGCGCCTGTACGTGAGCGGAGACTGGATCACAACGGCGATCGTAGGCCCAGCTGACCTGGACGAGACGCCGAGGGACGGTCCCTTGATCGTAGCCGAGGCCACCTCGACGGTGGTGGTCGAGCCCGGCCACCGCGTCTATCGCACGCCGGACGGCGACTTGGTGATCGAACGCGTCGCGGATGGACCCGCCGAGCTTCGGTCGACGGAGGCCGAACAAGACCGGCCAGACCCGGTTACTTTGGAGATCCTGTCCAATGGCTTCATGTCGGTGGCCGAGCAGATGGGGACCGTCCTCCAGAGCACCGCGGTATCGACCAACATCCACGACCGTCGAGACTTTTCCTGCGCCGTCTTCGACGCCGATGGACGCTTGATCGCCAACGCACCCCACATCCCGGTCCACCTCGGCGCGATGAGCGAGACGGTGAAGAATCTGCTCGAAGAACGGGCCGGGGAGCTCGTCGAGGGCAGCGCCTTCTTGACCAACGATCCCTTCGCGGGGGGCTCTCACCTCCCAGATCTCACGGTGATCTCCCCCGTCTTTTTGGACGGGCGGCTACGTTTCTTCCTGGCCAGCCGGGGGCACCACGCCGACGTAGGCGGGATTGCGCCGGGCTCGATGCCGCCCTTCAGCCAGAGCCTGGAGGAGGAGGGCGTCGTGTTCCGCCACCTCCTGATCCGGAGCGAGGGTCGACTTCGACGGGCGGAGCTGGAGGCAGCTCTCGCCGCCGGTCCCTACCCGGCCCGGCGGCCGCAGGAGAACCTGCAGGACATTCAGGCTCAGCTGGCCGCCAATCATGCTGGCCAACGCTTTCTGGGTGAGCTCATCGAGCGCCACGGTTTGGAGACCGTCGCCGCCTACGCGGACCACGTCCGAGCCGACGCCGCCCATCAAGTAGAGCGCTTTCTCCGCGACATGGCCACGCCACGTCTCGCCCACGCCGACGAGATGGACGACGGCGCCCGGATTCAGGTCGAGGTGACGATCGACGACGGCCGGGCCCGCTTCGACTTCTCGGGAACGTCGGGGGCGGTGAAGGCCAACCTCAACGCACCACCGGCGGTGACGGTCGCGGCGATCCTGTACGTGCTCCGGGTCCTGACCGGCGCCGCCATGCCGTTGAACTCGGGCTGCCTGGAGCGGATCGACATCCACCTCCCCGAGGGCTGCCTGTTGAACCCTCCGCCCGGTTCAGCGGTGTGCGGCGGCAACGTGGAGACCTCCCAGCGGGTGGTCGACGTGCTGCTGGCCGCCTTCGGCGCCAGCGCGGCGGCCCAGGGAACAATGAACAACCTCACGTTCGGCACTTCGGACTTCGGCTACTATGAGACGATCGGGGGCGGCGCAGGTGGAACCCGAAACGCCGCTGGCGCCTCCGGCGTCCAAACCCACATGACCAACACCCGGGTCACCGACGTCGAGGTCCTGGAGCGCCGCTACCCGGTCCGTCTGGAGTGCTTCGAGCTCCGCTCCGGGTCCGGTGGCGCCGGCCGGCACCCCGGAGGCGAAGGCCTGCGCCGTCGCTATCGCTTCCTGGAGCCGGTGACCCTGTCCATCCTGTCGGATCGGCGCCGGCGCGGCGCCTTCGGCCTGGAGGGGGGCGCCGCCGGATCGCCGGGCCAAAACTGGGTGGACGACCGCGCCGTCGAAGGGCGTGGACAATTCGACATCGGGAAAAACCAGACGGTCACCATCGAGACCCCGGGCGGAGGGGGCTGGGGCCGGCCCGCGGGCGACTGACCGAGCCGGCCCCGTCGCCCAGCGAAAAAGGCGCGTCGACCCGCCTTTCTTCGCAGAAGAGATTGTAGGATGCGCCGGTCCGGCGTCTCCGACCGGAGCCCTGCTTTCCCATGCGTCTGTTCGAGCGAATCCGCGTCCTCGTCGCACGGAACCTGCTGCAGCTCGACGACACTCCCCATCGCATCGCCTTCGGCGTGTTCTGGGGTTTTCTGATCGGCGCCACCCCCACCATTGGTATCCAAGTCGTGCTCTACCTGGCGGTGGCGAGCATCGCAGGAGCGAATCGGATCTCGGGCATCCTCCCGATCTGGCTGTCCAATCCCCTGACCGCGGTCCCGCTGTACTACAGCGAGTGGCAGATCGGACGCCTCGTCATCACCGGCTCCTTCGGGACCGCCGCCGAAAGCTGGGGCGTGGTGTCGGCGGCCATTCAGCCCGCCTCCGGCCAGTCTTGGTGGTCGCGGGTCTTGGAGCTCGACCTCTACGTCAGGCTCTTCGACGCCATGCTCGCGCTCGGCGTCGAGCTGTGGGTGGGCAGCATCATCGTCGGACTCGCCATCGGCGCGGCCGGCTACTACTGCGCCTACCACGCCGTGCGGCGGTACAAGAGTGGACCGTGAGGATCATGAGCTTGAACGTGAACGGCCTCCGCTCTGCGCTCTCGAAGGGCTTCTTGGAGTGGATGCGGCGCCAAAAGCCCGACGTTCTGTGCATGCAGGAGGTCCGTGCCGAGCCAGAGCAGCTGCCCCGCAAGGCGGCCGATCCCCGGGGCTTCGAAGTCCGCTACTTCACCGCCGCCAAGAAGGGCTACAGTGGAGTCGGGATCTGGAGCGCCAGCTCGCCCGACGCCTGGGCGGACGGCATCGGCCTCGAGGACTGGGACGCCGAGGGCCGGATGCTCCGTGCCGACTACGGCCGGCTCTCGGTGATCAGCCTCTACATGCCTTCGGGCTCGTCGGGCGACGTGCGGCAAAGCGCCAAGTACGAGTTCATGGACCGGCTCTTCGAGTGGCTGCGGGACTTCCGCCGCAGCGGGCGCTCCTTCGTGATCACCGGCGACTGGAACATCGCCCATCGAGAGATCGACCTGAAGAACTACAAGAGCAACCAAAAGAACTCCGGCTTCCTCCCCGGCGAGCGGACCTGGCTGAGTCGGCTTCTGACGGAGCTGGAGCTCGTCGACGTCTTCCGCCGCTTGGAGCCCGAGCGCCGAGTCTACACCTGGTGGTCCAACCGGGGCCGCGCCTTCGAAAAGGACGTGGGATGGCGCCTCGACTATCAGCTCGCTACTCCCGACGTCGCGGAGACCGCCACCGACTGGTCCGTCTATCGCCGCCGCCGCTTCAGCGACCACGCCCCTCTCACCATCGACTACGACTTCGAGCTCTGAGCCCTTTCTCGAACTTCGTGACCGGGGTGAGAGGCGCTGATAGGGAGCGGCCATGTCGTTCGGGACCTTCTTGAGCCAGGGGGGCTGGGCCATGGGGCCGATCTATCTGTGCTCCGTGGTCGCCTTTGGCGTCTTCATCAAGAAGGTCGTGGAGCTTCGCGCGGCTCGCATGGGGGACCTCGCCTGGTTCGAGGCCTTCGTGTCCGCGCTTCGGGCCGGGGACAAGGACGCCATGAACGAGAGCCTGGCCGGCGTCTCCCATCCGGGCAGCCGAGTCCTCGCGGCAGGCCTGCGCGTGCGGCGCCTCGGCGCCGAACACGTAGCGGCCGAGGCCCGGCGGGTCGGCACATTGGAGCTGGAGAGGGCCGAGTCCTACCTCCCGGTCTTGAGCTTCATCGCCCAGGCAGCGCCCTTGCTCGGCTTGCTCGGAACCGTTCTCGGCATGGTCGATCTCTTTCAGGGCCTGCAGTCGGCGGGGATGGAAGCCATCGACCTCGCCCAGCTATCGAGCGGGATCTGGAAGGCGCTCTTGACCACCGCGGCCGGTCTGACCGTGGCCCTGCCCAGCCTCGCCGCCTACAGCTATCTGATCCGCCGGGCCGACACGCTTCGGGTCCAGCTCTCGAACCTGACCCAGACGACCCTCACCGAGCTCGCGCTGGGGGAAGCGCGCTGAGCCATGGCCTTCGAGCTGGAGCGACCCCATCGCGCGGAGCCGACGATCAACCTGTCGGCCCTCATCGACGTCGTCTTCATCCTGATGATCTTCGTGATCCTGGGCGCGACCTTCGACAGGCTGCGGGCGATCGGCGTCGATCTTCCCGAGAGCACCGCCACCGCCGAGGCGCCAAAGACACCCGTCGTCATTCGGGTCACCGTCGACGGCCAGCTCTTCCTGAACGAGGAAGCCCTCTCGTTCGATGCGCTGGTCCCGGCGCTGAAGGAGGCTCGCGTGAAGTCGGAGTCCTTGCTCGTGCAGGCCGACGCCCGAGTACCGGTGCAGCGGGCGGTCGACCTGCTCGACGCCGCACGGAGCGCCGGCTTCGCCGACGCCAGCATTTCCACCCTGCCCCGGAGCAGCCGCTGAGCGATCGGCCCCGTTAGTCGGTCGCTCGCGTTCGTCGGATCCGAACGCTCACGCTGGCGGCATCGGCCACCGCCCCCGGCTTGTGGACCGCGACCTCTGTCCACCGCACGGCTGGATTCTTCACCAGGATCTCCTGAGCCACCTCACTCGCGATCGACTCGATGAGCTCGTGATGGCGGGCGCGACAGACCGAGCGGGCCACCTCGGCCAGACCGTCGTAGTCGATGGCATCGGCGATGTCGTCGCTGGCGCCCGGCGCCTGCAGGTCGCATCCGCACACCAGATCAAAGAGCAGCGTCTGCAGGATACCCTTCTCGAAGTCGAAGACGCCCACCGGCGCATCGACCCGCAAGCCGTGGACGCGGACCTCGTCGCTCACTCGACGACGCTGCCTCGAAGCGGCTACCGGGTCCAGGACTCCGGACCGTCCAGCGTCGATAGCTCCATCGGCCCCACCACCCGGTCGACGGGGACGAGCTCGGCGTCCCCCTCGTCGTCGAAGCGGAGGATCGCGACCAGCCACACCTCGCCGAGGCTGCGCCGAAGCCGTCGCGGCCCCAGGCCCGGTACAGTGAGCAAGGTCCGGCGGTGAAGCACCCGAACGAAGGCGCTCGCGGCCGGCCCGGTGAGCGCCTCCACCGCGATCCCAACCACCGCGGTAGAGGAGGTCGAGGCGAAGCCCAGCTCCGGCCCGAAGCCGTCGAAGTCATCGTCCACCCGGCCTGGCCCGGCGCCGGGCGTCCGAGGGGAGCTCAGCCCGCTCCCATCGAACAGCCGCCCCGTCCTCTCGACCAGCGCGAGATCGAAGTCCCCCGGGCCATCCCAGGTCAGGACGACGTGGAGCTCTTCCTCGATGACGGGCGCCGAGACCGAGACCGAGCACCGGGTTCGGCCGCCGTCGAAGCTGGCCTCGACGGTGTTTCGTCCCTGAAAGAGCGGCAGGTCCCGCACCGAGAAGCGGCTCTCCTCCAGCGGCAGAGGGCCGTCCATGACCTGCAGGCGCTCATCCGTGATCCGCCAGACCCCGGTGCTGGCCTCGCCGTCCAGCGTGCCGGCGAGGCGAGGAAGGCGCAGCGTGGGAACCGTCGAGCCCGTCTCCGGCACCTCGATCTCGGTTTGGGGACAGTCGGGGCAGTCGGGATCGAGGCGCACCTGAAGGGACTTGCTCGCGCCCGGCACCTCGGCTCGCAGGCTCACCACCGACGCGCGAGGAGGGAGGAGGATGTCCTCGACGAAGGGGATGGAGACGATTCGACCGGGCTCGGGGTTGCGAAGGCTGAGACCGGCGGCCTGGGTGGCGCAGCCGCTGCTGCCCTCCACGCCGAGCTCCAGGGACACGGTGGGCGCGGCGCTCTCCACCGTCCCGGCCACCGTGAGGACCGAGAGGCCTTCGGGCAGCGTCTCCCCCGGACTCGGCACAGTGACCCGGATCCGAGGGGGTCGCGCCACGGTCTCACAACGACCTTCGTTGCTGCAGATCCCGCGGCGGGCCTCGGATGCCGGCTGGGGACAGTCCGCCGCCTCCAGGCACTCGAAGTCGCAGATCCGGTCGGAGCCGCAGAAAAAACCCACCGGACAGTCGGCGCGGCTGGCGCAGGGAAGCTGCTCGCAGCCCAGGAGACCGGCCGCGAAGAGGAGCAGGCCGGCGAGCCTCACGGACAGCTCGGTGAATACTCGACCGTGATCTCGGAGGACTCGGGTGGAGGCCTATCGAAGAGGACTACGGAGCCGGTCTCGTCGAGCATCCAGCCGCTCACCGGCGACCCATCGACCCGCACCACCACCGGGAAGGCGGGATCGGCTGCCCCGCTCAATGCGAAGGACCGATCGAGGCCGAAGGCGAAGTTGCCCAAAGACTGCAGGTTGGGCCCCCAATCCTGGCAGATGTCGAGACTGATGCCTCCGGTGAGCTGCACGAAGTCGACGTAGCGCGGCGCAGGGAAGGTCGATGGCAAGCAGCCTACCTCTCCCCCCGACACCACCGCCACGACGAGGTCGGGGACGAGGCGTCGCAGCGCATCGAAGAAGAACTCGACCGGCTCGACCGAGTTGTCGTCCTCGTCGGAGACGATGACGAGCACGGTCCCGGCGTCACGCTGAAGCAGCTCTCGATTGAAGCCTTGACCGGCCTGGGCCGCCTCGAAGGCGCTCACCGCCGCTTGGAGGCCCTGCTCGAAGCCCGAGCCCATGATCCCCACCTGCGCTTGATTGCGGAAGCGCAGGATCGCCTCCTGTCGAGACAGGGCGTCGCTGTCGATCACCGGACCGACCAGTCGGCCATCCCTGATGGTGGCGGAGGTCGTGGTGATGCCGATGCGGTAGCTCACGCTCTGCAGGTCGGCCTGCTCGATGAAGGAGAGGATGTTTTCGGCGAGCGCCTGTTGGTCGTCCTGCATGGAGCAGGAGTCGTCGATGACGAAGAGGACGTCGGTCCGGGAGCGGTCCCGCTGCTCGAAGCGCTCGGTGCGGCGAGGCGACTCCACCACCTCTGCCCTGACCGGCACGAAGAGGGGGAAGGGCAAGCGCTCGAACTCGAAGCGGATCTCGGCCTCTACCGGCCCCAGCCTGGCGGGCGTGAGCCGGGCACCCCAGACCTCCCCCAGGCCGCCCGGCAAGACGGCGCTGGCCGCCCCGGTCAGACGGACGTCCGGGTCGGAGCGTTCGAAGTCCACCGTGCTCACTTCGATCTCGGCGGAGCCGATGTTGACCAAGCGCGTGGTTCGAACCTGTGGGCCGCAGTCGACGTCGACGAGGCCGAAGTCGAGGACGGGAGGGATGGCGACGAGCTCGGCGTAGCCGGCACCGGTCCCGACCAAGCCCACCGGCACCCGAGGCACGATGGGATCGTCGGTCTCCACGAAGAGGGTGGCCTTGGCGTCGACTTCATCGGTGGGCCGGAAAATCAGCTCCAGATTCGCTTCGGTGCCCGGGGCGAGGCTGCCGGTGGGCCCCTTCGACAGCTCGAAGGCCGGCTCGAAGCCCGGTCCCGGCGTCAGCCCGCGCAGCTCACAGGCCTGGTCGCCGAGGTTTCGAAGAAGGACCTCTCGGCGGCGCTCGTTCCCGGGGAGCGTGATCCCGAAGTTCGCGATCTCGGGCTGGACGTCGATCTCGCAAAACGCGTCCCCCACCGCCGCCCGCACGTCGACCCGCAGCTCGGGCTTGGAGGGATCAGTGGAAGAGAAGGCGACGGTGGCGGTGTAGACGCCCTCGGCCCGGGGATCGAAGTGCAAGCGGGCGAAGGCCGACTGACCGCCCTGCAGCGTGACCGGCAGCGGCGGTGTCTCCAGGGTGAAGGCCGGGTCGCCGCCGAGCTCGGCCGCCGTGACCTGCAGGCTGGAAGAGCCGGCATTGCTGATCACGACTTGCTGCGTCTCCGGCCGAGCCTCGGGCAAGACACCAAAGCCCAGGTCGGGGGGGAGAACGACGAAGTTCGGCCCGATGCCGTCTCCCACCATCGGGATGACGAGGGGCCCGAAGAGGCCCTCTGGCAGCTCGAGGGCGAGCTCGGCCTCGGCCCGCCCCGGGCTGCTGGGGGCGAAGCGGACCCGCAGCGAGGCGAGATCTCCCGGCTCGAGGACGAGCGGAAGCTCCGGCTCGATCTCGAAGGAGAAGGCCTCGCTGCCCCGGCGCTCGGCTGCGGGAAGCTCGACCGCCCGGTCCCCGCGGTTTCGGACCACGACCTGGCGGCTCTCGAAAGCCCCCACGCCGACGGTGTCGAAGTCCAGGGACGGCGGGTCGGCCGCGAGCAGTCCCGCCCCTGCTTCACCTCGGATCCGCACCTCGGCTCCGCATCGGTCGCCGCAGTATTCGAAGCGAAGCACGCCGGCGTCGACGCTTTCCAAGAGCGGAGCATAGACCAGTTCGGCGGCGAGGACGCCGCGAGGGGGCAGCACCAGGTCTTCCAGGTTGCGAAAGTCTTCGCCCAACGCGTTCAGCGAAAAGTGCTCGGGAAAGGGGAAGCCTTCGGTGACCACCGGACCGGCCACTTCGGCCGGCCCCAGCTGCTCGAACACCAGCTCGACGCTGGTCCGGTCGCCGCTTTCGACCTGACCGAAGTCGACCTCCTGTGGGCGCACCCGCACCGTCGAGGCCACGCCCTCTCCGCTCAGCTGGACGGCGAGCTCTTCCTCGCCGCTCAGGATGGAGAGCCGGCCAGCGTGGGCCTCGACCTGCTGGGGCCGATAGCCGACGTCGACGTCGAGGACCGCGCCCGCCGGAACCTCTTCGGGCAGACCGGCCAGGAAGAACGGGTCCATGATCCGCACGTCGTCGACGGCGAGGGCGCGGTTGCCCTCGTTTCGGAGCACCAGCCGAAGTCGCTTCGTGGCCCCGATCGGAACCTCACCAAACCCGAGCTGCTCCGTGTCTGCAGCGAAGCGAGCGCTGGTGTCGATCAGGGGGCCGTCGTCGTCGCAAGCGGCGAGCAGCGCGCCCGCGATGCAGAGGGAGATGAGAGCGCGCACGTGTCCACAGGGTACCGAATCGGGCCGACGGATCCAGTCGCGGCGCCCGACGCCGAACTCGAGGTGTGGGTGGAAGGAGGAGGAGGCGCGCCGGAGGGGCCCCGGACGTAGAGCTCGGCCAGGGTGACCCCATCCTGCTCGACGGTGGCCACCGGCCGTGTCCCGAGCTCCTCCCAGATGTCGCCCTGCACCTCGCCGTGCTCGGGCTGCTCGAAGTGCAGGGCGGCGTCGGCACGCTCCGGGCCGTTACGGTAGCGGATCCGGTCCGACAGCCGGCCCTCGCGCTTGTACATCCGATAGCTGTCGTAGTTGGTACGGTTGAAGAAGACCCCGCCCGACGAGGGCAAATCCACGAAGAGCGGCTCGGCGACGTAGCCCCAGAAGGCTCGCTGCATTCCGAGGGCAGCGCCCCCGCGGACCCCGCCCGCGAGCTCGTTGTAAAAAGCGATACCATTCGGGTGGACGCGGGCGGCGCCGAGGATCCCCGGAGCGAGCAACAGGACGGCCCCCACCGCGCCCGAGACCCGGCGGCGACGGGGGGTTGGCACGGCGGCGCGCAGGCCGTCCACGGCTACCCGGGCGCCCAGGATGCACAAGGCCGGCAGGCCGTTGTACCAGTGCTTGGTGCCCCCGAATATGGGCGTGCTCGGCAGGCTGATCAGAACCAAGGGAAGGAGCCCGCCCATCAGCAGCAGGGCCGAGCGACCCCTTCGCGCCGGGTCTCGAAGCTCGGAGGCCGCCCACACCAGCCCGGCGCCCGCTAGGACGAGAACCGGAGAGGGTACGGTCAGCAGGCTCATCACCCAGGGGAAGCTGGCCGGGAAGGGCGGCGCGACGAGGAGCTCGCCAAAGTAGGAGGTGGGGTAGTGCTCGTGCCCCATGTGAAAGCGCAGGTACTCGAGGATCCGGTCGATGGGGTCGGGCCACAACCATGGCCACAACGCCACGAAGACGAGCACGCCCAGCCCACCCACGCCGACCAGGCGCCAGGACAGCACCGGTCCGACGAACTCCAGTCGCCCGTCGAGGGATCGACGCCCGCGCGGGATCAGGTCCCGAGGGCGCTCGGCAAAGACCAGCGCGGCGAAGACGAAGGGGAGGAACAATGCGTTGAGCTTGGCGGCGAGGGCGAAACCGAAGATCACGCCGGCCGGGACCATCATCGCCGGTCGGCCTCTCCATGCCCGCTCGAAGGCCCACAGGCTCCACACCCACAGCGCCATGATCGGCACGTCGAAGCAGGCGAGGTGGGCATCGAAGAAGACCCGTGGGATCGACGCCAGCAGCGCCGCCGCCAGCAGGCCGGTCGCGGTGTCGAAGTAGCGCCGCCCGAGCAGAAAGGTGCCAACCAAGGCCAAGGCGGCGAACAGAAAACCCGCCACCCGAAAGCCCGTGGAGGGGCGGGTCCAGCCGAGGGTCTCGGAAAACAGAGCGTGGGTGGCGCCCTGGCTCAGCTTCACCAGGGGCGGGTGCTCGTGGTTGTAGCCGAAGATGGCGTCGATGCGGCCCTGGTCGAAGGCGCCATCTCCCCAGTGCTCGAACCACGAAAAGTACTGCTCGGCCGCCTTGAAGTAATAGCCCTCGTCTCGGACGAAGCCGATCGACGGCGCCGTCGCCCAGAGGATCCCGGCGTACAGAGTGGCGAGGAGCAGCGCCCACCTCACGACCGGGCCCCCGGTCGGCGAACGTCGGCGACGAAGCAGAAGTGGTTTGCGCCAGGGTCAGGGGACCAGACCGTGAAGCTGACGGTGCCGGTTGCGGTGGCGGGGACGGGGATGCGGTAGGGCCTCCAGGTGTCTTCCAAGGCGAACTCCAGCCGACCACCCCCGCCTCCTTCGAACTGGACGTTCATCATCACCGGCGCCCGGGCGCGCGTCTGGCTCTGAAGCGTGTGGCCTCCCTGGACCCGAAGAACGCCCCCGCCAGGCACACCGCCGACGCTCAGTCGAAGCGCGCCTTCGCCCGGAGGGTGGGCCCACAGGCAGCGCCGGAGATGGTCCCCCATCCGATGCCACTCCGGGGCCACGTACAGCCAGTCCGACTCCCGCGTGCAGCCGATCTCGGGTCCGGCGCTTCGGCGCTCGCAGGGCTCGCGCTCGCCTCGAAACAGGTGCTCGAGCCGAGCCCGGTCCAGCACCTCGCTCAAGGCCCAGACCCGCTCCCAGGGGGCGGGATTTCGAAGTTGGAAGACCTGGACGCCGCCCTCGTCCCACACCGTCTCCGAAGGCCAGCCCCTCTTGGCCAAGGCCTGGGCAAAGGCTGCGCCGGCCCCGAACTGGCCAAAGACCCAAACCCGCTTCGCGGCCTCGAGATCTTCGAGCTCGGGTCGCTCCGGAGCGACCGGGCTCAGGTGGCCGAGCCATCGACGAGGCGCCTGAGCATAGCTGGGGAGCATGAGGACGAGATCGGTAGGCTGTGCTTGTTCAAGGATCCGTCGAGCGGCCGCCTCGATCACCGCCGGCGCCGGGGCCCGTGGCTGGAGGAGGAAGAAGGCGCCTCCGTAGAGGCCGAAGCCGCACGCGACGAGGGTGGCCAGAACGGTCGGCCGCACGGGCGGGCAGGTAACAGGATCGCGCGGGACTTGTCAGCTGACCCGAAGCACCGGCGCGGCTCCGTCATGGGGCAGGAAGACCGCGTTGTCGGTCGAGGAGCCGACCAGGTAGTCCAGGAAGTTCCCGTTGCTGCCCGAAGCCGAAAAACGCATCGCCTTTCGACCGGTCAAGACGGCTTGACGGCCCTTCTCGACCAGACCCGGCAAGCGCGGGGTCAAGGTCTCGACCCGGATCCCCTCGGCGTCGATGTAGAGGATCCGACCGACGTGGGGAAAAGCGACCGGGGAGGCGGTCAGCACATGGTAAAAGCCCGAGCGACCTGGCCGGCCCACCCGCTGAATGCGGGACGCGTGGTGGTGCCCGCACAGGTAGGCCCGAACCTTGGGAGCGCTGGCGAGGAGGGCTATCACGTCGTGGCGGTTGGCGACCAGGTACTCGCGGTCCCAGGCGTCCAGCTGCAGCGGCTCCCAGGCTCGGTAGAGCGGATGATGGCCCAGGACGAGGATATGGGGTTCATCGGCGCCATGAATCTCCTGCGTGAGAAAGCGCATCATGGCCGGGGCCAGATAGCCGCCCGGGCTGCCGGTCAGGCTGCTGTCCACGCCGATGACCCGGACGTCCCCGACCCCCTGGGAAAAGCCGGCGAAATCCGTTTCGGGCCCATGTCCCTGGACGGCGCGCAAGAAGCGGTCTTTGGTGAGGTCGCCGGAGGGCGGAGCCTCGTGGTTGCCCGGAATACACAACCAGCGGTCGAGGCCGGCGGCGACGTCCATGAAGGCGGCCAGGTCCTCACGGCCGTGGCCCCGGTTGTCGATGTTGTCGCCCCCGAACAGGACCAGGTCCACGCCCCGCTCTCGGCACTGGGCCACGAGGTCTTCGAACACGGCCAGGCTGAGGTGTTTGAGCGCCGCCGTCGGACGGCCGTTCGGCGCCACGTGGGCGTCGGTGATGTGGGCGACCGTCAACTGTTCGGCATGTGCACTCATCGATTCGCCCTCCGTCTTCGGGGGGCCGACACTAGCGATAACACCAGCACAGTGAACAGTACCCCGTTGACAGATCGATTCGATTTTCGCTCTCGGAAGCCCGAAGAGCGCCGGCCATGAGCGGCAAGCGGGCGAGAATACGTGATCCAATTCACGGCACCCTTCGCTTCGATCCCGACGAGCTGGCGGTCATCGATCACCCCGCCGTCCAGCGCCTGAGGGGGATAAAGCAGCTCGGTTTGGCTGATTTGGCCTTCCCGGGCGCGACCCACAGTCGCTACGCCCACGCCCTCGGCACCACCCACATCGCGGCCCGCATGCTGGAGCAGCTCACCCGGGACTTCGAGCTCCTCCCCGCGGAGCGGCACCGGATGACCACCACCCTTCGCCTGGCCGCCATGTTCCACGACCTCGGTCACGCGCCCTTGTCCCACACCACCGAGCGCTTCATGCCCCCCGTGCGGCAGCTCGACTTGGGCGAATGGCAGCTCGGCCCCGGCGATCGCCGGGCCAGCCACGAGGACTTCACCCTCTCCATCGTCCTCCAGAGCGACCTGTCGGCATTGATCCGCCGGCGCTTCGGAGACCGAGGCATCGAGCCCGAGGATCTGGCCGTTCTCCTGAGCGGGCGTGCATCGGCCCGACTCCGGGACCGCTTCGTGATCGGCGGCCGCAATTGGCTCCCCATTCTTCGACAGTGCGTCAGCTCCGAGCTCGACGCCGACCGGATGGACTACCTTCTCCGTGACTCCTACTACGCCGGCGTTCCCTACGGTCGCTATGATCTGGACTGGCTGATCGAGAACCTCCGGGCGGTCGAGCAAGGGTCCGACCTTCACTTGGGCCTGCACGCTCGCGGCTCCTTCGGCTTCGAAGACTATCTCCTCAGCCGCTACCACATGTTCCTCAGCGTTTACCTGCACCACGTTCCGGTCGGCTACGAGCTGATGCTGCGGGCCCTCCACGAGTCCGAGCCCGACCTGCTGCGCTTTCCGCCCGACCCCGAGCGCTACCTGGAGTGCGACGACGTCTTCCTGCTGATGAAGCTTCGGAGCACGGACAATCCGTGGGCCCGGCGACTGATGCGGCGACGGGGCTACAAAATTCTGACCGAGCTGCGAACCTCGGAGGGTGGCGCTCCAGAAGCCCACCAGCGCCTGATCACCGCCCTCGCCGAAGCCGGGATCCACGCCATCGCCCACACCGTAAAGGGCAAGCTGTCCAAGTATTTCAACCCGGGAGTGAGTCAGCCGCCGATGGCCGTCGAGCCAGACCTGCTGGTGGTGGGCGACGGCCAGCCCCAGCCGATCGAAGACTTCTCGCCGCTGTACCAGCGCTACGCCGGCGCGCTCCACCTGCACCGGGTCTACGTCGAGCCCGAAGCTCTCGAGCCGGCGCGGCGCATCCTGAGGCGCATCGGCCTAGGGGTGTGAGCGTGCCCCTGTTCACCCACCCGATCTACACGGCCTCGCTGTCCGATGAAGCCCGCTTTCCCAAGCATCGCTACGATCTCGTAGCGGCAGAGCTCGGACGGCGCGGCTTCGGCCGGGCCCTGCACCGCTCCCCCCAAGCTCGCCGGGAGCAGCTGCTGCGCGCCCATTCACCGGGCTACGTCGACGCCTTCCTGGAGGGCCGGCTGGACGCCTCCAGTCAGCGCCGTATTGGCCTCACGCCCTGGACGCCCCAGATCGTTGACCGGACCCTCCACCTGATGGGCGGGAGCCTGGCCGCCCTGGAGGCGGCCCTCGAGACCGGCGTCGGGGGCCACATGGCCGGCGGCACCCATCACGCCCACCGCAGCCTCGGTGCCGGCTACTGCGTCTTCAACGACATCCCGATCGTCATCGCCGAGGCCCGCAAGCGTGGCCTGCGTCGCGCCCTCGTCGTCGACCTCGACGTCCATCAAGGCGACGGCACGGCGACCATCCTTCAGGAAGACCCGGAGGCCTTCACGTTCTCGGTTCACTGCCGCCGCAACTTCCCTTTCCGCAAGGCCCGGAGCGACTTCGACCTCGCTCTTCCACCGGGCACCGGCGACGACGCCTACTTGGCCGCCCTCGACCACCACCTCCCGCGGCTGGTGCGCCACTTCGACCCCGAGCTCGTGGTCTTCCAGGCCGGCGTCGACCCCCTGAGCGAGGACCACCTCGGTCAGCTGAGCCTCACCCGAAACGGCCTCTCCCGCCGAAATCGGCGGGTGATGGCGGAGACGGCGGGACGACGGATCCCCACTGTCGTCCTCATGGGCGGGGGCTACGCCCGGCCCATGGAAGCCTCGGTGGCGGCCCACGCCGACGTCTTCGAAGAAGCCAGCCGCTGGAGCTTCCGCCGCTGAGCCTGCTCGTGGAGGCCGATGCAAGCAAGTTCGACTTCGTTCGACGCTGTAGCAACACGAACTTTGATGGCGACGCCATCCGGGTCGAGCTGCTGAAAGCAGCAGGGGCCGAGTCGACCAGGACGAAGCGGAGCTGACCTGAGCTCAACCGGCACGCTTCTTCGGCATGGGGCCGTGAAGAAGTCCCTCCAAGTAGCGGCCGGTGTGGCTCTCGGACACGGTGGCCACCGCCTCCGGTGTTCCTTCGGCCACGATGGTGCCGCCGTCGTCGCCCCCCTCCGGGCCGAGGTCGACGAGCCAGTCGGCATTCTTGATCACGTCCAGGTTGTGCTCGATGACGACCACCGAGTTCCCCTGCGCGGCGAGCCGGTCCAGGACCAGGATGAGCTTTCGAATGTCTTCGAAGTGCAGGCCGGTGGTGGGCTCGTCGAGGATATAGAGCGTCTTTCCCTGCTGACTTGGATCCTTGAGCCCCTCCCCTTTGGCGAGCTCGGTAGCGAGCTTGACCCGCTGAGCTTCGCCCCCGGACAGGGTGGTGGAAGGCTGGCCGAGCCGCACGTAGCCGAGCCCGACGTCGAGCAGACACTTGGCGTGCCGGTGAATGCGAGGGTGATTGCGGAAGAAGGTCTCCGCCTCCTCGATCGTCATGTCGAGGACGTCGGCTATGCTCTTGCCCCGGTAGTCGATCTCGAGGGTCTCGGCGTTGAAGCGCTTGCCGTTGCACACCTCGCAGGTCACGAAGATGTCGGGCAGGAAGTGCATGGCGACCTTCCGGGTGCCCTGGCCCTGGCATGCTTCACATCTGCCGCCCTTCACGTTGAAGGAGAAACGCCCCACCTTGTAGCCCCGCATCTTCGCGTCGGGCACCTGGGCGAACAGCCGACGGATCTCGTCGAACATGTTGGTGTAGGTAGCGGGGTTGGATCGAGGCGTCCGCCCGATCGGCGATTGGTCCACCTCGATGACCCGGTCCACATTCTTGAGACCATTGACCCGATCGTGAAGGCCCGGCTTGGCCCTCAGGCCCAGGTGCCGGCGGACGGCGGAGAGAAGGATGTCGTTGACCAAGGTCGACTTGCCGGAGCCCGACACGCCGGTCACGACCACCAGCCCGCCGAGGGGAAAGGTGGCGTCGACGTTCTTGAGGTTGTTCTCCCGGGCGTTCTTCACCACTAGGGCCCTCTTGCGGTCGAGAGCCCGGCGCTCTTCGGGGCGCGGCGTCGGGATCTTCTTTCGCCCGGTCAAGTAATGCCCAGTGAGCGAGGCCTCGACCTGGGCGATGTCGTCGATGCTGCCCTGGGCGATGACCTGGCCCCCGTGGACGCCAGGCCCCGGCCCCACGTCGATGACGTGGTCGGCGGCTCGGATCATCTCCTCGTCGTGCTCGACGATGAGGACGGTGTTCCCGATGTCGGCCAGCTTGCGGAGGGTGCGAATCAGCCGCGTGTTGTCCCGGGCGTGTAGACCGATGGTGGGCTCGTCGAGAACGTAGGCCGCACCGACGATCCCCGAGCCGACCTGGGTGGCAAGGCGGATCCGCTGGGCCTCGCCGCCAGACAGCGTCGCCATCTTTCGGTTCAAAGACAGATACTCCAGGCCGACGCTGGACAGGAATCCGAGTCGGGCCCGCACCTCTCTCAGGATCGGCTCGGCGATCTGGGTCGCCTCCCTGCTCAGCTGGAGGCCGTCCAGGAGCTCGACCGCCTTATGGATGTCGAGGCGGGAGAAGTCGGCGATGCTGAATCGATGGGGATCCTCGCTCAGACCGTGGCGGCGACGCTGCGCGACGACCTCCTCGGGCAGGGGAACGACGGTGGGCAGGTAGACGCTCGAGGCCCGCTCGTTCAGGCGATCGCCGAAGCAGCTTGGACACTCCTGCTCGGCCATGAATTCGGTCATGAACTCCTTGGCCCAGTCGGAGTCGGTCTTCTCGAACCAGCGGCTCAACATCGGGACCACGCCCTCCCAGCCGGCATCGTCGCCGTGGAGGAGGACATGGGTGGTGTCTTCGTCGAGGGCGCCGACCGGCGTCTCCTTGTCGATGCCGTACTGCCGACAGAAGTGCCGCACGAAGCGGCCCGCGAACATGCCGGCCGGCCCGTTCCGCTTGAGGGGCGCGATGCCGCCCCGGCCGATCGGCTTGTCGGGATCGGGCATCATAAGCTCGGCGTCGAACTCGAGCACCGCGCCCAGCCCCTGGCAGGTGGGGCAGGCGCCGCGGTGGCTGTTGAAGCTGAACAACCGAGGTTCCAGGTCTTCGAGCGCACACTCGGGATGGACGGGACAAGCGAGGTTTTCGGAGTAGACCTTGTCGGACCAGGTCCCGTCCTGGCCCTGCACGGATACGACGACGGTGCCACCGCCCTTTGCGAGGGCGGTCTCCACCGACTCCGAGATCCGCTTGCGCGCGTCCGGCTTGACCGCGATCCGGTCCACGACCGCTTCGATGTCGTGCTTTTCGTAGCGTCCGAGGGCGAGAGGATTGTCGGTGTCGGCTTCGGGATCCAGCTCCCGGGTGAGGTCGACGACGCGACCGTCGACCCGGGCCCTGACGAAGCCCTCCTGCTGGAGCTGCTCCAGAACGTCCTTGTGGTAGCCCTTCTTTCCTCGCACCACCGGCGCGAGGATCATCATCTTGGTCTTCTCGGGCAGCGTGGCCACCGAGCGCGAGATCTGGCTAGGCTCGGTGCGGTCGATGGGGGTGTTGCAGCGCTCGATGACCGAGGCTGCTCGCCCGAGCTTGGTCGGTTCCCAGCACACCGGCTCGCCGGCCCGGGCGAAGAGGAGGCGCAGGTAGTCGTAGATCTCGGTCGAGGTGGCGACGGTGGAGCGCGGATTGTGGGCGGCGCTCCGCTGCTCGATGGCGATGGTGGGCGGGAGCCCCTCGATGCTCTCGACGTCGGGCTTTTTCAGCTGGTCCAGGAACTGCCGGGCGTAAGCCGACAGCGACTCCATGTACTTGCGCTGGCCCTCGGCGAAGATGGTGTCGAAGGCGAGGGAGGACTTGCCGGAGCCGCTGAGGCCCGTGATGACCACCAGCCGGTCCCGGGGGATGTCGACGTCGACCCCCTTGAGGTTGTGCTCTCGGGCGCCCCGGACCCGGATGCTGCGAATGGGCTCGAAGCGGTCGTCCCCTCGCTTGGGGGTCGGCGTGCTTCGCTGGGTTGCTTTGGTGGCGCGCTTCTTCTTGGGCACGTCAGTTCCCGAGGGGCAGAGCTTCGTCGCCCCGCTCGCGGTAATCTTTGCGATCTTTGAGCTCGCGGGTGGCGGCGAAGACCTCCTCACGGGAGCCGAGCCTCCGGCCCAGGGCTGCTTCGACGTGGGCCTTGATCTCTTCCGAGTCGGAGCGGACGAAGGGGTTGGTCGCCCGCTCGACGCCGATGGTGGTGGGGACGGTCGCCTTGCCTTCGGCTCGGACCGCCCACACCTGGCGGATTCGCTCCGCGAGAGCGGCGTTGCCCGGCTCGACCGACCACGCGAAACGGAGGTTGTCCTGGGTGTACTCGTGGGCGCACAGCACCTTGGTCTCCTCCGGAAGCTCCGACAGCCGCTGCAGGCTGCGGTGCATCTTGGCCGGCGGCCCGTCGAATAGGAATCCACAGCCTCCGGCGAAGAGGGTGTCGCCGGAGAAGAGCAGGTCCTCGAACAAGAAGCAGACGTGGCCATCGATGTGGCCCTCGGTCAGCATGACCTCTCCGATGATCCCGCCGAAGTCGACGGTGCTCCCGTCCTCGACCGCCTCGGTCAGGCCGGGCACGTCGTTCGCCTTTTTGCGGGGGCCCACCACGCGCCGGGGGCGCGCCCCGCTGGCGATCATCTCTCGGTTGATGCCGATGTGGTCGAAGTGGGTGTGGGTATTGATGATGGTGTCGAGCTTCAGGCCCAGCTCCTCCGCCTTGCTCAGCGCCGGACCAGCCTCGGGCCCGTCGACGGCGGCGCAGGCGCCGCTCGGCTTGTGGACGAGGAGGTAAATGAAGTTATCCTGCCAGGACGGAACCTGGTGGACCTCCAGCTCCCCCGAGCGAGACGGGATGGGCGGCGTGAGGGTCTGCACGGCGTGCACGTCACGAAGGTCATCGCTCGTGCCCCGTCGAGGCAAGCAAACTCCGGGCGATGAGGCCCCTGACGGGGGCGTCCGTCCATGGGGCGAGGCCTCGGGTCGAGAGTAGGCTCGAGGAGGCTCGGCCGCCAAGACGAGGACCGTGGTCCCGGGAAGGTCGAACGGGGTGCGGCGTTGGGATGCGACGGGGGTGATGGCCGCTGCGCTGGCCCCCCGCCCCTGCTGTCTCCGCCTCGCCGCGTAGCATAGGCTCGGGCCGGCTCGCGCACCTGTTCCCGATCGGCCTATTGGTCCTGAGCAACATCTTCATGACCGCCGCCTGGTACGGCCACCTCCTGCACAAACATCGTTCGCTATGGCTGGTGATCGTGGTGAGCTG
>CAYZFR010000034.1:23309-27935 GCA_964477875.1 uncultured Myxococcales bacterium
AGCACCCCCTTGGACTCTTGCTCACCTGGGCCGCTCGGGTCGAGGGCGGCGAGACGCAAGTCGCTTGCGTTTTTACGCCCCATCCTCCAAGACGACCTCATGGTGCGGTCAAGGATCCTGACCAGAGCGCTGCTCGGCGCGCTATGCGGCCTGTCCTTCGCGTGTGGAGGACCAGAGGGAGAGAGCGCGACCTCTGGGTGCGGCCCCAACGGCTCTCTCCATCAGTCTTACACCGGCAACCTGCACTGCCACTGCGACCGGGGATTCCAAGATGTGAACGGCATCTGCGTGGAAGACAGCGCCGTTGCCCCGCCGCCGCCCGCGCCATCCGACTCCACACCGCCTCCAGCGCCTACGGACGAATGCTGGCCCAACTCTACCTTCGATGGATCTCGGTGCCGATGCGATGAGGGATACACACTCGTGGGCGGAGCCGAGAACTTGTCTTGCGCCGCGATCCCGCCCTGCCAGGGCGCGAACGACAGCTTCGAGCCGAACGACTCTCCAAGTCGGGGGAGCGATCTCTCTCAGGTCAGAGGCGCGCTTTACGCCTGCCCAGCCGACGAGGACTGGTTCCTCTTCTCGGTGAAAGCCGGCGACCGGGTCACCACACAGATTCAGTTCGAGGGCGACTCTGTTGATCTGGACCTCTTCATGTTCGAGCCCCGCTCCATCGACCCGGTCGCTTTCTCCGTGGAGGCCGTCGGAGACTCGGAGACGGCGAGCTTCGTCTCGCGTTCCTCGGGAGTTGCCGCCCTGCTGGTGATTCCATACGGCGTCGGCGAAGGAAGCTATCTCCTCCAGGTCGACGTCGAAGCAGGCGACGGGCCGGTTTGTGCGAGCCCCGGCGGTTTCTGTCAGCGATCTTCGGACTGCTGCTCTGGCACCTGCCACATCGGTCACTGTCATTGACTCCATTCGGATGGCGACGACACGGAACGGACGAGCGCGCGCCCCATGACTTCTAAGGGTGTGCTGAAGAACGGATTTGCTCGGCTGGATGGGCAGGGAATGGACTACGATTGGCTGATCATTGGCGGCGGGATCCACGGCGTGCACATCGCGGCCCGGCTCCTGGGGGAGGCAGGGGTCGATCGAGAGCGGCTTGCCATCGTCGACCCGAATGACGGTCTTCTCGCCGTCTGGCGAAGGTGCACCACCGTGACCGGCATGAAGCATCTGCGCTCCCCCGCCGTGCACAACGTCGACATCGCGCATTCTTCGCTATTCGACTTCGTCGGCCGCAGGCGGCGCAAGTCGAAGACCTTCATCGCGCCTTATAACCGGCCTTCGCTGAAGTCGTTCAACGCGCACTGCGATCGGGTCTCGAAGACCTACGCCCTTTCCGAGCGCCATGTCCGAGGGCTGGCCACCGACTGTTCCGTGAGACCGGAAGGCGTAGAGGTGTCACTCGCCTCCGGAGACGTGCTGTCGAGTCGACACCTCGTCCTCGCAATCGGAGCCAGTCATCACCTCGCCTATCCCGACTGGGCGCTCGGCCATCCCGATCGCATCCATCACGTCTTCGATCCGGAGTTCACCGAGTGGCCAAGCTCGGCGGAGCGTATCGCCGTCGTGGGAGGCGGCATCTCGGCGGCCCAGGTCGCTCTCCGGCTGGTCGAGGATGGGCACGAAGTCACGGTCGTGACACGCCACCCGTGGCGCCACCATCAGTTCGACAGCGACCCTGGCTGGCTAGGCCCCAAGCTGATGAAGGCCTTCAGTCGAGAACCCAGACCCGAACGAAGGCGGGGCATGATCGACGAGGCACGTCACCGAGGCTCGATCCCTCCCGACGTCGAGCGCGCGCTGAGAGCCGCAAGCGAAGGCGACCGCTTGGTCGTCACCCAGGCCGAGGTCGAGGCGGTCGAGCGAGACGGCACATCTTCGACCCTGCAGCTCGGAGAAACGACGCCGCTGGTCGTTGACCGAGTTTTTGTAGCCACAGGGTTCTCCCCTTCTCGTCCGGGCGGCGCCCTGGTCGACCGGCTGGTCGACACGGCCGGCCTTGCCTGCGCTCCGTGCGGCTATCCGGTCGTGGATACTGCGCTTCGGTGGCATGAACACATCCAGGTCTCGGGACCGCTCGCCGAGCTCGAGCTGGGGCCTGTTGCGCGAAACATCGCCGGGGCTCGTCGGGCCGGTGATCGCATCGTCAAAAGTCTGACAGCGGGGTGACCCCCAATGCTCGAGACATAAACGCAAGTTGCTTGCATTTCCAAGCGCGAGCTTTTCAGATGCTCGACGCGAGGGGGCCAGTTGGCCCCGGCCACACGAAGCCCATGTCGACCTCCAGTTCAGAGACCGTTCCAAGTACCCGACCGCCTGCCGCTCCGGATCGGCAAACGGATGGAAAACTGCCCGTCACCGTCCTTTCCGGCTTCCTCGGGGCGGGCAAGACGACTCTCCTCAACCAAGTGCTCAACAATCGCGAGGGAAGACGGGTGGCCGTCATCGTGAACGACATGAGCGAGGTCAACATCGACGCGGCCCTCGTGGAACGCGGTGGCGCGCAGCTGTCGCGAACGGAGGAGAAGCTCGTCGAGATGTCCAACGGATGCATCTGCTGCACCCTGCGAGACGATCTCCTCGCCGAGGTCTCACGCCTCGCCCAAGAAAACCGTTTCGATTACCTACTCATCGAGTCCACAGGCATCTCCGAGCCCATACCCGTCGCGCAGACGTTCACGTTCGAGGACGAGAACGGCGTAAGCCTCGGCAACGTGGCTCGACTCGACACGATGGTCACGGTGGTCGACGCTGCCACGTTCCGAAGAGACTACGCAGCAGCCGAGAACCTCCGGGATAGGGGCGAGTCGTTGGGGGAAGACGACAACAGAACAGTCACTGACCTTTTGGTCGAACAGGTCGAGTTCGCCAACGTCATCATCTTGAATAAGCTCGATCTCATCGGCGACGGAGCCGCGCTCGAGGTCGAAGCCGCCATTCGCGCCCTCAACCCAGACGCTCGAATCTTCATGACCACCCGAGGCCAAGTCCCTTTGGAGTATGTGCTGAACACGGGCCTCTTCGACTACGAGAAGGCCGCGAGCTCGGCCGGTTGGATCAAGGAGCTGCAAGGGAGCCATACGCCCGAGACCGAGACCTACGGGATCACCAGCTTCACCTACCGGAGCAACCACCCATTCGACGCCGAGCGTCTGTGGGCTCTCATCAACACCGACGACATGTGGTCCAGGATCCTTCGTTCCAAGGGCTTCTTCTGGGTGGCGGCAGATCATCGCATCGCCTACGAATGGGCACAGGCAGGTGGCGCCAGCGAAGTCAGGGCTGCCGGCATGTGGTGGGCGGCCGTCCCGCGTCGGTACTGGGATCAACCTGAAGGCCAGCGCCCCGACCAAAAGCCTGATTGGGACCCACGCTTTGGCGACCGAACTCAGCAGCTTGTCTTCATCGGACAGGGCATCGACGAAGCAGACATACGTCGGCGTCTCGACGCTTGCTTGCTGCCGCCTGAGCTTGCCCTCTCCGACAGCGAGGCATGGTCAGACCTCCCGAATCCATTCCCCGAGCTGAAGGTGACGTAGCCGGGCAGGATGGCGAGTGAAGGACCGACTTCGAAGCGCCAGCGGAGCTGGCCGACCAAGCGGACGGTCAGAGCGTCGACGCCAACAGCGTGGCGATGGTCGAGGCGACCGTCGGCAGACCGATGCTCAGCGTGAGGTCCGAAGACGCGGAACCCAACCCGCTCGTGCGTGTCGACCCTGAGCATCGGCTGGGCCTGTACCGCACGCAGGCGCAAGAGAGGCTCCGAGGCGGAACCTGACAAGAACGGCATATTTCTTCCGTTTGAGGCGTCTTTCCGGCAATATTTTGCCATGTCTTTGCAGTCCGAGGTCGAGGCTCTCGCCGGAGAGCTCGGGCTTCGAGTCCGGGCCGCTCGGATCCGCCGAGGTTGGACGGCGCGGGACCTGGCCGCCAAGCTGGGCGTCTCGGAGCGGACGGTCCGCAAGCTGGAGAAGGGCGCGATCTCGGTGGGGTTTGGAACCGCGCTGACGGCCGGCGTGCTCCTCGACGTCGACTTCGCGTCCGAGCTGAGCCGACACGTGGCACGCAAGCGGGCGCGGCCTCGGGCGCCAGACATCTCGGCGACTGAGACCGACTTCTGATGCCGACGCGCGACGTCTACGTGTTCGCTCATCTCGAGGGGCGTTGGACGCCCAGCGGCCTCCTACGCATGGAGCTCGAAGACCAGCACGTGGTTTCGAGCACGTTTCGATACGGTCGGCGGTACCTGCGGCGAGCCGACGCCTTCCCCGTGGACGCGCACGCGCTCCCGCTGCGGGATGAGGTCTTTCGGACCGAGGAGCGCTTCGACATCTTCACCGGGATCAAAGACGTTCTGCCCGACGCTTGGGGCCGCGCCGTCATGGAGAGGCGGGCGGAGCGACCGCTCCGCGAAGATGAAGTCCTCCTGGCCTCCCCGGATTCCCGGGTCGGTGCGCTCGCGTTCGGCGCTACCCTCGAAGGGGGCGCTGATTGGGCATCAGAAACCGATGAGAGGCGGAGCCGTCCGGAGCGTTCCACGGAAAGACCGCCAGCCAGACGGGTGAAGCCGTTTTTCAGCACACCCCTAGTGCCCTGAGTCAGCAAAACCTTGAAGAA
>CAYZFR010000035.1:0-1267 GCA_964477875.1 uncultured Myxococcales bacterium
ACGACGCTCTTCCGATCTGGCTCCGCCCGTTTGGCTCGGCGCCGGGCCAACGACTCGGGTCTACCGTTGACCTGGCCCTCCGACCTGCTGCGGAGCCGAACCTCCTTTGACTGGGAAGGAGACGAGCGCACCGGTTTCCGCGTGGAGTCCAAGCTCGAGGACGACGAGAAGACGCGCAGCAAGGGGGTGTGGTTCGTGGTCAATGAGGGCGGCTACCGGATCCAGGCCGCCGAGTCCGACTTGAGTCTGCTGGGCAGCAAGGCGCTGCAGTGGCTGGAGCAGGGGCGCACCGGCGCCGCCGATCGGTGGCTGGACTGGGCTGAAGATCTGAGTCCGCGGGTGAGCGCGCCGTTTCGAAAGCTGCGGGACGCCGACGCTTCTCCGGCCCTGCGTCGCCGCTGGGCGGCGGCGGCGCTGGTGCCCGCCGACCCGAGGGCGATGGACATCTTGCGCAAGGCCGAGCGGAGAGCCGAGGGCCCGCTGCGCAAAGAGCTGGTGCGGGCCCAGCTCCGCGGGCACGCCCTCCGGGGTGAGTCCGAAGAACAGATCGAGGTCGCCCGGCGGCTGCTCGACTACGAGCCGGCGTCGGTGGAGGGCCACCGCGGGGTGTTCGCCGGCTTGTGGGCCCTGGGACGCTACGGCGAGGCCCAGGCCTGGGCCCAGGCCCGGGCCGACGCCACCGGCTTCGACCCGCTGGCGGAAGAAGAGCTGGCCCAGGTCGCGTCCTTTCAGGGACGCTACCTGGTGGCCGACCGCCACTTCTCCGAAGTCGTGTCCCGAGGCTTCGCTACCCCCGAGACCCTGAACAACTTGGCCTGGATCCGTCTGTTCCGAGGCATCAGCTCCGACGAAGAGATCGAGATGGCCCGCCAGGCGGTGGAGCGCTCGGGCTCCGACGCCGCCATGCACACCCTCGCCGTCCACCTCGTGCACCGAAAAAAGATCGTCGAGGCGCTGGAGCTCATTGAAGGTCGCAGCCGCAGCCGCGAGGGCCTGGACCCCGACGACTGGTACGTGGTCGCCCGCGCCCTGGAGTGGATCGGCCTGACTACCGAAGCCCGGGAAGCCTACCTGCGCGCCAAGGGCGAAGACGCCGGTCGCCCCGACTCCACCTGGGTCCTCGCCCAACGCCGCCTCGACGCGCTGAGAGAGTAGTGAGAGAGTAGTGAGAGAGACCTTTTCGGCTCGCCTCCGGCGGCAGGCCTCCCTCGCGGCTTCCAAGGTTCTTCGATTGACCGAGAAGCGCGGAGAGCTTAGCACCCGGCCT
>CAYZFR010000035.1:1367-3830 GCA_964477875.1 uncultured Myxococcales bacterium
GGTGAGGCGAACGGGGGGCGGGGCGTGAAGGCCGTTCGCCGGTGGATCCGGGCCGAGCAGTTCTACCTGCGCCATGTCCGCCTCGCGGGGCGGAAGAAGGTCGTCTACGCCCTGACCCCGCCACCGCGACTCAGCAACATCGGAGATCACGCGCAGGTGGTGGCGATCGAGGCGTGGCTCGCGCGGCAGCTTTCCGGGTGGCCGGTCCTCGAAGTCGACAAAGACATCTCCACCTACGGCCTGCGCGCCCTCCGCCGCCTCGTCAGCCCCGAGGATCGCATCATCTTGCACAGTGGCGGCAACCTGGGGGATCGGGGCCGGTGGTCCGAGAACGCGCGACGGGGCATCATCGAGGCCTTCGGTGCGCATCCGATCGTCAGCCTCCCTCAGACGATCCACTTTTCGGACACCGAGGCCGGCCGCGCCGAGCGGGCACGCAGCGCGCAGATCTACCGCCGGCACCCGCGGCTCGCGGTGTTGGGCCGGGATCCGCGGAGCGCCGAGCTGGCCGCTGAGCTCTCACCTCGGGCGGTCAGCTTCGCGTGCCCCGACTTCGTGCTTTCGCTCCCGCCCCGACCCGGAGCCCCCGTGCGACCGGCCGCGCCCGAGGTGCTGGCCTGCTTGCGACTCGACAACGAGTCGACCCTGTCCGAAGACGAGCGCGTCTCTCTGAGCTCGTCGCTCGGAGCCCGGGTGCAGCGCTTCGACACCACCCTTGCCGAGCCCATCGCCGTCGAGGCGCGGCGGAAAATGCTCGACGAGACCCTCGAGCGATTTCGAGCCGTCGACGCGGTGGTCACGGATCGCTACCACGGGCTCATCTTCGCGGTCTTGACCCGCCGGCCGACGGTGGTCCTGCCTACCGTGGATCACAAGCTCACCTCGGCCGCACACTGGTTTGCCTCGCTTCGCTACGTGCGCTTCGCCTCCACTCCGGACGAGGTCCCCGAGCTTTTGCAGGATGTCCTGCGTGCCGACGACTTCGAGACCCCGGACTGGAACGCGCTCTATTTCGATCCCTTGCTGGATCGAGTCGAGAGGGAGGGCGAGGCCACGTGGGGACGATAGGGCGATGGCTGCGGCGCATTCGGCGCCAGGCCCCCGAGAACGTGTCTCGAGTGGACGACCTGCACAGCCTGTCCACGGACCAGCTCCTGGCCTTGATGCGGCACGAGGCTCACCGGATCGAGAAGACGATCTACAACGATATCCTCGAGAAGAAGTTCCCGATCTACCAGCGCAAGTGGGTGCGGGTAGGCGAGATCCTCGAGCTCCTGCGGTCTCGTGGGCTCCCCGCCGACGAGCCCACGATGGCGTGGGCCCGGGACATTCACCAGGCCTTCGACGCCCTCGACGACCGCTTCATCAAGCCGCGCTCGACCCCCGGCGAGCCGATCGACGACGGGGAGGTGGGTCGGTTCGTGGAGCTGGTCAAGCGCCGCCGGAGCGTGCGGGTCTGGGCGGAGTTGCAGCCGGATCGCCACCGTCTGGAGGCCCTCGCCCGGGAGCTCATCGACGCCGCTCGGTGGGCGCCCACCTCCGGGAACCGGCAGCCGTGGCGCTTCAAGGTCCTGGTCGATCCCGAGAAGAAGGAGCTCTTGCGCGGCCTCAAGGAGGGGCACTGCATCGCCGCCCCGCTCCTGGTGTTCGTGGGGATGGACACTCGCCTTTACGGCGCGCTCGGCGCGGAGGAGCGCGGCGTCTACATCGACGCGGGGGCGGCGGTGATGCAGATGGTGCTTGCCGCTCACAGCGCGGGCTACGGGGTGTGCTGGAACCACTTCGCCGACGACCTAATCCGCTCTCGGGCGTCCAACGTCGAGGCGTACCGGCGGTTCTCTGCGGCGCTCGGCATCGCCTTGCACATCGCCCCCATCGCGGTGGTGGCGGTGGGCCGGCCTGCCTTCATCCCGCCGGTCCCAGCGCGCATGAACATCGACGACCTGTTGATCCCGGACCCGGATTGACGCCAAACGCCTCCACCTGAGAGGCCGAGCCGGGGCGGCCGTGAGACCTGCCGTGCGGTCAAGCGACCTGGGAGGCTTCGGGGGGCTGGCTGTCGTTGGCGGCTGGGACCTTTTTGCCCTCGCGGCGGGCCACGGCGGTGACGAAGCAGTCGAGCTGGGCGCGGGCGCGCTCCAGGGCGCCCAGGGCGGCCTCGAGCTCGGTGTATTCGTCCTTCCATTCGCCGTCGAAATACTTGTTGCCCGCGGCGGCCTTCAGGGTGCCCTGGGCTCTCTTTTCGAGTTGCTCGATCCAGGTACGCACGACGTCGCCTTCGAAGACGATGCCGTCCACACGCTCGAGGATGTCTTTCGCGTTCACGCGTTCGGTTCTTCCAGCCATGGATCTCCTGCTGTCGGCGGTCCCGACGGGAAGACTCTGGAGGGCTTGGGTCCGGGCCGTCAAGTGCCATACCTACATCTTGGGGCTCATTTTCCTTCAGGCCCCATATGCAGGCGC
>CAYZFR010000035.1:3930-20484 GCA_964477875.1 uncultured Myxococcales bacterium
CGGGGGCCGTTCGCCACCAGCGTCCCGCCACCACCAGCACCGGACCCCGGCGGAAGGCGACCACGTGGTCGGCGCCCGGTCCGATGGCCCGCAGGGCGCGGTAGCTGCCTACCCGCCCGAAGACCTCGGGCCGGCGACGACGCAGGTCCAGCAGCCGAGCCACCACGTGCAGCTTGGCGTCGTCGGGGTCCTCTGGGGCGGGTCCTTTTGCCCTCGTACGCTCCAGGCGCCGCGCCCGGTCTTCGAAGTCGACCGGCCGGCGATTGTCGGGGTCGGTCAGATCGTCCCGGTGCAGCTCGGTGCCTTGGTACACGTCCGGAACCCCGGGCGCGGTGAGGGCGAGGGCCTTCATGACCAGGGCGTTCTTGCGGCCCGAGGGGCGGATCTCGCCCGTGAAGCGGTCCAGATCCTCCAGGAACGCGCCTTCACCCAGAGCGCCTTCCACCAG
The DNA here is from genome assembly GCA_964477875.1 of uncultured Myxococcales bacterium. Lineage (GTDB taxonomy): Bacteria > Myxococcota > Kuafuiibacteriia > Kuafuiibacteriales > Kuafuiibacteriaceae > Kuafuiihalomonas. Next base: position 4,379 of record CAYZFR010000035.1, read on the forward strand.
CCGGCGAACCGCGGCCTCGTAGTCGGGGTTGGGCTCGGTCCAGGAGGTATGGATCTTCGCCTCCTTGATCGCCTTCTCCATGTGCTGGTTCAGGCGTTCGACGTCGATGGGCCAGGCCCCGGCCAGGGTCTGAAAGAAATACCAGAGCGTGCTTCGATCCAGGTTCGGGTCGATGTGGGCCCCGAGCATCTCGGTCCACGCGTCGACCCGCGCCGACCAGGCCTCGGGCATCTCGGTCAAGACAGCGAGCCGCGCCCGCACGTCCTCGCTGCGCTTGGTGTCGTGGGTCGAGGTGTTGGTCATCCCCGACGGCGACCGAACCTGGGCCCGCTCCATGCGAAAGTGGAAGAGATCCGGCGAGACGCCGAAGCGGGTCGGGTCGTGGCCTACCTCGTTGAGGCCGATGAAGCGGGTGTGGACGTAGAAGCTGGTGTCCTCCTGCCCCTTCGCCATCACCGCCGAGCTCAGCTGCTGAAAGCGTCCCCGGACTTGGTCGGCGTTCGAGCCCTGGATCTCGTTGCGCAGGATGGCGCCCAGGAATCGGGCGAGGTCCGAAGACAGCGCCTCCTCCGCCTGCGCCGCGGCCAGGGCCCGCTCGAGCTGGGCGATGTCGAAGGGGCTCGGTGAGGCCCCGGCCCGGACGTAGGTCCGGTACACTCTGAAGTGGCTGATCACGGCTCGGAGCGCTCGACGCAGCTCCATCTCGACGTAGTCTCGGTAGTTTCGGTGGTCCTCGCAGACCCGACGGAGGGCGGCCGTGAGCCGGGCCAGATCGCTGGCGAGCATCCGGTCGAGGACGTGCCGCTTGCGCTTCAGCACCACCGACTCGAAGTCTTCCGCCTCGGGAACGTAGCGCTGCCAGGCCGTTGTCCAGGCCGCCTCTGCGTCGCTGCGCAGGAGCAGCCCGCCGGCCAGGGCCGAGAACTCGTAGCCGGTGGTGCCGTCCACGGGCCAGCGGTCGGGGAGCTCCTCGTCCGCCTCCAGGATCTTCTCGACCACGATCCAGGCCTCGGGCGCCGCCTCCCGGAGCCGGCGGGTGTAGGCCTCGGGGTCGAGCAGACCGTCCGGGTGGTCGATGCGCAGGCCCTGGACCTCGCCCTTTTCAACCCACTGCAGCGGGAGCGCATGGGTCGCGTCGAAGACCTCGGTGCGCTCTACCCGAAGTCCGGCCAGCGAGTTGATGTCGAAGAAACGCCGGTAGTCGAGGTCCTGACGGGCGGTACGCCAGTACGCGAGGCGGTAGTTCTGCCGCTGCAGGAAGGCGTCGAGCTGGTCGTAGTCCTGGTTCACTTCGGTCAGGACCTCGTCCACCGCCGCCGCCACCTCGGGCCGCTCGTCCAGCAAGCGGGCGAGCTGCCGACCGATCACGGTCTGGTCCCGGTGCCGGCGTTCGATGCTCTCGGGGTCGATGGAAGAGGGCAGGGGCAACGAGGCCAGAACCTGGGCCGAAAAGAACAGGTCGTCGGAGCCGCAGCGCCGGGCCGCTTCCTCGAGCAGAGGGGCCATCGAGGTCGGGGAGGCCGGCATCTCGTGGTCGTCGTAGGCGTGGACGGTGAAGCGGGCCCCGCTTCGCATCATGCGAAGGTGACCGTCTTCGAGGACCCGACCGTAGTGATCGCCGAGGATGGGAAGCAGGGTCTGATTCTGAAAGCGCTGATCGCTCGGATGCCAGTCGACGTCGAAGAAGCGGGCGAAGCGGGACGAGGGCCCGTTCTCGAGCACATCCCACCACCAGCGGTTGTGCTGGCTGGCGATGGACATGTGGTTGGGGACGATGTCGACCACCTGGCCGAGGCGGTGGCGTTGCAAGGTGGCCACGAAGCGGGCGTGGGCGTCGGCACCGCCCAGCTCCGCGTTGACCTGGGAGTGGTCCACCACGTCATAGCCGTGGGTGCTGCCAGGGGCGGCCTGCAGGTAGGGCGACAGGTAGACGTGGCTCACGCCCAGGGCGGCCAGATAGGGCACCACCGCCGCCGCTTCGTCGAATCCGAAGCCCGGCCGCAGCTGCAGCCGGTAGGTCGAGCTCGGGGCGTCACTCATCCCAAGAGAAGAGCTTGATGGAACGGGCGGCCAGCTGCACGCGCTTTCTACGCTTCATCGAGCGAGGTCGAAACTCCCGGCCCTGGGCGCTCGTGTCGACCCGCTGCATCCACGACTCGATGCCCAGATCGGTGGGAAAGCCGAAGGACAGGTCCTCGTGGCTGGCGTTGACGAGGATCAAGAAACAGCTGTCTGGGTCGGGCTCGCCGTCGTCGCGGCGGACCCCTCGGCCGTCGAGGAAGACACCGAGGGTACGGGCGAAGTGGACCGTCCAGTCTTCGGGGCGCATCGGCTTGCCGTCGGGGCGGTACCAGACGACCCCGGCCGCGGCCTCGCCCTCCCGGCCCTTCACCCATCGGGCCTGGCGGAACACGCGGTGATTGCGCCGAAGCGCGAGGAGTTGCTCGGTGAAGCTCGAGAGCCCCTCGTCTCGGTTCTGCCAGTCGATCCAGGACAGCTCGTTGTCCTGACAGTAGGCGTTGTTGTTGCCGCGCTGGGTGCGGCCGAAGGCGTCGCCAGCCAGGAGCATGGGCACGCCCTGGGACAGGATGAGGGTCGTGAGCATGTTGCGTTGCTGTCGGGCCCGCAGCGCCAGTACTTCAGGGTCGTCGGTCTCGCCTTCGGCGCCGCAGTTCCAGCTTCGGTTGTGGTCTTCGCCGTCACGGTTGTCCTCGCCGTTGGCCTCGTTGTGTTTGTGGTCGTAGGAGACGAGGTCCCGCAGCGTGAAGCCGTCGTGGCAGGTGATGAAGTTGATCGAGGCCCGGGGCCCGCGACGCCTGGCCTCGTAGATGTCTGCACTTCCCATGAAGCGCTGGGCGAAAGCGCCGAGCTTGCCCGCTTCACCTCGCCAGAAGTCCCGGATGTCGTCCCGGTAGGGACCGTTCCACTCCGACCAGTGGGCGGGGAAGCCGCCGACCTGGTAGCCCCCTTCGCCCACGTCCCAGGGTTCGGCGACGAGCTTGGTCTCCCGCAGCAAGGGATCTTGCTGGAGCACGTCGAGAAAGCCGCCCAGGGGATCGAAGCCGTGCTGCTCTCTTCCGAGGGCGGTCGCGAGATCGAAGCGGAAGCCGTCCACGTGCATCTCGCCCGCCCAGTAGCGGAGGGAGTCGACGATGAGCTGCAGAGCGAAGGGGCTCCGGCTGTCGACGGTGTTTCCACAGCCGGTGTAGTCCATGTAGTAGCGGCGATCTTCGTCGACCAGGCGGTAGTAGCTCGCGTTGTCGAAGCCCTTCAGACTCAGGATGGGGCCGAGGTGGTTGCCCTCGCAGGTGTGGTTGTAGACCACGTCCAGCCACACCTCGATGCCGGCCGCGTGAAGCGTCTTCACCATCTGCTTGAACTCGCCGACCTGCTCGCCTCGGCTCCCGTGGGCGGCGTACTCGGCGTGGGGCGCGAAGAAGGCGAGGCTGTCGTAACCCCAGTGGTTGCGAAGACCCCGTTCGAGGAGGAGCTTGCTGTGTACGAAGTGATGGACGGGCAACAGCTCCACGGCCGTGACGCCGAGCTGCTGCAGATGCTCGATGAAGGCGGGGTGGGCAAGGCCGGCGTACGTGCCCCGGATGTTCTGGGGAACCTCGGGGTGGAGCATGGTGGCGGCTTTGACGTGGAGCTCCAGCACCACGGTGTCCGACCATGGGATCCGCGGGGCCTGGTCGGCGCCCCACTCGAACCAGGGCGAGACGACCACCGACTTCGGCACGAGGGCGGCGCTGTCCTCGAGTTGGGCCGAGCCTGGCTGGTCGAAGGGGTAGGGGAAGACGGCGGGCTGCCAGTCCACCTGGCCGTCGACGGCGAGGGCGTAGGGATCGACGAGGAGCTTGTGGGGGTTGCAGCGCTGGCCCGTCGTCGCGGGATCGTAGGGCCCGTGAACCCGGTAGCCGTACCGCTGACCCGGTCGAAGGTCGGGGATGTAGCCGGACCATACGTCGCCTTCTCGGGCTGGAAGCGCGAAGCGGGTCTCTCGGTCGTCCTCGTCGAACAGACACAGCTCGACCCGCTCGGCGGGGCCGGCCATGACGGCGAATCGGGTGCCGGTCCCGTCGAAGCGGGCCCCGAGCGGAAAGGAGGACGTCGGTCGGACGTTCACGCCCTGGACGCTCGACCGAGCCCGCGCCAGGGTCAAACGCCCATCCTCAGTCCGGCCCGTTGACTCGCTGGCTGGCCACGGGAAGGTTCGCACCGTGAGCGGAAGCTTGGGCGCACGCCCCCTCCCCGACGGCCGGACGCGATTCACGCTTTGGGCGCCCTTCGCCCAGCAGCTGGAGCTGTGCGTCGGAGAGCGGCGCCTGGTGATGAATCCCCAGGAAGGCGGCCTTCATGTCCTGGAGGTCGAAGATGCCCCGGTTGGCAGCCGCTACGCCTTTTGCCTGGACGGCGGAACAGAGCGTCCGGATCCGGCGTCTCGTCGTCAGCCGGAAGGGGTGCACGCGCGCTCGGCCGTCACGGCCGAGACGTATCCGTGGCTGAACGACGCGGTCGGCCTGTCCATGGAGGGAGCCGTCGTCTACGAGCTTCACGTCGGGACGTTCACGCCCGGCCGGACCTTCGAGTCGGCGGCCGAGAAGCTCTCGGACCTGAAAGCCCTGGGCGTGACGGCGGTGGAGCTGATGCCGGTGGCCGCGTTCCCGGGGGACCGCAACTGGGGTTACGATGGCGTCCTGCCGTCGGCGGCGCTCGAAGCCTACGGCGGGCCGGACGGCTTTCGCGGCTTTGTGGACGCTTGCCACGGCGCCGGGCTCGCCGTGATCCTGGACGTGGTCTACAACCACCTCGGCCCCGAAGGAAACTACCTGCGCGAGTTCGGGCCCTACTTCACCGATGAGTACCGTACGCCCTGGGGGCCAGCGCTGAACTTCGATGGCGCCCACTCGGATTCGGTGCGGCGCTACTTCATCGAGAGCGCGCTGTGGTGGCTCGACGACTGCAAGGTCGACGGGCTGCGCCTGGACGCGGTGCACGAGATCAAGGACGGCTCGGCCTATCCCTTCCTCCGGGAGCTGGCCGACGCGGTGGACCGGCTGGAGGCGACGTCCGGTCGTTCGATCGCCTTGATCGGAGAGAGTGATCGCAATGATCCACGCTACCTCGATCGGGGCCCGTCTGGCTTGGGCCTCGATGGGATGTGGGCCGACGACCTGCACCACGCGCTTCACGCTCTCGTGACCGGGGAGCGCCAGGGCTACTACGAGGACTTCGGCACGCTGGAGGACGTCGCGCGAGCCTGGACCGAAGGGGCGAGCTACCAGGGACGCTGGTCGCCGTTCAGAAAGCGTCGCCACGGTCGGACTCTGAACGCCAGGCCGGACAGCCTGGTGGTCGAGATCCAAAACCACGACCAGATCGGCAATCGCATGATGGGAGAGCGCCTGCCGGCCCTGGTCGGTCACGAGACCCACGGTGTGTGTTTGTCCCTGGTGATGCTTTCGCCCTGGGTGCCGCTGCTGTTCATGGGCGAGGAGTACGGCGAAGACCGGCCGTTTCAGTTCTTCATCAGCCACGGCGATCCGGGCCTGGTGGAGTCGGTCCGCGAAGGGCGTAAAGCCGAGTTCAAGTCTTTTCACTGGAAAGGAGCGCCCCCCGATCCCCAGGACGAAGCGACGTTTCGGGCCTCCAGCCTCGCCCCGGACGAGGTGTCGGCCGAGCGCCGAGAGCGGTCCCGCCGACGTATCCAGCAGCTGGCCGGATGGCGGGCCAAGCTCGACCGCGCCCGGGGCTCGGCCGAGCCGATCGGCCCCCGGGTCCTCCGGGTCGACTGGCCCGAGGTGTTCGGGATCGCCAACTTCGGCGACGATCTCGTCCGGCCCGAAGGGCCCGGCCGTCTCCTCTTCGACAGCGACGGCCACCACGAGGAACCCTACACCGTCCCCCCGCGCCGCTTCCGCCTCTACGAGCGTTTGTGATGACTGGCTCCCGCCCAGCGAGCGGGCGAGCTACGGCAGCCCATCTAGCGCATACTTTGCGTGTACGTGAGATCACGGGGATACGCATTTTCGATAAGGAGTGTTGCCTTGAGATAATCCGGAGCTCCGCTATGCCCGGGGGCATGGCGGTGCAGGACCTTCGGCCTCGGGTCGCCATCGAAGGGGTCGAGCCGCAAGTCGATGGGGGGCGTTTCCCGGTCAAGCGGGTCCTGGGCGGCCACCTGGACGTGGAGGCCTTCGTCTTCGTCGACGGGCACGACGCGGTGCGGGCGGCGCTCCAGGTTCGGGCCGATGGCGACGAGGTGTGGCGGGAGCTGCCGATGGAGAAGGTCGCTCAGGACCGCTATCGGGGGCGCTTCACCCCGAGGGCGCTCGGGCGCTTCGCCTACCGGATCATGGCCTGGCCGGACCGCTTCGGCACTTGGCTGGGTGGCCTGCGCAAGAAGGTCGACGCCGGCCTCGACGTCAGGGTGGAGCTGGCCGACGGGGCGGCGATGCTGCGGCGCTTCGCCCACTCCGGGCCGCACCCCCGGCGGGGCAAGCTGGTCGAGCTCGCCGAGCGGCTCCCGACCGAAGGCTTGGCCTCCTTCGACGTCGAGTCCATCGAGACCATTCGGGACTGCGACCCTCGCGAGCTCGCCACCTTGTCCTCGACCTTCGAGGTCATCGTCGACCCCGTGCGGGCCGCCTTCTCGGCCTGGTACGAGCTCTTCCCCCGCTCGGCCTCGCCGGACCAGATGCGCACCGGCACCCTGCAAGACGTCCTGGGCCGGCTCCCCTACGTGGCCGAGATGGGCTTCGACACTCTGTACCTTCCCCCCATCCACCCCATCGGGAAGGTGAACCGGAAAGGGCGCAACAACAGTGTCACCGCCGAAGAAGGTGACGTCGGCAGCCCCTGGGCCATCGGCAGCGACGAGGGGGGGCACACCGCGCTCCATCCCGAGCTGGGGACGATGGAGGACCTCGACCGCCTGGTGCAGGGCGCCCGGGAGCGGAACATCGACGTCGCCCTCGACATCGCCTTTCAGTGCGCGCCGGACCACCCGTGGGTGAAGTCGCACCCCGACTGGTTCGTACAGCGAGCCGACGGCTCCATTCAGTATGCCGAAAATCCACCCAAGAAGTACCAGGACATCTATCCGCTAAACTTCCAGACCGAAGACTGGCGCAACCTATGGGTCGCGCTCCGGGACGTGTTCTTGTACTGGGCGAAGCACGGCGTGAAGACCTTTCGGGTCGACAACCCCCACACCAAGCCCTTCTCCTTTTGGGAGTGGTGCTTGGCCGAAGTGAAGCGCGCTCACCCCGAATCCATCTTCCTGTCCGAGGCCTTCACCCGGCCCCTCGTGGCGGAGCGTCTCGCCAAGGTCGGTTTCACTCAGTCCTACGACTACTTCCCCTGGAAGAATACGAAAGGGGAGATCGAGGCCTATTTCAGTCAGCGGAGCGAGCGTCTCGACTTTTTCCGCCCCTCCAGCTGGGTCAACACACCGGACATCCTCACCGAGTACTTGCAGCTCGGCGGGCGCCCGGCGTCCACTGTGCGCTTCGTCCTCGCGGCGACACTGTCGGCAAACTATGGCGTCTACGGTCCGGTCTTCGAGCTCTGCGAGGTCACGCCCCGAGAGCCGGGCTCGGAGGAGTACCTGAACTCCGAGAAGTACGAGGTGCGCCACTGGCAGCTCGAACAGCCCCACGGCCTCCAGCGTCTCGTCCGACGGGTGAATCGGATCCGCCGCGAGCACCCGGCGCTTCAGCAGGACCAAAACTTGCAGTTCCAACGGACCAGCGACGAAGCGGTGGTCTGCTTCACCAAGTTCTGCGACGACGACGTGGTCCTGGTGGTCGCCAACGTCGATCCCCACCGGCCGCTATCGGCCTGGATCGAGCTGGATACCGAGCTCCTGGAGCTGGAAGCGGGTCGTACTTACCAGATCCACGAGATGCTGGGGGAGGAGCGCTTTCTGTGCAGCGGCCCCCGTATCCATATGGAGCTCGATCCGGGTATCCAGCCGGCGAAGATTTTCCGTATCTCTCGCAAGGTCCGAACGGAAGCGGACTTCGACTACTACTTTTGAGACGTCACCATGAAGAGGAAGTCACTCGTCGAAGGAGACCAGCATTGGTACAAGCGGGCCGTCATCTACCAGGCCCACGTCCGCGCCTTCCGTGACAGTAACGGCGACGGCGTCGGCGACTTTCGGGGCCTGACCGAAAAGCTCGACTACATCGCCGACCTCGGAGCCGACGTCCTTTGGATCCTGCCCTTCTATCCATCGCCGCTTCGAGATGGGGGCTACGACATCTCGGACTACACTTCGATCAACCCGGCCTACGGCACTCTGGAGGACTTCGAACGTTTCGTGGAGGAGGCCCACGCCCGAAACATTCGGGTCATGACGGAGCTCGTCCTCAACCACACCTCGGACCAGCATCCCTGGTTTCAGCGCGCCCGGCGCGCCGAGCCCGGCTCGAGCTGGAGGGACTACTACGTCTGGACCGACGACCCGTCCAAGTATGACGAGACCCGAATCATCTTCAAGGATTTCGAGACCTCGAATTGGACCTGGGATCCGGTGGCCAAGCAGTACTACTGGCACCGCTTCTACAGTCACCAGCCCGACCTCAACTGGGACAATCCGGAGGTCGAGAAGGAGATGCTCGGGCTCTTCGACTTCTGGCTCGACACCGGCGTCGACGGACTCCGCCTCGACGCCATCCCCTACCTGTATGAGCGCGAGGGGACGACCTGTGAGAACCTGCCCGAGACCCACGCCGCCCTGAAACGGGTTCGAACCTATCTGGACGAGAAGTATCCAGGCCGTGCGCTGTTGGCCGAGGCCAACCAGTGGCCCGAAGACGCGGTTGCCTACTTCGGCGACGGCGACGAGTGCCATATGGCATTCCACTTCCCGATCATGCCGCGGCTGTACATGTCGATGGAGACCGAGGACCGCTTCCCGCTCATCGACATCATTCGTCAGACGCCGGAGATCCCGGCGTCTTGTCAGTGGATCACCTTTTTGCGCAACCATGACGAGCTCACGCTGGAGATGGTGAGCGACGAGGAGCGAGACTACATGTATCGAGCCTACGCGTCCGACCCCCGAGCCCGCATCAACCTCGGGATCCGACGCCGGCTTGCGCCCTTGCTCGGGAACGATACCCGCAAGGTGAAGCTGCTCAACGGCTTGCTCTTCTCCCTCAACGGGACGCCGGTCGTCTACTACGGCGACGAGATCGGGATGGGCGACAACATCTACCTTGGCGATCGAGACGGGGTGCGTACGCCGATGCAGTGGAGCGCCAATCGCAACGCAGGCTTCAGCGACGCGAATCCGCAGCAGCTCTACCTGCCCGTCAACATCGATCCCGAGTATCGCTACGAGGCGGTCAACGTAGAAGCCCAGCAGCGCAACACGAGCTCTCTCTACTGGTGGATGAAGCGGCTCATCTCCCTCCGCAAGCGCTACGACTGCTTCGGCACTGGCGACATCGAGTTCTTGCTCCCCGAGAACGGCAAGATCCTTGCTTTCCTTCGCCGCACAGATGAAGAGCAGATCCTCGTCGTCGCCAACCTCTCGCGCTCGGTACAGTTCGCGGAGCTCGACCTCGAAGAATACGAAGGTCGGGTCCCGCTCGAGATCTTCGGGCGCACGCGATTCCCGCGCATCGGGCGGCTGCCCTATCTGCTGACCCTCGGGCCCTACGACTTCTACTGGTTCGATCTGAGCAAGCGCTCCTCCCCCGTTCACTACGACGACGTCAACGCGCAGGTGCCGATCATCGACTGCCAGTCCGGGTGGCCGGCGCTCTTGTCGGGCGCCGACAAGCAGCGCATCGAGCGGGCGCTCCCGGAGGTTTTGGCCCGTCGCCGCTGGTTTGGCGGCAAGTCGCGCATGGTGGACATGGTCGAGATCGTCGAGCAGATCCCCTTCGAGCTCGGGAACGGTCAGCTCTCGCTGAAGGTGGTGATGAGCTTTCTCGACGTTCACTACGAGAACGAGGGCCGGGAGCGCTTCGTGCTCCCGCTTGCATACGCCGAGGGCGAGCTGGCCCGACGACTGGTCGAGGACCACTCTTGGGCGGCGCTGCTTCGCCTGCGGCGGCCCGCGCATCCCGAGGCGCTTCTGCTGGAGGGCGTCGATCTCCCCGAGTTTCGGCAGGCCCTCCTCCGCGCCATCGACGGGACCCACGGTCCGCTGAAGGGGGCCCGGACCGAGGCGGCGCCACATCAGTGGCCCGAAGGCGACGCCGACCTTCTTCGAGCCGAGCAGAGCAACACCTCGCTCGTCTTCGATGACCAGATCGTTCTGAAACTGTTCCGAAAGCTCGAGGCCGGCACCAACCCCGACGTCGAGATCGGACGCTTTCTGACCAAGCAGGGCTTCGAGCATACGCCTAAGGTGCTCGGATCGATAGAGTGGTCCGGGAAGGGCGGTGAGACCACCGTGGCCATGGCCCAGAGCTTCGTCCCCAACCAGGGCGATGCCTGGGGTGTGACCCTGGGCGAAGTCGGTCTGGCGGCGGAGCATCTCCTCAACGCTCCGGACGAGATCCCTGACGTCGTCCTGGAGGCGCCGGTCATGCGTTTGGCCCGGCTGTCCGAACATCAGGGACGGGACCTCGTGGGCAGCTACCTGCCGATGGTCGAGCTCTTGGGCCAGCGCACGGCGGAAATGCACTTCGCCCTGGCCAGCGAACCCGACGACCGGGACTTCGCGCCGGAGCTGTTCACCGCCCACTACCAGCGCGGACTGTTCCAATCCATGCGCTCCCTGACCGGTCGAGCTTTTGACAACGCGCGGCGGGCGCGGGGGCGCTTGCCCGAAGAGGCGGCCAAAGTGGTCTCGCGCCTGCTCGATGCGCAAGCCTCCATCTCGAGCGTCTTCGACCGGACGCTCAAGGGCGACACCCTGAGCGGCGCGAGGATTCGGTGCCACGGCGACTACCACCTCGGCCAGGTGCTGTTCACGGGCCGGGACTGGACCATCATCGACTTCGAGGGCGAGCCGGCGCGCACCCTGAGCGAGCGCCGCATCAAGCGCAGCCCGCTACGGGACGTGGCGGGGATGCTGCGGTCCTTCGAGTACGCCTACTACGCGGGTCTCGAAGACCAGATCGCCCGGGGCAACGTGGAGCGGGACAGCGAGCTGTTCGGCGCGTTGGAGAGAGGCTTGCGGCTGTGGTTACAGGCAGCGCAAGCGAGCTACCTGGGGGCCTACCTGACCCGGGCCGAGGGCGCTCGGTTCCTTCCAAACCAAAATGGCATCCCGCGGCTGCTCGAAGCCTACTTGATGGAAAAAGCTGTGTACGAGCTCAACTACGAGCTGAACCACCGGCCGCAGATGGTCGGTATCCCCGCCCGGGGCATCCTCAGCCTCGCCGCCGGAGGAGAGACCCAATCATGACTGAACGACTGCTTGGCTCCATGGACGTTCACCTCTTCAACGAAGGCACCCACACTCGCCTGTATCGCTGCCTGGGCGCTCACCTGGTCGAGCACGACGGAGAGGCAGGCGTGGTGTTCGGGGTCTGGGCCCCCAACGCTCAGGAGGTCGAGGTCTTCGGTGACTTCAACGAGTGGGCGAACCCAGGGTGGCGACTGGAGCCGCGAGAGGGCTCGGGGCTGTGGGAGAGCTTCCTGCCCGGGGTCGACGCCGGCAGCCGCTACAAGTTCAGGATCCGCTCCACTCAGGGGGGCTACACCGTGGAGAAGACCGACCCCTTCGGACGCTTCGCCGAGGTTCCGCCCCAGACGGCCTCCGTCGTTCACGCTTCCACCCATCGGTGGTCGGACGACGCGTGGATGAAGAAGCGCGCCGCATCGGAGCCGATGAAGGCGCCGATGAGCACCTACGAGCTCCACCTCGGCTCCTGGCGCCGCGTCCCCGAGGAAGGGAACCGGCCGCTGAATTACCGGGAGATGGGCGATTGGCTGGTTCGGCATCTGCGGGACACTGCGTTCACGCACGTCGAGCTGCTGCCGGTGATGGAGCACCCCTTCTACGGCTCATGGGGCTACCAGTGCACCGGCTACTTCAGCCCCACCTCGCGCTTCGGCACCCCGGACGACCTGAAGTACCTGATCGACGTCCTTCACCAGGAGGGCTTCGGCGTCATCCTCGACTGGGTGCCGTCGCACTTTCCCACCGATGAGCACGGGCTCATCTACTTCGACGGCACCCATCTCTTCGAGCATGCGGACCCGCGGCAGGGCTACCACCCGGACTGGGGGAGCGCGATCTTCAACTACGGCCGCAACGAGGTCCGCTCCTTCCTGACCAGCAGCGCCTGCTTCTGGATGGACGAGTTTCACGCCGATGGTCTTCGGGTCGATGCCGTCGCCTCGATGCTCTACCTCGATTACTCTCGTGGCGATGGCGAGTGGATCCCCAACCAGTACGGTGGTCGCGAGAACCTGGAGGCGATGGACTTCCTGCGCCACCTGAATCGGACCTTGCTCGGTGAGTTCCCAGGCTCGGTCACCATCGCCGAGGAGTCCACGGCGTGGCCCATGGTGTCGCGCCCCATCGAGCTGGGCGGTCTCGGCTTCAGCATGAAGTGGGACATGGGATGGATGCATGACACTTTGCGGTTCTTCTCCAAGGATTCCATCCACCGGCGCTTCCACCATGGGGAGCTGAGCTTCCGGCAGGTCTACGCCTTCAACGAAAACTTCGTGATGCCGCTCAGCCATGACGAAGTGGTGCACGGGAAGGGGTCGCTGTATGGCAAGATGCCCGGCGATCACTGGCAGAAGATGGCCAATCTGCGTCTTCTCTACGCCTATATGTACGCCATGCCCGGCAAAAAGCTGCTCTTTCAGGGGGCCGAGCTCGGCACGGCCAAGGAGTGGAATCACGAGAGCAGCCTCGATTGGCACCTCCTCGACGAGCCGCTCCACGGTGGGCTGATGCGCTGTCTCGGCGATCTCAACCGCATGCACGCCGGCGACCCGGCCATGCACCAGCTCGACTTCGAGCCTCGAGGCTTCGACTGGATCGACTGTACCGACGCCGACCAGAACATCCTGTCCCTGGTTCGAAAGGGCGAAGAGCCGGAAGACCTGATGGTGGTGGCCTTCAACTTCACGCCCATACCCCGCTTCAACTACCGGGTCGGGGTCCCCAAGGACGGTTTCTATCGCGAGGTGATGAACACTGACGCGCCGATCTACGGCGGGAGCGGCCAGGGTAACTTTGGCGGCATGGACGCCACCCCGGTCGCGATGCACGGACACTTCCAGAGCCTCCCCCTCATCCTCCCGCCCCTGGGGGCCGTCTTCCTGCGGTACGAGGGGTGAAGGCCTGGTCGCTGCCGGCCTTTGGCGCCGAGCAGCTCGCTCTCGTCGACGCGCCACCCGCGCCCCTGGGGCCGACCCAAGTTCGGGTCAGGGTCGAGGCGTGCAGCCTGAACTTCCGGGACCATCTGATGGTCGAGGGCCGCTACGACCCCCGGCTGCCCCTGCCCCTCATCCCTCTGTCGGACGGCGCGGGGTGGGTGACCGAGGTCGGTGATTCGGTGGAGGCCTTCGCGGTCGGCGACAGGGTGGCGGCCACCTTCTTCTCCGACTGGGAGGCGGGTCCGGTCCCCGAAGGACGGCGGCTGCGCCAGACCCGGGGCGGGCGCGTGCCGGGGATGCTCCGGCAGGAGGCCGTGCTGCAGGCTCGAGAGCTTGTGAAGCTGCCCGAGCATCTCGATGCGGCAGAAGCAGCTACTTTGCCCTGCGCCGGCGTCACCGCTTGGTCGGCCCTCGTCGAGCAGGGAGCGTTGACGCCGGGGGACACGGTCCTCATTCAGGGCACCGGCGGCGTGGCGCTGTTCGGTCTGGCCTTCGCCAAGATGGCGGGGGCGGAGGTCATCGTGACCTCTTCCTCTCCAGAACGGCTGGAGCGGGCCCTGGCGCTCGGCGCGGACCATGGGATCTGCACCCGCGAGACCGCGGACTGGGGCGCGGCGATAAAGAAGCGGACCGGCGGCGTGAGCCACGTGCTGGAGCTCGGCGGCGCCGAAACCCTGGTCCAGAGTCTGGCCTGCATCCGTCCCGGGGGCTTCATCGCCCTCATCGGCGTACTCGGCGGGACCCGAGCCGAGCTCGACCTGCTGTCGGTCGTCATGCGGAACATCCGTTTGCAGGGCGTGATCGTCGGCTCTCGCGAGTGCTTTCGGGCCATGAATCGGGGCATCGCAGCCGCGGGCTTTCGCCCCGTCATCGACCGCCGGGTGCCCTTCGAAGGTGCGAAGGATGCCTTGGCTGGCTTCGCCGGAGGCGGTCACTTCGGCAAAATCGTCATCGAGCTAGACTGAAGCCACCGGCGCGCCAAGGTGCCGGACGTGGAGACCATCGTAATCACCGGAGCTTCCCGGGGCATCGGGGCGGCGGCGGCCAGTCATCTGGCCTCTGCCCGCCGGCGGCTCATCCTCGTCTCACGGACACAGAGCGCGCTCGACTCAATGTGTCGCGGCTTGCCGGGCGAGGCGCAGCCGCTGGTGGCGGACCTGTCCCGAGAGGACGGCGGAGTCGGCCTGCTTTCGATGCTCGCCGAGCGGGGGATCGTGCCCGACGGCTGGGTCCTGAACGCGGGGATGGCCAACGACCGACCCTTTACGGACTCCGAGTCGGGGGCCATCAAGCGGGAGCTGCAGCTCAACTACCTGACGCCGCTGTCCATTCTCGAAGCCGAGGTGCGGCGGATGAAGAGACGGGGCTTCGGTCGGATCGTGACCGTGGGATCTTTGACCTCCTTCGTGCCCTTCCCCGGCAACGCGACCTACGCCGCCTCCAAGGCGGCTTTGTTCACCCTGATGCGAAGTCTCAGGGCGGAGCTGAACGGGAGCGGCGTCCATCTCGGCGTCGTCCTCCCCGGCTACACGCGCACCGCCATGACCCAGGGACTATCGAGCGTGGTACCTTCGATGTCGGCCGATGAGGTCGGTCGCTACGTCGCTCGGGCCTACGAGCGAGGCGAGGCGATGGTGGTGCCCGGCTTGGCCAACCGGATGGCCGCCCGGCTCTTCGGTGGCTTTCCGCAGACCTCGGACTGGATGCTGGCGCGTTTCGCCGATTTCGTGATTCCCAAAGCCAATGCGTGAACGCGTCGTGATCCTCGGTGCGGCCGGATTCGTCGGGCGCGCCCTCCGAAAGCAGCTCGGCTCGCGCTACGCGCTGAGCTCGGTCGACCGCGCGTGGACCGAACCACCAGAGGAGGCCTTCGAGCGTCAGCTGGAGATGGACGTCGGTGATCCCGCGGCGGTGGACGCGCTGGTCCGTGACATGGAGTTGGAGGGCAACAACCTGGCCGGGATCATCGACCTCGTCGCCCACTACGACTTCAAGAACAAGGGCGACCCTCGCTACCAGTCGGTCGAGACCGGTCTCGAACATCTCCTGCAGCGGATGGGGGAGCGCCTCCCGACCCACGTGCCCTTCGTGTACGCGAGCAGCATGGCCAACATGGAGCCGACCGAGCCCGGCCGCCGGCTGACCGAGGAGAGCCCTCGGGCCGGCTTTTGGGCCTACCCGGCCCACAAGCTTCGCTGCGAGAAGATCCTGGAGGCGGCCGAGATCCCCCAGCCCCGGGTGGAGCTGGTGTTGGCTGGCGTCTACAGCGACTGGTGCGAGCTGGTGCCGCTCTACAAGCAGATCGAGCGGGTACGTTCTTCGTCCTTGGCTGGCTTCTATCCCGGGCCCATCGACCGAGGCATTTGCTACGTCCACGTCGACGACGTGGCCCGGGCCTTCGACAAGGCCCTCACCGCGGCCCGAGGACGAGAAGGAGTGATGCGACAGCTGGTCGGCGAGCCCGACCCGGTGACCTATCGGACGATCCAAGAGACGGCCTCCGAGATCTTCCATGGCACCAAGGGCAAGGTCATCCGGGTGCCTCGCTTCTTGGCCAAGGCCGGCGCCGCCGTCCTCGACCTCTTCGGGGTCGACGACTTCATCAAGCCTTGGATGATCAAGTTCGCTGGCGAGCACTTCGAGCTCGACCTCAGCTCGACCCGCGAGGTCCTGAACTGGACCCCCAACCACGACATCCATCGAGAGCTCGCCCCCATGATCCGAAGGGCCCACGAGCACCCCGACCACTGGCGGGAGCTCAACGACCGGAGGCCGTACTAGGGGGGCCCGGTCCCGGC
>CAYZFR010000035.1:20584-27664 GCA_964477875.1 uncultured Myxococcales bacterium
ACCACTGGCGGGAGCTCAACGACCGGAGGCCGTACTAGGGGGGCCCGGTCCCGGCTGAGCCGGGCCCACCCCTGCTACGCTCGCTTTGCTCGCTGCGCGTCGCTTCGGCCGCTGCGCGGCCTGCGCGCGCGGTTCATTTGTCCGCCATGGAGAGGGCCTCGTTCAGGTAGGGGCCCCCAAACAGAGTGGCGTGGTTCATGACGTGGTAGGCCCGGTAGGCGTCGGCCCGGGTCTGCCAGTCGGCTGGCAGGTGGGCGGCCTCGACGTAGACCTCGTAAAAGCGCCGGCTGCGGCCCCCCATCCAGGTCAGCATGCCGAGCTCGGCTTCGGCGCAGCCAAAGTAGGCGGCCGGGTCCAGGATCACGGGGCGGCCTTCGCCGTCGCACAGGATGTTTCCCGACCACAGGTCCCCATGCATCAGGGCCGGGCGCTCGGGTTCGGCCAGGCGATCCGAGAGGCCGTCTGCCCAGGCCGACAATCGCGCCTCCTCCCCGCTTTGGATCCGGCCCCGCTTCTCCAGCGACCGGATTTGATGGCGGATCCGATGCTCGACGTAGAACTCGACCCAGCTGTTCGTCCACGGGTTGGGCTGCGGCGTGGCGCCGCAGTATGTCGTGCGCTCGAAGCCGTAGGCCTCGGCCGTCGCCTCGTGCATCTCGGCCAGCCCCTCGGCGAGGCGGGCGTCGTAGTCGGGACCAGGCCGCCCACGATCCACGAACTCCAGGACCAGACCCTCTTCGCCGACCGCCAGCACCTCCGGGATCCTGAGGATCGAGGAGGCGGCTCGAATGTGCCGCAGTCCCGCCGCCTCGGCGCCGAAGTCGGTCTCGAAACCGGCCCGGGCGACCTTGACGAAGGCGTCGCCCGACGGCGTCGAGGCCCGATAGGCAGCACCGATGTCTCCGCCCCCCAGAGGTCTGAGCTCGGCCTCGCGAAAGCCCGCGGCGTCGAGCAGGCGTCGAGCAGCTTCGTGGCTCATCGACCCGAGCTCGGGCTCGGGAAGTCGCCGGCCCCGAAGTGGCTGATGATCCCCAGGGCGGTCCGCTCGCACATCTCGACCACCTCGTCGAAGCCGTCCGGGCCGCCGTAATACGGGTCCGGAACGTCGGCGCCTGGTTCCTCGGGGTCGTAGTCCCGAAACTTCTGAAGCTCCGCCTTGCCGTTGGCAGGCTGCATACGCTTCAGATCCTCGTAGTTCGAGGCGTCCATGGCGAGGATGAGATCGAACTCGTGGAAGTCTTCGGGCCGGACCTTCCGAGCTTTGCCATCCAGTACGTAGCCTCGCTTCTTGGCCGCGGAGCGCATCCTTCGGTCGGGGGGCTCGCCCGCGTGCCAGCCCCCGGTCCCCGCCGAGTCGATCTCGAATTCCGCGTCTCGCCGGGCCCGCGCGACCTCTTCCCGAAAGACGCCCTCGGCGGTGGGGGAGCGACAGATGTTTCCTAGGCAAACGAACAAGATCTTCATGTCAGGTCTTCATCCAAGGTCGGCTGCTCGACCACGGTCCCGTCTTGGGTGCAAACGGCGGTCAGGTGTCGGCCCCACACGGCGCCGGAGTCGAGGCTGACGAAGGGGCCCAGGCGCCGATGGCCGAGGGCCGACCAATGGCCGAAATAGGTCGTGTGTCCCCGGATCCCGGGGTGGGCGTCGTACCAGGGTGTCAGGTTCAGGTCTGGAGGGGCCTCTTCGGGCGGGCCGACGAAGTCCCGGGTCGGCTGGCCGTCGGCGTCCAGCATGCGAACGCCGAGCAGGACGCCGAGGGCCCGGGCGTCTTCGGCCCGCCCTCGACCGGGGTCTCGCCCAGCGCGAAAGGCGGCGGCCATGCCTGCGGGGTCGACTTCCATCCAGGCCATCAGCCGTCGGTTCAGCGCGAGCACGAAATCGAGATCCCAGCCGGGGAGCAGGCCGGCGTGGAACATCAGGTCGCCTCCTTGGTGATGAACGAAGGGGCGGGACCGCAGCCAGGCCAGGAGCTCTTCGCGGTCCGAGGCCCCGAGCACATCCTGCAGGGTATCTTGCTTTTTGGGCGGAACGAGCCCTTCGGCCCGGGCCATCAAGTGCAGGTCGTGGTTGCCAAGGACGACCTGGGCGCCGAGCTCTCGGGCCCGCCGGAGGACCCGAACGTTGCGCCGGCCCCGGTTGACGAGGTCGCCGACCAGCCACAGCTCGTCCGTGTCAGAGAAGCCCACCCGCGCCAGGAGCGCGTCCAGCGTGCGCCCGCAGCCCTGGATGTCACCGACCACCCAACGCAATCAGCGCACCCCTTCCGCCCGTGCCTTCATGCCGGTTACGGCCACCGTGCCGCTCGCCCCCACGATGCCGTGCTCCAGCATCGGCTCGGCGTTCAATACGATGCGGGTGAAGAAGGAAGACTCCCGAAGGTCGGAGTATACGTAGTGGACGGGGACCGAGCGCTCCTCGTCGAGGGCGTGAAACTCCCAACGCCAGCGGCCGTCTTTGACGTCACCCCCCACCGTCCAGGCGTCGATGCTGCCGTCGGGACGAAAGACCATCTTCGATCGACCAGACATGGAGGCCATGGGCACCGAGATCTTCCAGTTCAGCGCCAGCTCGTGGTCCTGGGTTCGTTCGACCTCCATTCGCTTCAGGCTGGTCATGAACTCGGGATAGGCCCCCGGTTGGCCCACCACACCCGCTAGTCGGTCCCGGGGGGCTTCGACGGTGGTGAGCACCGCCACCTGGCGAAGCTCACCGCCGGGGTGAGACTCGATGAGGGCCAGGGTGCCGATATCGAGGAGCGGGACCAGACCTTCGAGGACGCCCTGTTTCTCCAGCTCCAGGCGGGCGAACTCGGTCGGAGTTCGGTTCGCCTTCTCTCGCGAGTCCGAGCCTCCCGCCCCCAGCTCCTGGCGAACGCCGTTCATGTGCATGAGCAGCGAAGCGAGGGTCATGCCCTCTTCCATGCCCGGGTCGATGTTGGTCAGCGTTCGCATCAATAGACCGCCGGTCTCGAAGTCGAGGGCTCGGTACATACCGAGCAGGGTGCCGCCTGGGACCTCGAAGAGCTCGAAGCGCTCTCGCGTCCCGCGCAGAGCGCCAGAGTGGCCGCGGACCTCGATGACGTGAGGTCGCTTGCCGCGCTGAAGCCGGGTCCCGGTCAGGCGGAGGATGGGAGGGATGGCGACGTTCCACCGGTAGGCGACGAGCCCATCTTCCACGTCCACGATGCGCACCGTGTCCATGGTGCGGATGAAGCGGGGGTAGGCCTGGACGTCCATCAGCAGGTCCCAGACCTCGGCTGGCGATGCGTCCACCCGTCCGAATAGCGCGACCTGCTGGCAGCGCTCGCCGTCATTCTCGATCAGCGCCAGGTCCCCTCGTCGCGTGAGGACGTCCAGGGTCTGCACGGAGATCTGCTCGGCGCGAGAGCTGACCTGCCGCTCTTCGGCTTCGGCCACGCCGCCGGCGAAGAGCGCCAGCGCGAACAAGGTCCGCCACACCCGGTGAGTGTGCCCGTTCCGCGGAGGCGGAGCCAGAGATGGCTGGGAAACGGTCGCCCGGGGCAGGTGTTTGGGCTAGCGCCAAGTCATGGAGCTTCGTCGACTGGGCCGAACCGACCTTCGACTCAGCGCGCTAGGCCTCGGCTGCTGGCAGTTCTCGAAGGGGAGGGGCCTGGCTGGTGCCTACTGGCCGGCCTTGGACGAACAGACGACCCGGGCCATCGTCGCCACGACCCTCCAGGCTGGGGTGAACTGGTTCGACACGGCCGAGGCCTACGGTCAGGGGACCTCGGAGCGATGCCTCGCCGGCGCCCTCCAGGCGGCCGAGGTCGCGCCGGGCAGCGTGGTCGTCGCGACCAAGTGGTGGCCGGCGCTCCGGACCTCGCCCTCGGTTCTCGACACCTTCCACCGCCGAGAAGACGCGCTCCGCCCCTATCCGGTGGATCTCCATCAGGTGCATCACCCGCTTTCGCTCTCTCCGGTCGAAGCGGTGATGCGGGCGATGGCCAAGCTGAAGTCGAAGGGGCGCGTCAAGGCGATCGGGGTCAGCAACTACGACGTCCCTCGTCTGGAGCGGGCGGTCGCGGCGCTGCAGGCGTCCGAGCTGCACCTTGCCTCCAACCAAGTGAAGTACAGCCTCCTGGACCGGCGCATCGAGACGAACGGGGTGCTGGAGCTCTGCCGAAGCCAGCAGATCTCGATCCTGGCCTACTCACCGTTGGAGCAGGGGCTGCTGACCGGCAAGTACCACCGGGCGCCGGAGCTGAAGCAGAGGCTCAACCTGCTCCGTCGCTTCCTGCCGCGAAACCAAGACGCGACCCTGGAGCGCGCCAAGCCGGTGGTGGACGCGGTGGAGGCAGTGGCGACGGAGCACGGGGCAACGCCCGCCCAAGTCGCTTTGGCCTGGGTGATGGCCAAAGGCGCCTTCGCCATCGCGGGCGCTCGGTCCGAGGCGCAGGCTCGGGACAACACGGGGTCCCTCGAGGTCCACCTCACTCCGGCGCAAGTCGCGCGCCTCGACGAGGTGTCGGCGCCTTTCCAGGCGCAGCCCGTGCGATGACGAACCGGCCGGTTGACCCGGTCTGAATCGCCTATTCCGGCTTCGGCCACGCGGGAGTGGCCAGTTCGATACCGCTGGGTTATTCGCGAATTCGGGTGGACGCGCGCGAACAGTCTTCGCGGATCCTCGTCGTCGACGATGATCCATCGGCCTGCTCCATGGTCGAGATGGCCTTGGCTGCGTCGGGTCATCAGGTGCAGACGCGTAAGGATGCGCAGTCTGGCTTGCAGGCCATCGACCGGGAGGACTTCGACGTCGTCCTCACCGATCTCGAGCTGAAAGGGATCTCGGGCCTCGAGCTCTGTGAACGCTTCGCTGCGCTTCGGCCCGACCTGCCGGTCATCGTGATCACCGCCTTCGGCAGCCTGGAGACGGCGGTGGCTGCCATCCGCGCCGGCGCTTACGACTACATCACCAAGCCCATCGATTTGCGGGTCCTCGGGATCTCGGTCGAGCGGGCCCTCGAACATGCGGCCCTCCGTCAAGAGCTGACCCGCCTTCGCTCTCGGGACGAGTCCGGCTTCCCGCGCATCCTCGGCGACAGTCCCCTGATGCGGAAGACCCACGATCTCGTCGCTCGCGTCGCCCCCAGCTCGGCCACTGTGCTCATCACGGGAGAGAGCGGCACCGGCAAGGAGCTGGTCGCCCGGGCGATCCACGAGGAGAGCCAACGCGCCGCTCGCCGTTTCGTGGCCGTCAGCTGCGGCGCCATGCCGGCCAGTCTACTGGAGTCGGAGCTGTTCGGACACGTTCAGGGCGCCTTCACCGACGCCAAGGAGAGCCGGCCCGGGCTCTTCTTGGAGGCCGATGGCGGGACGCTGTTCCTGGACGAGATCGGCGACATGCCGTCCGAAATGCAGGTCAAGCTGCTTCGGGTCCTGCAGGAGGGAAAGGTGCGACCGGTGGGCGGCAGCGAAGAGCGAGAGGTCGATGTGCGGATCCTGGCCGCCACCAACAGGGATCTCGAGGCGATGGTGGAGCAGGGCGAGTTCCGCGAGGACCTCTACTACCGCATCAACGTGGTGCAGATCGAGGTTCCGCCGCTGCGGCTACGGGGGAACGACGTCCTCGGACTCGTCCACCACTTCATCCGGGTCTATGCCCAGCGCGCCGGCCGGCCGGTGAGTGGCGTCGCCGAGCCCGCCGCTCGGCGGCTCCTAGACTACGACTGGCCAGGAAACGTTCGCGAGCTTCAGAACGTCATCGAGCGTGCGGTGACCCTGACCCAGTTCGACCAGGTCACGGTCGAGGACCTGCCGAGCAAGATCCAGGACTTCGAGCGTGAGGATTTCGTCATTGCCGATGACGACCCGGATCAGATGCCGACCCTGGAGCAGATAGAGCGCCGCTACATCAACACCGTCATGAAGGCGACCAACGGCAACAAGACTCGGGCCGCCAAGATCTTGGGGCTCGATCGGCGCACTCTCTACCGCAAGCTCGACAAGAACGATGATGAGCCGAACTGAGCGCTGGCTCGGCTATCGTCCCGAGCGGCGCTACGACGCCGAGCTCATGGACGCCCCCGACGCCGACGAAGCCGAGCTGTTCACGGTCTATCACGAGCTCGACGTCATCAATCGACGCCTCGGCGGCCACGCGGTCAGCATCGAGGGCGTGAAGCGCCTGGTGCCCGAGGGCGACCTCGACGTTCTCGACGTGGGCGCCGGAGGCGGCGACTTTGGACGGGTCCTCGCCGAGTGGGCGCGCCGCCGAGCCAGAACCCTCCAGTACCGAGGCATCGAGCTGAGCGAGGTGGCGGTACGCTACGCTCGCCAGCACTCGACGGCCCACCCCGAGCTGCGCTTCGACGTGCAGGACCTCCACGACCTTCCCGATGATTCCCACGACGTCGTTCACATGGCCCTCACCCTGCACCACTTCGACGACGAGGCGGCGGTCGAGATGCTCCGCGCCATGGGGCGGGTGGCTCGAAGCGGCCTCGTGGTCAACGATCTGCACCGGCACGTGGTCGCCTACGCTGGCATCAAGGGGCTGACCAAGCTCCTCTCCAAGTCTCGCTTCGTTCGAAACGACGGACCGCTCTCGGTCAATCGTGCTTTCAGCCGCGTCGAACTGCAGGCGTTCTGCGAGCTGGCGGGGCTGGAGATCGTCCAGCTGCGCTGGGCGCCGATGTTTCGGTGGCTGCTGGTGGCGCGACGGCGAACCGAGTGAGCATGGCAGGGGGCGCCCCAGGTCCGAAGCAGCTCGGGGCGCACCCCCTCGGGATCGGTCGAGGCTGGACCCGGGCAATCTTTGGAAAGAGCGTGGGTCCCGAGTCCCGATTTGCTAGGACCCGAGACGTGAAGCTCCTGGCGCTGGGTTTGCTGCTCTTGACGGCCTGTACCGAGAGGCCGGCCGAGGTGCCGAAGGTCCCTCCCCCCGGGCCTTCGGGGTCGGAGACCGAAGAGGGGCTCATCCGGATGGACGGAAAGCAGTTTCTGGCTGCGGTCCGGGCCCAGGACGCCGAGTACGTTGTGACCAATGTGTGGGCGACCTGGTGCGGCCCCTGCCGGGAGGAGTTTCCGTACATACAGGCGGTGACCCGGAGCTTCGCCGACG